>JAKQHR010000072.1 GCA_029557905.1 Verrucomicrobiota bacterium
GGCAGCGGCCGATCAACCCGATATCGCGCCCAGCCAGGGAAGGAATCGTTAAGTAATCGTTAAGCCGTTTTCGATAATCGTAAAGCCGACAAACCCGCTACGAAAGAAATAGGAACAAAATGGGGACAACAACGATGATGAAGATCACCATGGTGATGCCATGACCGACAAAGCCCTCAAAAAGATTCTGGAGAAGATCGGGGTATGAGTGAGTGGGTAACAAAGCCCTTGGGGGATGTGCTCCAACTGAACTATGGGAAGAGTCTTCCCGTCAAACAGCGTGTAGAAGGAGAGATTCCAGTTTATGGATCCAATGGAATAGTTGGCTCTCATCACAAAGCGATTGTCAATGCTCCAGGATTAGTTGTTGGGCGGAAAGGTTCAGCCGGTCAGGTTCATCGTTCCCTCGGCCCATTCTGCCCTATTGACACTACATTTTATATCACTGCTGATGATGCACCCGATACAGACCTTGAGTTCCTCTTTTACCTTCTCCGGCATCTCGATCTGACACGGATTACTGGTGATGTTGGCGTCCCTGGGCTAAATCGAGAAATGGCATACATGGAAAGCGTGTCTTTTCCACCTGAAATCCCCGAGCAGAAGAAGATTGCGCACATTCTTTCGACGATGCAGCGGGCGATTGAGGAGCAGGAACGGATTATCCGGACCACGACCGAGCTGAAAAAAGCCCTCATGCAGAAACTCTTCACCGAAGGCCTCCGCGGCGAACCCCAAAAACAAACCGAAATCGGCCCCATCCCCGAAAGCTGGGAGATTAAGACGGTCGGCGACTATTGCGACATCTTGAATGGTTTCGCATTCAAAAGTGAAGATTACGTTTCCAGCGGAGGCATTCCGAACTTCCGTGTCGTAAACATCTGCTGGGATGGAACGGTATCGATGGACGACTGCAAGTTCCTGCCTGAATCATTCGCTGATTCGCACGAGAAGTATCTGCTGAATGAAGGCGACATCCTGTTCGTCATGGTGGGAGCCACAAGGGGCAAGCTGGCTCAGATTCCCGCGTCGATTCTACCTGCTTTGATGAATCAAAACATGTGGCGAATAGTTCCGGGCAGGGAAGGAATCGATAGAGATTACCTCTTTCACCATCTGCGGAGATCTGTAGTCGGCCTGCTGCAAGAGGACGATGACCAAGCTCGCGGCTTTTTCAAGAAGTCCGATTTCAGGGACATCCCTCTCGCAATACCGACGCTTCAGGAGCAGATCGAAATAAGGACGGCGCTGGGAACGCTCGAAACGAAATTAGGCCAACACGCCGCAAGGGCCACACAACTCCAAGATCTTTTCAGCACCCTCCTTCACGAACTGATGACCGCAAAAATCCGTGTGGATAAAGTGGAGTTTTCAATGGAGGGGAATGCCGCATGAGTTCTTTGAACAGACGTGAAAAACAGGTTCTCGAGGAATTCCTTTTATGGGCAAGTTTAGGCCCGGAAAATATCGAGAAGCATATTTTCTTGAAATAGATTGTGAAACTAACGCCAACCATGTATTATCCGTGTATATTTGTACGTTAAGGGAGTGCAATACAATGACGGTTACATACTCGAGCCCCAAGATTGCAAAGGAAATGAGCCGGCAGTTTGGCAGCAGCGCTCAAACTGTAAAGGTTGAGATGAAGTATACAAAAGAAGTTGGACATTTCATCCATAGAGTTGAATCTGCGCAGCGCGATACAGTGGGCAGCAAACTGGTGTTTAAGTAGTTTGTACGGAACTGCTTGATGGATGCGCATCGAAGTGTTGGCCCTTCTTCTGTCAAGTACGTTGACGTTTCTAATTCTTTTTCGGCCCTCGATTTCGTCGACGATGAATTCGGGGGTAATCAAGCCGTTAAGCGTTGTTTTTCTCTCTCTCATTCTTTTAGGGGCAAAACTCTAATTATTGAAGATATCCCTTCGGCGGGCATCATAGACGAAGAGCATATCGAGTTGCTCCAGATTAATTCGGGTTATGAGTGCAAAGACTTAAAACGCCTTTCGTTTTGGCGAACGCGGATTGGCTCACCCGACGGGATCGAACACCAAACCAACGATGATTTGATTGGTTATGCAATATTGAAGTTGGATCATTTGCCTGGTAAGGCGGATAAGTGGCATATCTTTGAAGCGGCATTTAAGAAATACGAGCATGAGCACAACTGTGTCCCATGTCCCGGGAATTACAATGTTAATATCCTTGATAAGAGATTCACGGCCAAAGCCATTCTTTATTGTCAGCAGAACGGATTGAATAAAGCATGCGCTCATGTGGCGCTCCGATCCCTTCTTTCGCGTTTGATTCCCCAGCAGGATATTTCTTATAAGCAATTAAATGAGATTGCTGCCCAGTATTCAGCTTCCCCATACAGACCTGCTGACGGTTTAAATATCCAGCAAATGCAGGAAGTCTTAAAGGCATTTGGGGTTAAATATGCCGATTTGGACTACGACAAAATTTCGAAATATGATCCAGCAATACGAACTGCCATTCCTTACCAAAAATATCTTTATGCAGGGATAGAGTCTGGATGCGGGGGGTTGTTGGGTTTCAGCATGTCCGGTCCGCAAGCGAAAGATGGAAGACATATCATTCCGTTTTATGGACATACCTTCAATAAAGACACATGGGCTCCTGATGCAGACGTCAACTATTTCAACATTGGCGGTGGCGTTGGCTATATTCCAAGTGAGGTGTGGACCAGTAGTTTTCTCGGCCATGATGATAATTTTGGCCCAAATTTTTGCGTCCCCCGTCTGTACGTCAGCCCTGAGCAAGTGCAATATGTCGTTGAGCTAAAAAGGGGAAGTGCTCAATACGGAGGTATTGTTGCGGAAGCGCAGGCTCTTCAATTCTTGTATTCTCTGAATCCCCAGCTAAACCTGCAAAACGTTTGGTTGAAAAGGTTGCAGTACTGTTCTCTTCCTCATGTCCAACAAGTTGTCTTGCGCGCGATTTGCATCAGCAGAGAAGAATATATTAGTCATCTGGAAAGTTTGACTGACTGGGACAATCAGACAGAAAGCGCAAATATCATTGATGTTCTTATCAAGTACTTGCCCGAGCTTTTGTGGGTGGTTGAGGTATCTATTCCACATTTGTTCCCCGCAAATGAACATAAGCTCGGTGAAATCCTGCTGAATGCATTACAGGCGAGAGACAGCAAAAAGAGTATAGATTATAAGCTATTCATGTTGGCGAGATTTCCGGCCAAGTACTTCCTTTTGGATTCCGTTAATCAGCATGGCCCCAGTTTCCTGATGATCCCCAGCCAACTGATATCCCATACACCTGTGTTTAGAACAACTCAATAGGGTATTGGTTGAGTCTCAACGTGTTCTTGCCAATTAAAAGAAGTCGTCAGAAATGGCGAAATATGCTGAAAAATGGCCTTAAATCGTCAAAAATGGCGAAAAATGTTCAAAAAATGGCATTTTTGAGCGTTTTTTAACGTTTTTTGGCTGTTTTTGGTGATTTTTGAAGATTCTTTGCCACGGATATCCCATGCGGCAGGGCCGCAGCCAAAACAGAGATCACCATGAAGATACGAAGAGCATGAAGAAGAAACCACGGATTAAAGGGGCAAATAATTCAGGAAAACTATTCATCTTCATGATCTTCAAGTCCTTCATGGTGGAAATTCTTCTTTTGCGTCAAATAAACATTGTCGTCCCACAGGGCCGACCAGTCTGAAGCTGTTTAGTCTGAAGCGGGTTTCTTGCAAGGGGATGCTTATTTTGTTTGGCAAGTCGTCAAATATTGCGAAATAAATCCAAATATGCTTGCTATTCGCCATCTATTGCGATATAGGTGCTTTTAGAAAGGTGGATGCTATGAAGATTGATGCGTTGCAGACGGATGATGCGGTTCTGGCAGAACTGGGACAGCGCCTTGCCCGGCGGCGTATTGATATGGGTCTGACTCAGGAGGAGCTTGCCGCGGAGGCCGGTGTGGCCAAACGCACGCTTGAACGCATGGAGGCCGGTTCCACCGCCCAGATGAAAACGGTGCTGCGCGTTTTCCGCGTGCTGGATCTGATGCCGCGTCTGGAAAGCCTGCTTCCCGAGCGGGGACCCAGTCCGATGGAGCTTCTCAAGCAGAAGGGGAAAGCGCGTCAGCGCGCATCTTCCGGCATGGTCAGGGAGTCCGCAGAACCCTGGCACTGGGGCGATAAGAAATGAGCACGGTCGCAGAGGTCCGTTTGTGGGGAAGAACGATCGGCGCGGTCGCGCTCGAGGATGGGGCTGATTGTGCATCGTTTGAGTACGATGGCGCGTTTGCACAGAGCGGTATTGAGCTCTCTCCGCTTTGCATGCCGCTGTCCCGGAGAATATACCGGTTTCCCGAACTTTCGCGACAAACTTTTCACGGCCTGCCCGGACTGCTGGCGGATTCTGTCCCGGACCGGTTCGGCAATGCGCTGATTGATGCCTGGCTGGCCACGCAGGGCCGCACGCCCGAGTCGTTCAATGCGGTTGAGCGTTTGTGCTACACGGGATCGCGCGGCACGGGTGCGCTTGAATATTTACCAGCCATAGGGCCTGCAGCCCGGAAGTCCTCCCGCATTCGGGTTGCAAAGCTAGTAGAGCTGGCATCAGAAATTCTAACCCATCGCAGCAGCCTGCAGGTTTCGTTTCACGATAAGAGCAGAGAAACGGCATTGAAGGATATTCTGCGGGTCGGCACATCGGCGGGCGGGGCACGCGCGAAGGCGGTGATTGCCTGGAATCCGCAAACCAATGCGGTGCGCTCGGGGCAGGTCGCCGCCGGATCGGGTTTTGAATACTGGCTGATGAAGTTTGACGGTGTGAGCGGGAATCAGGACAAGGAGCTGGAGGATCCGAAAGGCTACGGCGCAATTGAATTCGCCTATTCAAAAATGGCCAAGGAAGCGGATATTGTCATGAGTCCCTGCAGACTCTTTGAGGAAAACGGCCGCCGCCATTTTATGACGAAGCGTTTTGACCGTCTGGATGGCGGGGACAAGCTGCACATGCTTTCACTGGGAGCGCTGGCTCATTTTGACATGAATCTGGCGGGGGCTTACGGCTATGAGCAGGCTCTGCAGGCGGTCAAAAAACTGGATCTGGGAATGGAGGCCGTGGAGCAGCTCTACCGGCGCATGGTTTTCAATGTGCTTGCGCGCAATCAGGATGATCATGTGAAGAATATTGCTTTTCTCATGGATCGTGAGGGGCGCTGGTCCCTGGCACCCGCCTTTGACATGACCTACAGCTATAATCCGTCAGGAAGATGGACATCCAGTCATCAGATGACTATAAACGGTAAGCGTGACGGGTTTACGCTGGATGATTTCAAGGCATGCGCGGAGGCGGCATCCATGAAGCGCGGACGGGAGAAGATGATTATCTCAGAGGTGCATAAGGCGGTGTCTCGCTGGAGAGATCTTGCGGACGAGGCCGGGGTGGATTCTGAACAGCGCGACAAAATCCAGAAAACCCTCCGTTTGGAATCTTTCAAATGAAACCCGGCGAACATAAGACCGTTCAGGCGCCGATTCTGAAGTATGCTCAGGAGATCGGCTGGACGTTTGTTCCGCGCGAGGAGGCGGAGGCTCGGAGAGGGTTTGATCCCGAGGCAGACTCGGGCGAGCGGGCAAAGAATGGATCAATGTTCTTCGATGACCTGCTGGATGCCAGGGTGCGGGAATTCAATCCGCGATATGCGGAGGCCGAAGGGGCGCTGCCGGGTCAGTTCCGGCACCTGCATGCGGACATTTACGGCAACCGCGACTTTGTGGAATACCTGCGCAACCGGGGCAAGTTCTTCGATCACGAGGAAAAGCGCGAGCGCGACCTGGTTCTGATCAATTACGACGACCCCGCGAAAAATATTTACGAAGTCACTGAGGAGTGGGCCTTTCACAACGGTCACTGCGGCACGCGGGAGGATGTCGTCTTCCTGATCAACGGCATTCCGGTGCTGGTGATCGAGTGCAAGAACGCCGGCAGGGATGAGGGCATTGCGCTGGGTATTGACCAGATCCGGCGGTATCACCGCGAGACGCCCGAGCTGTTTGTCCCGGAACAGATTTTCACGGCAACGGATGTGATCGGATTTTCTTACGGGGCAACCTGGAACACGGTGCGCCGGAACATCTTCAACTGGAAGTCCGAAGAGGTTGGGAAGCTGGAGTCGAAAATCAAAAGTTTCTGCGCCATTCCGCAGGTGCTGGCTTTTCTGAAGGATTACATTGTCTTCGCCGAAAAGGATGAGGAGCTGAACAAGTACATTCTGCGTCAGCATCAGACGGGGGCTGTGGAGAATGTGATTCAGCGCTCGCTGGATTCAAAACGCAGGCGCGGACTGGTGTGGCATACGCAGGGCAGCGGCAAGACTTTCACGATGATCAAGGCGGCAGAAAAGCTTTTTCGCGCTCCCGAGGCCGACAAGCCCACCGTCCTTCTGATGATTGACCGCAATGAACTCGAAGATCAGATGCTCAAGAATCTCGCTGCGCTCGGTCTGGGCAATCTGGAGCACGCCGGCAGCATCGCCCGGCTCAACCGGCTTCTGAAGGACGACTATCGGGGCATCATTGTGACGATGATCCACAAATTCCGCGATATGCCGGCGGATATTAATACCCGCGAGAATATTTACGTGCTCATTGACGAAGCCCACCGCACAACCGGCGGCGATCTTGGCAATTTCCTGATGGCCGGCCTGCCGAATGCCACATTCATCGGATTCACCGGCACGCCGGTGGATAAGACCGTCTACGGCAGGGGCACCTTCAAAACCTTTGGATGCGAGGACGACAAGGGCTACCTGCACAAGTATTCCATCGCCGACAGCATCGAGGACGGCACGACGCTTCCGCTGTATTACCAGCTTGCGCCCAGCGAAATGCTCGTTCCGCATGAGACGCTGGACAAGGAGTTTCTCTCCCTCGCCGAAGCCGAGGGGGTGGCCGATATTGAAGAGCTGAACAAGATTCTAGAGCGTGCGGTGAACCTGAAGAATTTCCTCAAGGGCCGGGACCGGATTCACAAGGTGGCACAGTTCGTCGCCAAGCACTATCGGGAGAATGTCGAACCGCTGGGTTACAAGGCCTTTCTCGTCGGCGTGGACCGCGAAGCCTGCGCCCGCTACAAACACGCCCTTGATCAGTTCCTGCCGCCCGAGTATTCCGAGGTCGTCTACACCGGCAGCAATAACGATTCCGCCCTGCTGAAGGAATTCCATCTCGACCCCAAGAAGGAGCGGCAGATCCGCAAAAGCTTCGGAAAGATTGACCAGCAGCCGAAGATTCTGATCGTTACAGAAAAACTTCTCACCGGCTTCGATGCCCCCGTGCTTTATGCCATGTATCTCGACAAGCCGATGCGCGACCACACCCTGCTTCAGGCGATCGCGCGAGTGAACCGGCCCTATGAGAACGAAACGCAGGAGATGGTGAAGCCCCACGGCTTTGTCCTCGATTTTGTCGGAATCTTTGACAAGCTCGAAAAGGCCCTTGCCTTCGACAGCGATGAAATTAATGCCATTGTCAAGGATCTGAAGCTCCTGAAGGTGCTTTTCAAAAACAAGATGGAGTCCAAAGCTCCCGAATATCTCGACCTGATCAAACGCAATTTCAACGACAAGGACGTGGATATTCTCATTGAGCATTTCCGCGATCCGGAGCGCCGCAAGGAGTTCTTCAAGGAATACAAGGAGATAGAGATGCTCTATGAGATCATCTCGCCCGATGCCTTCTTGAGGCCATTCATTGACGACTACGCAACGTTGTCGGCCATCTTCAACGTTGTTCGCAAGTCCTATGCCCGGACAGTTCCCGTTGACCGCGATTTCCAGCGCAAGACAAATGAACTGGTTCAGAAGCATATCGGCACCGCCTATGCCCAGCCCGTCACAGAAGCTCTCAAGATCAATGAAGATACCGTCAGGTATATCGCCGCCAATAAAGGAGGCGACAACAGCAAGGTTATCAACCTGATAAAAAGCATCGAGAAAGCCGCGGAAGAGCAAAAAAACGATCCCTATCTGATTGCCATGGCTGAGCGCGCCCGTATTGTTCAGGAGGCTTTTGAGGGCCGGCAGGCCACGACGGCGGAGACGCTGGCCAGACTGCTCCGAGAGGTGGAGGCGAATGAAACGCGCAAAACGGAGCAGGCCGCAAAGGGTTTTGACGGGCTGACCTTCTTCATCTACCGCATGCTGGAGGACGCACAGGTCAGCGCAGCCGAGACTGTCAGCCGGAAGATTCGGGACGCCTTTATCGAAATGCCGAATTGGAAACGAAGCGAAAACGAGCTTCGGGAACTGCGCAAAAAAGTCACTTTTGCCATCTTTGCGCAGTGCGATGATCTGGATAAAGTCACCGCGCTCGTGAACAGCATGTTTCGTGTCCTGGAAAAGGCTGACCGGATTTGATGTATGGGAAATCCAGATAAAAAATCAGCGTTCAAGGAGCGGGTCGGCTATTGGGCTGATAAACTCGACGTGAAGGTTGTCTGGCTGGGGGTGCGGCCGATGCGCAGCAAATGGGCCTCATGCTCCACCAGCGGACATTTGAATTTCAACAGTGAACTGATCGGGCTGAAATCGGACCTCTGGGATTATGTCATCGTTCATGAACTGCTTCATTTTTTCGTTCCTAATCACGGCAAACTCTGGAAAAGCCTCATGCGTGTCCATCTGGGCGACTATGAGCGGCTCGATGCGGAATTGCGCCGAGGGTTTGCTCGGGCTTAATGCCGCCGTGCTGAAGCATACAAGACACTGTTTGGCCCCCTGTTTGTGCAGTTTCCCGGCGTTTGCGTTAACTGCAGCACAAGCAGCGAAATATATTAGCTTTGTGTTATGGCCGTTTCTGATGTTTAAATACATAGGGAACCATGAATGGAGAAAAACACAAAATAGGTCTGCTGGGGGGATCATTTAATCCCGTCCATATGGGGCATCTGATCCTTGCGCAGGATGCGATGGAGCGGGCGGAACTGGACGAGATGATTTTCATCCCGTGCGCCACGCCCGCCCACAAGGATCCCGGGTCGCTGATCAGTTTTGAGCACCGCTTCCGCATGCTGGAACTGGCGGTGGAGGATAATCCCGATTTCAGCGTGTCGAATGTCGAGAAACGGCGCGACGGGATCTCCTACACAATCGACACCATCCGGCTGCTGAAACAGAGTCATCCGGATGCCGATTTCAGTTTCATCATCGGGTCCGATTCGCTTCCGGAACTGCAGACGTGGATGAAGATCTACGAGCTGCTGGAGGAATGCCGGTTTGTGATCATGGCCCGGCCCGGATTCCGGGCGGCCGAGATGACCAGGGAACGGATCAATCTGCGCGATCCCTGGCCGGAGCGGCTGCAGAAGCAGGTGATCACCGGCCATGAGATCGAGATATCCTCGACCGATGTGCGGATGCGGGTGGCGGAGGGCATGAGCATTCGTTATCTTGTGCCGCCGCCGGTGGAAATGTATATTTGCGAGCACAATTTGTTTCAAACATAGGAGCGCATATTATTAAGGCATTGGAATTCATGGAGACGGCCTGCGAGGCGCTGCTCTCCAAAAAAGGTGAAGATCTGAAGGTGCTGGATGTCCGGGGGCTTTCCAGCATTACAGATTACTGCGTGATTGTGACCGGCGGCAGCGCCCCGCAGCTCAAGGCGCTCTGCAACGAACTGGAAAAGGCGGTGAAAACCGCTCACGGCGTCACCGTCAGTTTCCGCGCGGGAAGTCCCGAAAGCGGCTGGATGCTGGTGGACTATTTCGACGCAGTGTTCCATGTGTTCAGCCGGGAGAAGCGCGAATACTACGATCTGGAGCGGCTCTGGAGCGATGCGCCGCGCCTGAAGAAGTTTGAAGGCTGACTCCTCCCCAAAGGCATTCCGCAAATGCGCGCATGACATGAACATCGGCGATTTCAAAATTCTTAAAAAAGACAGCCGGACAAAGGCCCGCCGCGGACGCCTGATGACGGCGCACGGCCCGGTGGAAACCCCCGTTTTCATGCCGGTGGGCACACAGGCCACCGTCAAGGCCATGTCGCCCCACGAAATGGAATCCCTGGGGTGCAGAATCCTTCTGGGCAACACCTATCACCTGAACCTCCGGCCCGGCATGGACATCATGGAAAAATGCGGCGGCCTCCACAAGTTCATGGGCTGGAACGGGGCCATCCTGACGGACAGCGGCGGCTATCAGGTGTTCAGCCTCACCGATCTCCGCAAAATCACGAAAGAAGGCGTGGAATTCCAGTCGCATGTGGACGGCGCCCGTCACTTCCTGGGTCCGCGCGAGGCCATGCGCATTGAGCGCATTCTGGGTTCCGACATCGCAATGGTGCTGGATGAGTGCATCCCGTATCCCTGCGAAAAGAACTACGCCGCAAAATCAGTTGCCCGCACGATTGAATGGGCGAAAATCTGCCGCGATGAGCCGCATGCGGAAGGCCAGCTCGTGTTCGGCATTGTGCAGGGCGGGATTTATCCCGACCTGCGCGAGCGCTGCGGACAGGAGCTGGTGAAGATCGGCTTCAACGGCTATGCCATCGGCGGCGTCAGCGTCGGCGAGCCGGAAGATGTGATGATCCAGGGCGTGGAGCAGGGGATTGCGGCCCTGCCCGAGGACAAGCCCCGCTATCTGATGGGCGTGGGCGTCTGGACCCAGCTCGTGGAGTCCGTCGCCCGCGGCGTGGACATGTTCGACTGCGTCATGCCCACCCGCCTCGCGCGCAACGGAACGGCCTTCACGCGCGCGGGCCGCTATCCCGTCAAGGCCGCCGTTTACAAGGATGACCTTCGCCCGATCGAGGAGGGGTGCACATGTTATGCTTGCACTCATTTCACCAGGGCTTATATTCGCCATCTGCTGAATGTGAACGAGATCCTGGGTGCCCGGCTGCTGACCACCCATAACCTGCACTGCTTCCTCCGGTTCATGGAGGAAATGCGGGAGGCGATTGAGCAGGACCGGTTCCCCGAGTTCAGGGAGAGGATCAGCAGCGAATACAAAACGATAGACAAAGCGCACGCGCAGAAAAAATAAGGAGAATGGTTTCATGAATCTCACAGGCATGTTTTTAGCCATGGCCGCCCCCGCGGGCGCGCAGAGCCAGCAGTCCCCGGCCTTCAATTTCGGCTGGATCGCCATCATGCTGGCGATTTTCTATTTCATCCTCATCCGCCCGCAGCAGAAGCGCGAAAAAGAGCGCCGGGCCCTGCTGGACACCGTGAAGAGCGGCGACCGCATTGTGTTCGGCGGAGGCATTCTCGGCGTGGTCACGAATGTGAAGGACAAGATTCTGACGGTGAAAATCGCAGACAACGTGAAGATCGAAGTCAGCCGGGCCGCGGTGTCGCAGATCCTCAGCAAGGGGGATCAGCCCGAAGCCGCGGAATAAGGGTTTGCGCGGGTATGGCCTCTGAAAATGGCAGACTGGCAGTTCTCGGATGCTGGCACCAGGGCACGGTCGGCGCGGCCTGCCTGGCCGATTTCGGGTTCGACGTGACCGGCGTTGCCGCCAGTCCGAAGGACACGGAGCAGCTGAACAAAGGCAAAGCCCCGCTCTACGAGCCGGGGCTGGACGATCTTCTCCTGAAAGGCGTTTCCTCGGGCCGCCTCCGCTTCATTGACTCCGTCGCCGAGGCCGTTGCAAACAGGCCCTTTGTCCTTGTCATGCACGACACTCCGGTGGATGAAAACGACCAGAGCGACCTGAACCCCATTTTCAGCGCAGTCCGCGAAGCGGCGCCGGCCATGCAGGACGGCGTGATTGTGTATGTTACGGCTCAGGCGCCGGTTGGAACCTGCGACAAAATCGCTGCCATGATTCGCGAGGCCAGGCCGTCGCTGAAATTCGGAATCGCCTGCAGCCCGGAAAATCTGCGGCTGGGTCAGGCCGTGCAGCGCTTTATCCATCCGGCCCTGCCGGTGCTCGGTTCGGACGATCCGGCCGTGCTGGACCGGCTCGAAAAACTGTTTTCTGTTTTCAACGTCAAATGGATGCGCGTTTCACTCAGGGCGGCGGAGATGACCAAGCATGCGCTGAACGCCTTCCTGGCCACCTGTGTCACGTTTGGCAACGAACTCGGCAACATCTGTGATGAAGTGGGTGTGGACGGCCAGGCCGTGGCGAAGGCCCTGCGTCTTGAGGAGCGCGTGGGCCCGAAAGCGATGCTCTTTCCGGGCATGGGCTTCTCCGGGGGCACACTGGCCCGCGATATGCAGACACTGCGGGGATTGGGCGACCGGTACGGGCTGGAGACCACGATGCTGGACGGCGTCTGGGAAGCCAACCAGCGGCAGAACAGTTTTGTGCTTCGCAAGCTGAAGAAAAGCCTTGGCGATCTGAAAGGCCGCCGCATCGCCGTGTTCGGCCTGACCTACAAACCCCAGACCAGCACGCTGCGACGGTCGGCCGCACTGGAAATCATAGCCGATCTGAAAAAGGCGGGCGCGATTATCACGGCGCACGATCCCATGGCGGACCGCGCGGAGGTGGCGCAACACACCGAGTTCCAGTTCATGGATGATCCCTGCGCCGCGGCCGACGGCTCCGATGCGCTGGTGATCATCACGGCATGGGAGGATTATCTCAAGCTGGACTACGGGCGCATCCTGAAAGCGATGAAGGGCCGCGTTCTGATAGACTGCAGCAGCATGCTCAAAGCGGAAGAAATGGATTCGGCGGGTTTCGAGTATATGAATGTCGGCCGCGGCCGCGGAGGCGCGGCGCAGGGAGAAAAGAAATGAAAGTTGCGATTATCGGCGCAGGACTGCAGTGCCGCAGGCGCGCGCCCGTCATCAATGATTTTCCGGAAACAGAACTGGCGGTGATCGCCAGCGATCATGCCGGTCCCGCGCAGAAGCTGGCCGCGCAGTTCGGGTGCGAGGCGTCCGATGACTGGCGCCGCGTTGTCGAGCGCGACGACATTGACATCGTGGCCGTCTGCACGCCGCCGCACGTGCACGCCGAAATCAGCATCGCGGCGATGAAGGCCGGCAAGCATGTCCTGTGCGAAAAACCGCTCACACGGACCGTGGAAGAGGCCGAGCAGATGCTGGCCGCGGCGAAGGATACCGGCCGGACACTGAAGTGCGGTTTCAATCACAGGCATCATCCGGCCGTCTGGGAGGCGCATCAGCGCGTCAGCCGGGGCGAAATCGGCCGGCCGCTTTTCGCGCGCTGCCGCTACGGGATCTGCGGCCGCCCCGGTTATGAGAATGAATGGCGGGCGGACCCGGCAAAAGCCGCGGGCGGACAGTTCATCGAGCAGGGGACTCATGCCATAGACCTGTTCCGGTGGTTTCTCGGCGAAATAACCGAGGCTGTCTGCATGAGCGGCATTCTGTATTTCAAGAAGCAGTCCATGGATGACAGCGGCATGGCACTGTTTCGGACGGACAGCGGTGCCACGGCAAGCCTGCACACCACGCTGACCGAATGGCAGAACCAGTTTTCTTTCGAAGTCTTCGGCGAGGATGGATATCTGAAGGTCGAAGGCCTGGGCAGCAGCTATGGAAACGAGCGGCTGATTGCCGGGCGGCGGGATTTTGACGCGCCGTTTCAGGACACCGTGACCCATTATCGCGGCGGCGATATTTCGTGGCGCGAGGAATGGCGGGAGTTTCTCGCGGCGATAAGGGAAAAGCGCGAGCCTATCGGCAACGGGCAGGACGGGCTCATGGCCATGCGGATTGCGCTGACCGCCTATGAAGCCGAACTGCAGAAGCGCGTTCTCCCGGTCAAGGGCTCCTTTTAGGGATCGTGCATGAAAATCCTCGTGACAGGAGCAGGCGGGCTGATCGGACAATGCCTGTCCACCCGGCTGAGAGAGGCCGGGCACAAGGTCCACGGCCTGGATGTGGCGGGCGGCGAAGGGATTCTCGACGCTGACATCATGGATGCGGACAGGCTGAAATCCCTTTTTGCGGAAATCCGGCCGGACGGGATTTTCCATCTGGCCGCCCAGAGCTCTCCGCCGCGCTCATGGAGTGAACCGGCGGAAACATTCCGGATGAACGTCAACGGCACACTGCATGTGCTGGAAGCCGTCCGGGAGGTCTGTCCGGGGGCGACCGTCGTGGTGGCCTGTTCCAGCGCCGAATATGCGATGTCGCTCGATGGCCGGCCCATCGGCGAGGATTATCCGTTGAATCCGTCCAATCCCTACGGCATCAGCAAAGTGGCCGCGGGCGAGCTGGCGCGGGTTTATGGACTGCGCAATGATCTGCAGGTGCTCCGCGTTCGCCCCTTCTTTCTGATCGGCCCGCGGAAGACCGGTGATGTCTGCTCCGATTTTGCGCGCGGCATTGTCGCCGTTGAGAGAGGGAAGCAAAAGGAACTGCTGACGGGAAATCTGGAGGCCGTGCGCGATGTCATGGATGTGCGCGACGGCGCGGCCGCTTTTCAGGCGGTGATGGAAAAAGGCGAGCCGGGCGAGGTGTACAACATTTGCACCGGATGCGGCGTGCGCATCGGAGAGCTTCTGGAGATGTTTGTCAAGCTGGCAAAAGTTCCGGTCGCGCATCGCGCGGATCCCGCGCGGATGCGGGCCATTGACGAACCGGTGCGGATCGGCGATCCCTCAAGACTGAAGGCGCTTGGCTGGGCTCCGGCCTGCGCACTGCAGGACACAGTGCGGGATATTCTGGATTACTGGCGGAAACGGGAGGATGAACCATGCAGGTCGTGATTCTTGCAGGAGGGAAGGGGACCCGCATTCAGTCCATTGCCCGGGACATTCCCAAGGCCCTGATTCCCGCGGCGGGCAAACCGTTCATCGAGCACCAGTTTGATCTGCTCCTTCGCGCGGGCATCCGCGACATTGTGCTGTGCGCCGGGCATCTGGGCGACCAGATCGCCGGCCATGTCGGCGACGGCTCCCGATGGGGGCTGCGGGTGAAATATTCCTTTGAAGACCCGCGGGCGCTGATGGGCACCGGCGGGGCCCTGCTGAATGCCCTGGACCTGCTGGAGGACACCTTCTTCGTCCTGTATGGAGATTCCTATCTCCCGATGGACTACCGCGCCATGGCGGCCGCATTTGAACAGGCCGGCACGCCGGCCATCATGAGCGTGTACCGCAATCGCGGCCTGTTTGACAAATCCAATGTCCGCATCGCAAACGGCCGCGTGGTGTTTTATTCCAAGTCGGCCCGGCCGGACGAGGTGGACTGCATTGATTACGGCTTCACGGGTTACCGGAAGGAACTGCTGGCCGAATACCGGGATGCTCCGCTTCCGCTGGACCTTGAGAGCATCCTGCGCAGACAGGTGGAACTTGACCGGCTCGCAGCCTATGAGGTCACGGAACGCTTCTATGAAATCGGCAAGCCCGAAGGTCTTGCGGAGCTTGAAGAATATCTGAAAACCCGCCATACTGCCGGATCATGAGTCAGCTGCAGCAGAAAGCCGTGTTCATTGACCGCGACGGGGTGCTCAATGAAATGGTCTACGACGAAGACCACGGCATCATGGATTCCCCGCGCCGGCCGGAGCAGGTCGTCATGATGGCCGGGGCAGGGGAGTTTGTCCGCGCGGTGCGCGAGCTGGGCTTTCTGGCTGTGGTGGCCACGAATCAGCCGGGCATTGCCAAGAACACGCTGACTCCTGAAAACCTTGCGGCCGTCAATGAGCGCCTGGCTGAACTGATGAGGGCCGAAGGCGGGCAGTGGGATGCCCTGAAGTTCTGCCCGCATCACCCGGACGGAGGGTACAACCCGCGGCGGGAATATGTGATGAAATGCGAATGCCGCAAGCCCCGGCCCGGCATGCTGCTGGAAGCCGCGATGGAAATGAACATCGCGCTGGACCGAAGCTGGATGATCGGCGACGGGCTCACCGACATTCAGGCGGGTCATGCCGCCGGATGCCGCACCATTCTCATGACTCAGTTGAAAATCGGGCAGGTGGAGCGGTTTTTCCACACCGACGGTCGCGAGCCCGATTATATCTGCCGGGATCTTGCCGGGGCTTTAAGCATCATCAAAAAGGAAAGTCCATGAACGCTGAACAGAAGAAAGTCGTGATGGTGGTTCCGTTTCTCAACGAGCAGGAAAACATCCCCGTGCTCTATGACCGCGTCTGCAAGGCCATGGAAGGCCAGCCGGAGCAGTTCGAGATCCTGTTCGTCAACGACGGCAGTTCCGACGGCTCGCCTGACTGGATCCGGAACAAGGCGAAGGAAGACCCGCGCGTGCGGATGATCACTTTCTCGCGCAACTTTGGCCATCAGCTCGCGATCACGGCGGGCATGGACTATGCCGACGGCGATGCCGTGGTCATCATGGATGCCGACCTGCAGGATCCGCCGGAAGTGATTCCGCAGCTTCTGGAAAAATGGCGCGAGGGCAATGAAGTCGTCTATGCCGTGCGCGCCGCGCGGGTGGGCGAAACATGGCTGAAAAAATTTCTCGCCGCAACGTTCTACAAAATCTTTCACGCGATGGCTAAAGTGAATGTCCCGCTCAACACCGGCGACTTCCGGCTGGTGGACCGCAAGGTGGTCGAATCCCTGCGCGAAGTGCGTGAACTGCACCGCTTCGTGCGCGGGCTGACCTGCTGGGTCGGTTTCAGGCAGTGCGCGGTGCATTACGAGCGCGCCGCGCGGCTGGCGGGCGAAACGAAATATCCGGTCTGGAAATCCATGAACCTTGCGTGGGACGCCATCACATCGTTTTCCGGCACACCGCTCCGGTGGGTGACGGGCATCGGCCTGCTGTTTTCGCTTTGCGGACTGATTTTCATGCTGCATATCGTAATCCAGACCATGCTCCATCCGGAAACCGTGGCGCAGGGCTGGGCTTCGCTGGCGGCGCTGACACTGATCATGGGCGGCGTGCAGCTCATCTGCATCGGCCTGCTGGGGCAGTATGTCAGCCGGATATTTGAAGAAACAAAAAAGCGTCCGCTCTATCTGATCCGCGAAAAAATCGGCCGCTGAAGCTGTTTCAGCCCGAAAATTGGCCGAAAAAGCCCAAAAACGGCCCCAAAACGCCGAAATTCATCATAAACAGGCGATTTTTGGCCATTTTCGGCCATATTTCGGCGTTTTTCGGTTCTTCGTCGATTATCGTGGAAGTCTTTGATATCCAAATCAACTCCTGGCGTAAAATGATAAACGTTGCGCCGCCTTTGCGGCGCTTTGGAGTGCAGCGACTGGACACCGCTTTCACGCGAATTCACAGACGGCTTTTAATATATTCGTCGTTCCATGATTAAGACAGCCGGGAACGCCTTTATTTGCAGGGGGTTCTGGTGTAGTAACCGCTCTGCGAGCGGTATATATTTCAGAATGCGCCTCACAGAGGCGCTACTACATCACCGCCGTGATCACGCTGATTCTCCGGGAAAATATGTTCCCAGCTCCTGTATCTGGAGAAGAACCGGAAATTCCGGGGGCAGGGGAACAGGGCGGGTCAAGCCCCCTGCCCGATGACTTCCAAAATCACACAGCGGGGAAAACCCGTCGGCATGGAAGTTTGTACCTCGTTACAGCCGCGACGCCCTCCCGGGAGTATGAGAGCGAGCGTGACATTTCCTCCAGTGCCGAAGAGCGTCTTCGGACGGCCCCAGGCACAAGGTTTGCGGTGCGCCTGCACTCTGATTGGGACTGAAGGATATTCACCTCAGATCCGGAACTGCGCTACTGCCTCGCAGGCACGGCAGACTCATCACGGACATACCCAAGGAGGCATGGATGCAGCGTGATAGAGCGCGCGATCGGGCTCTGGGATGCAGGTTATTAACAGTGGCCTTGTTGATATGGTTCCAAATCTGAATCCTACATATTGTGGCGGTCCGGATATATTAGTAGACATAAGATATATTATGCGACGTTATGTTAATAACCCCAGAAACAGGCGGTTTGACCTGTCAGGCCGGGATTTTGCGAACGATACCTCTTTTCAGCGGACTAAACGGCCGGCTCTCTCAACTTCACTGAATGCGTCCGATGCGCTTTGTCGGCGGCCAGTATACGGTGAATGCCGGACCAATGATGTCCCGCTGATTTATCGGCCCGAAGAACCGGCCGTCCAGACTGAAGTCCGTATTGTCTCCAAACGGCAGGTATTCATCGTCTCTGAGTTGAATCTGGTCCGTTTCGGTCACCAGAAGCGGCCGGACCCGGTCCGGTGTGTACTGAGCCAAGTGATATCCCTTGTAGCCCTGATCCTCGGCGGTTAGAAGCCTGTGGAACGGATAAGGCTCTTCAATCTTTCTGCCGTCGGCCACCAGATACGGCGGCTGGATGGAAATGACCTCGCCCGGAAGGCCCACAAGGCGCTTGATGTAAAAAGTGCCCGCCCTTATTTCCGGATGATTTATGCGGGATGTGTCGAATACAAACACATCACCGCGTTTGGGCCTCGTGAAGTTGTATTTCACGCGGTTCACAAATATGTGGTCCCCGGCGCGGATTTGTCCGGTTGCAATGACCTGACCCCGCTCGACCATGTCTCCGCTGTTGACGTGCATCTCAAAGGCGGCCGGAATCGGGAAATCAGGCATCCTGAGCGCCGGATTCTCTATGTTGAAGATGTCGGCATTATACGTCGTGTCCAAACGCTTGATTTTGAACCGTCCCCTTTTGTCGGTTCGAAGCAGAATTTCTCCGGGCCATCGGGCGGAGCCAAGAAAGCGTATTCTTCCTGAAATCGGCGCGCGAATGGTGACGTGTGAATGTCCTGTTACGAGGAATTTCGCGAGGCGCAGCGGCTGAACATCAAGCAGGGTCTGTTTGCCCGCCGGATGCATGGTGATCCCGTACAGCGTGGGCTGCATGGATCCGGTTGGGATCTTGAAAGGCTGTATGAAATAGGTCCTGAAAGCCATCGCAACAGCGAATGCAACAACCAGAATTTCAATGTTTTCACGAACTTTCGGGTACGTGTAGTTCGGACAGGCCTTTTCGATCCGCCCGCAAAGCGCGGCAAGCGCCTTTTCCGTATCGGCGGGGTTCCCCTGCTTTTCCGCGTCCACCAGGGCCTGTCGCGCCTCCTCGAGGCCGGCGAGCACGGACGGCTCCAGAATGTCCTCGCGCATGTGCTTCAGGTGGCGCGCTTCGTAAAGATAGTGCTTCACCAGCTTCCGCAGTTTTCTTTTCTGGAAGTAATTCATCCGCATACCTACTGATTTGCCTTGAGGACCGAAACAAAGGCGTCCTGCGGGATGCTCACCTTGCCCACAAGTTTCATTTTCTTTTTGCCTTCCTTCTGCTTTTCGAGAAGCTTGCGCTTGCGGGTGATGTCTCCGCCGTAGCATTTCGCGGTGACATCCTTGCGGAAGGCCCGAATGGTTTCGCGGGCAATGATGTTGCGGCCAATGGCCGCCTGCAGCGGGATCTGGAACTGCTGCGGAGGAATGACCTCCTTGAGCGACTTGCAGATTTCCCGGCCGCGCGATTCCGCCTTGGAACGGTGGATGATGCAGGAAAACGCGTCCACCACGTCGCCGTTGACCAGAATATCGAGTTTAACCAGATCGGACGGCTGATATCCGGCATGCTCATAGTCCATGGAGGAATATCCGCGGCTGACGCTCTTCAGGCGGTCATGGAAATCCAGCAGAATCTCATTGAGCGGGAGTTTGCAGGTGAGCATGACGCGGCGGGTGTCCATGGAATGCGTATGCTCCAGAATGCCCCGGCGATCCATGATGAGCTGCATCATATCGCCGATGTGCTCATTGTGGCAGATGATGGATGCCGTGACCATGGGCTCCTCAATGGCCACAATGCGGGTGGTCTCGGGCAGATAAACCGGATTGTCCACCTCGATCATTTCGCCGCTGGTCAAATGCACCCTGTAGACCACGCCCGGATAGGTGGAAATGAGATCAAGGTCATACTCGCGGCGCAGGCGCTCCTGGATCACCTCCAGATGGAGGAGCCCGAGGAAACCGCACCGGAAACCAAAACCCAGCGCAACGGAGCTTTCCGCCTGATAAACAAAAGAGCAGTCATTGAGCCGGAGCTTGTCCAGGCTGGCCTTCAGTTTTTCATATTCCGAGGTGTCAATCGGATAGAGGCCCGCGAAGACCATTGGATGAATTTCCTTGAAGCCCGGGAGCGCTTTCGCGGCCGGCCTGCGGGCGGAGGTTACGGTGTCGCCAATCCGGATTTCCGAGGCCTCCTTGATGTTGGCGATGATATAGCCCACCTCCCCTGCCCCGAGCATTTTCACCGGCACGGGCTGAGGCACGAATTTCCCGACCTCCTTGATTTCATAATCCTGGCCGGTCGCCATCATGCGTATTTTTTCTCCGGGACAGAAGGTTCCGTCCACCACGCGAATATAGGTGACCACGCCGCGATAGGCGTCATAAATCGAATCGAACACCAGCGCGCGGCTGGCGCCTTCCGGGTCGCCCGACGGCGGCGGAACGCGTTCCACAATGGCCTGCAGAATCTCCGCCACCCCCTCCCCCGTTTTGGCGCTGACGCAAAGGGCGTCTTCGGCCGGAATGGCTAAAACATCCTCGATCTGTTTTCGGGTTCCTTCAATATCCGAACTCGGCAGGTCAATCTTGTTGAACACGGGGATGATCGTCAGTCCCTGATTCACGGCCAGGTGGCTGTTGGCAACGGTTTGGGCCTCCACCCCCTGCGCGACGTCCACCACCAGCAGCGCGCCCTCGCATGCCGCGAGGCTGCGCTCCACTTCATAGGTGAAATCCACGTGCCCCGGCGTGTCGATCAGATGGAACAGATACTGTTTGCCGTCCGCCGCCCGGTAGTTCATGGCCACGGGATGGGATTTGATGGTGATGCCCCGTTCGCGCTCCAGATCCATTGCATCCAGAAGCTGGTCGCGCTGGAGGCGCTTCTGGATCGTGCCGGTGATATCCAGCATCCGGTCCGCCAGCGTGGATTTGCCGTGGTCAATGTGGGCAATGATGCAGAAATTGCGGATGTGCGACAGGTTGCTCAAGAATTCAGACCGGTGTTGAAATGCTTTGTTGCGTTGTCCCGCATGGCGCGGATTTCCGCAGCCATGTCGTTTGCGCGGTACAGTGAACTCCCGGCGAGAAATATGTTTGCGCCGCAGGCGGCCGAGCGGCCGGCTGTTTCGGTGTCAATCCCGCCATCAATGGAAATGTCCATGCCCGGGAGCCGCCGCCGGAGAATTTTAACCTTGTTCAGCACTTCGGCTATGAAGGACTGGCCCCCGAAGCCGGGATGCACGCTCATGATCAGGATTTCATCAATCTCGTCCAGCACCCCGTCAATGGCCGATGCGGGGGTTTCGGGATTGATTGTGATGCCTGCCCGGGCCCCTTTCGCGCGGATTTTGCGCAGCGCGCCCCGGATGTCGCCCTCCGACTCAATATGGATGAGCACGGTGTCCGCGCCCAGCTCCACGCACTTCTCCACATAGGGGTCCGGCTTGACGATCATCAGGTGGACGCTGAGCGGAATGTCCACGATCCGGTCCACAACGCGAATAATATCGAAGCCCATGCTGATGTTGGGCACAAAAATTCCGTCCATGATGTCCACGTGCAGGCCGTCCGAACCGGCCTCCACCGAACGGCGGCACTCATCCGCCAGATGGCCCATGTCGCAGGCCAGAATGGACGGGAATATTTCTATCTTCTGCATAACAACGCTTCTCGCTTAAAATTCAGGTGCAGAGGCTAGCCGAGGCCACGGCCATAGTCAAGATTCTCCGCCCTGTCCGTAAAAAACCCGCCACAGAAAGAGCCCCTGCGGCGCCGCGGTGGGAACTGCAGCCGTTCTTTTTTTGGAGCGCAGAATCTCACCGGCCGCCTCCGGCGGAAGGTCCCCGTTCCCGACCCGGATGAGGAACCCCGCAAGACTGCGAACCATTTTATACAGGAAGCCGCCCGCGCGGGCGGTGATGATCACTTCATGGCCCTTTTTTGAAATCTTCAGCACAGAAAGGTTCCTGACGGTTCCCTCCACCTCGCGGTTCGGGTTGGCGGTGAAAGCGGCAAAATCGTGCTCCCCCTGCAGAATGGCCGCCGCCTTCTTCATGGCCTGCACATCCAGCGGCCGGCGAACCCATGTTCTTTGATTCCGCACATGTGGCGGGACCACGTTCCCATTCCAGATGAAGTAGCGGTATTCCTTGGACGCGGCGCTGAACCGGGCGTGAAACTCCGGCGAAACGCGGCTGGCTTTGAGGACACGGATATCTTCATCCAGCAGCGCATTGCATCCCTCCAGCAGTTTGCGGACAGGCATCGGATGGTCGAGGTCCACATGGGCCGCCTGCGCGCGCGCGTGCACCCCCGTATCGGTGCGCCCGCTGCACTGGACACGAACCTTTTCCTGACCGGAAATCCTGTGGATGGCGTTTTCGAGCTCTCCCTGTATGGTCCGGCCGTCCGGCTGTATCTGCCAGCCGGCATAGGCGGTTCCATCGTAGGCGATGATGAGCCGGTAGCGGGTCATGCCCGCGGCTCCTCGTCAAAGGGATCGGAGGGCTGCGCATCGAGCCAGTGCTGCAGAATGATCTGGGCGGCCACCTTGTCCACAAGGCCCTTGCGGTTTTCGCGCCGGGTGCCCGCTTCAATCAGCGCATGCTGCGCGCTCACCGTGCTGAGCCGCTCGTCCCATGTAAGAACCGGAATCTTTGTCCGCCTGCGGAGCTCTTCCATGAAGCGGTTCACCTTCTGAGCGGCTTCGCCTGAAGTGCCGTTCATGTTCAGCGGAAGCCCCATCACAATCTGCGAAACATCGTGCTTTTCACAGAGTGCCAGAATCTCCGCCAGCGCATGCCTGAGGCCGGTATTGTCAATGACACAGAGCGGCGAAGCGATGATCCGCATGGGATCGCTGAGGGCGATGCCGATTCGCCGGTCGCCATAGTCTATGCCCAGAACGCGCGACATCAGAGCAGCGGCCCGTATTTTCCCGAATCCCGGAGCTTCTGGACAAGTTGTTTGATGTCCTGCGCCTTGTCACGCGCGCAGATCAGCGTGGCCCCTTCCGCCTGAACGACAATCAGATTCTCCACCCCCACCAGCGCGGTGAGCCGGCCGCGCGAGAAAACAATGCTGTTTTCCGCACCCACGGACTCCATCTGGCCGATCACGGTGTTGCCGCGGTCATCTTTGGGGAAATGATTCTCAAGCGCGGGCCAGGAACCCACATCGTCCCATGCGAAAGACCCCTCCGCCATAAGCACGTTGTCGGCTTTCTCCATAACGGCATAATCAATGGATATCTTTTCCAGCGCGCCAAACGCGTCCGCCAAAGCATCCTTGAAGGCTCCTGTTCCAATGGCCGGAGCCAGATTCTGCATCATCTGATACAGCGGCAGACGATGTATGCGAAGGGCCTTTTCGATTGCCTTCACGGACCAGATGAACATGCCCGAATTCCAGGCGAATTTTCCTGACGAAACATATTCGGCGGCTGTCGCGGCATCAGGTTTTTCCACAAAGCGCTCGGCCTTCAAAAAACGTGTCCCGGCGCTGCTTTTGCGAAACTCCTCGCCGGCCTCGATATAACCATAGGCCGTGCTAGGCTCGGAGGGCCTGATTCCGATAGTGATGAGCACATCCTCCTCCAGGGCCAGGGAACAGGCGTCGGCCAGTGTCTGGCGGTACACATCAAGGTCTCCCATGACATGATCGGCGGTCAGCACGGCAAAAGCGGCGTTGGGATCGCGCTTTTTAACCAGTGCCGCGCCCAGCGCGATCGCCGCGGCGGTGTCACGCCCGACCGGTTCACCGACAATGTTTTCAGCCGGCAGGCCTGGGGCTGACTCCCGGGCCGGGCCAATCAAATCGGCATTGGTAAGGACAAACACGTTGTCCGGGGCGATCAGCCCCTCCAGCCGGTCAATAGCCTGGGCCAGGAGCGGCTTCTCCCCCACCAGCGAAAGGAACTGCTTGGGCACGCGGGATGTACTGAGCGGCCAGAATCGCTCCCCTTTCCCTCCAGCAAGAATCACTGCGTAAAAATTGCTTCTGTTCATTTCCTGATCTCCTTTGCCGCCCGGACCAGTTCCTTCACAAAGGCGGCGGCGCGCGCGCGGCCGCGCGCGTCGTGCGACTCCCGGTTGAACCGGTCCACGATCGCGCTGCCGACTACAATGGCGTCTGCAAAATGCGCCATTTCACGGGCATGACGCGGTTCTGAAATTCCAAACCCCAGGGCCACCGGCAGATCTGTGGATTTCTTGGTCTGCATGATCAGTTCCGCTGCGCCAGATGCCACCGTCTTCTGCTGCCCAGTCACTCCTGCGCGCGAAACACAGTACACAAAACCGGTGCAGTATGCCGCAATCTTTGCGATTCTTTCCGGCCGAGTCGTGGGCGTCACCAGCATGATGTTGTTCAGCTCATTCCGGTCGAGGATCTTCCTGTAGGGGGCAGACTCCTCCAGCGACAAGTCCACGAGCAGCACCCCGTCAATCCCCGCGGTCTTGCTCCGTCGCATCATTTGATCAAAACCCGGCGCCTTCAGGGGGTTCAAATAGGAATAGAATATCAGCGGAATATCTGTATTTTCCCGGACCCGCTCCACGCATGCGAGAACGCCGTCCAGCGTGGCTCCGGCCTGCAGCGCGCGAAATGCCGCATCCTGATTTGCCCGCCCGTCAGCCATCGGATCGGAAAACGGCACGCCCAGCTCAATGAAATCCGCTCCCGCATCAGCAAGACGCAGAATGATTTCTTCAGTTCCCGCCAAATCCGGATCACCGGCCGTGATATAGGCCACGAATCCCGTCTCCCCGTTTTTCTTCAACTCAGCAAATTTCCGGTCAATTCGTGTCTTAAACTTCATGTCTGTTTCGCCTGGTTCAATTCGTAAATATGCCCTATGCCGAAAAGCGTGAGCGAGTGGTCGAAAATGATTTCGCGATCCATTCCGTCCAGCACCCACGGCGCAAATCCGCCTGTGGCGCAAACGGTGACGTTGGCCTCTCCCATCTCCTCCTCGACGCGCCGGAGTATTTCGCGCACCATGCCCAGATAGCCCCAGCGCGCGCCGGAGCGGATCGCATCTTCCGTGCTCTTCCCGATAATCGTCTGGGCCGGCTCCGGCTTGATGTGAGGGAGGAGCGCTGTTTTCTCAGCCAGATAATCAAACATAAGCGGCAGGCCCGGCGCGATGACTCCGCCGATATAGCCGTTCACGGCCGACACGATGTCAAAGGTCAGCGCTGTTCCAAAGTCCGCCACGATGACGGGCAGGCCGTAACGCACCGCCGCTCCGGCGGCATTGGCCAGGCGGTCCGCGCCAATGGTTTCCGACCGGGGATAGGTGACCGGAATTCCCAGACTGCTTTCACAGGTCACCCTCATGGGCTGAAATCCGAACAGCCGTTCCACGGCCCCGCGCCAGGTGTCATTTGCATCAGGCACAACCGATGCCATGGCGGCGCCGCAGGGAGTGATTCCATCAGCGGACTCCATCAGGCGGGCATCCAGCAGTTCGGCCGTGGCGTCCCTGTGCCGGAGCCATGTCTGACGCAGAATCTCCCCGTTTTCGTAGAGTCCCACGGCCACGCTGGTGTTTCCGATATCAATGGTCAGGATGGGCTTGGTCATTTGACTGTCACACGTTGGGGATTTCAGCGGAACCGCCGCGGGCTATCCACTCCTTAACGAGGGCGTCGCGGCGGCCCTCCAGCGCGGCGGCATAATTGCGGTCCAGACATTCCAGCAGTTGAACGGAAGCGTCCATTTCGCTCAGTTCAACTCCTTCCATCCGGCAGGAGGTGGCCGGGGTTTTCAGTTCAAGGCTGCCCCAATCCTCTTCAGTCTGCTTCAGATTCAGGCCGATCCCGGCCACGGCGAACTCCACATACTCGTCGCCCAGCCGGGGTTCGATCAGTATCCCCGCGATCTTCCGGCCGGACACCAGCACATCATTTGGCGCCTTGATGGTCACATTTTTCAGGCCGGCCGCATCCAGAACCTGCGCGACCGAAACCGCGCACAGCACGGATAGATGGCCTGTTTCGGAGGCAAACCATGGGGGCCGGAACAGGATGGACATATACAATCCCTTTTCAGCCTCTGATATCCATTTTCGGTCGAACTGCCCGCGACCCTGTGTTTGTTCTCGGGCAATAATCACAAATCCTTCCGGCGCGCCGTGCGCGCCCATTTTCTTCAGGTGCTCACTGGTCGAGGATATGGAGCGGTAGGCCAGGATTTTCCGGCCGATCAGCCTGGTCCGCACACGGGCGCTGATCGCCTCGCGCCATTCCGGCAGCGGCTCGGCAATAACACTGGCGTGGATGACGGGTCCGTTTTCAGGCATCGGGCCACTCCAGTTCAAGCGACAGATCCGCGGTCGGGGCTGAATGAGTAAGACATCCCAGCGATACGGCGTCCACCCCGCTGGCCGCAACGGCGGAGATATTGCTGAGCGTGATGCCGCCGGAGGCTTCCAGCCGACACTGTCCTCCGCAGATTCTGACACAGCGCTTCATCGCTGCCGGAGGCATATTGTCCAGAAGTATCCACTCCGGTTTGGCGGCCAGTACCTGGCGCAGATCAGCTTCGGACTCAACCTCTATTTCAACGGCCAGCCCTGGATATTTTTTCCGGGCGGCATTAACTGCCCCGCACAGATTGTCGCCGCCCCTCTTTCTCCACAGATTGCGGTGATTGTCCTTGATCAGGATGCGGTCATAGAGCCCCATGCGATGATTGCATCCGCCGCCGCACTGCACAGCGTATTTTTCAAGCAGGCGGAACCCGGGAGTGGTTTTGCGCGTATCCAGAATCATCACTTTCCGCGCCCGCCGCACAAACTGACTGGTCAAAGTCGCCACGCCTGACATCCGCTGCATGAAATTCAGAGCCGTGCGCTCGGCGGACAGGATGGAACGGAGGGAACCGCGGACTTCCAGCACGGTCGCCCCGGCGCCGGCGCGCGCCCCGTCCGGAAGAACGGTCTGCGTCTTCAGGCTGGGATCCACCTTTCTGAAGACAGCCGCGGCCACCGGCCCGCCGGAAATCATGCAGGGGGTTCGGGCCAGAATTACGGCGCGACCCTTTTCCGTCGGGGAAATGAGGCTCTTCGACGTCACGTCGCCCGCCCGTCCCAGGTCTTCCCTGAGGGCCAGCGCAATGAGCCTGTCTGCCGCCGCCTGCGTTTCAACTGTCATTTTCATATTCAATCAGCCGCGTTTTTTTCTTCGACGCGGACGGCTGTAATTCAGGCCGCCGCCTTTCCCGCTTCGCTCCCGGATCACCGGCGCCTTCAATTCCGCCAGCTGGTCGCGCAGAAACGCCGCGCGCTCGAATTCCAGCGCTGCGGCCGCCTCAAGCATTTCGCGCTCGATGTCTGCGATGACTTCCGCGGTATTATAATCAACTCCGCTCTCGCGAATCACGCTTTTTTCGACCTCGGCCGCCTCCTCGCGCGTCACGAGACTCTCCTGGATGCTTTTCTGGATGCCCTGCGGCGTGATGTTGTGCTCCGCGTTGTAGGCCAGCTGAATCTCACGGCGGCGGCGGGTCACATCAATCATCCGTCTCATCGAGTCCGTGATGTTGTCGGCATACATGATCACCTGACCGTTCACATGCCGCGCCGCGCGGCCGGCCGTCTGGATCAGGGAGGTTTCCGAACGCAGAAAGCCTTCTTTGTCCGCATCCAGAATGGCCACAAGCGACACTTCGGGAAGATCCAGGCCCTCCCGGAGCAGGTTGATGCCGATGAGGCAGTCGAATTCCTTCTTGCGGAGCTGGCGGAGAATCTCGACGCGTTCAATGGCGTCAATCTCCGAGTGCAGATACTGGACCTTGAGTCCGGTTTCCTGCAGATAGGCCGCCAGATCCTCCGCCGTAAGCTTGGTAAGCGTGGTGACAAGCGTGCGTTCATGCCGGGTTGCCCGCAAACGCACCTCCTCCATCAAATCGTCAATCTGGTTCGCGAGGGGCCGGACCTCCACTGGCGGATCCAGCAGTCCCGTCGGACGGATAAGCTGCTGGACCATTTCAGCGGACTGCTCACGCTCAAACGGACCGGGTGTGGCGGACGTGAAAATGGTCTGGCCGGCGGCCTTCATGAACTCGTCGAAGTTCATGGGCCGGTTGTCCAGCGCGGACGGCAGGCGGAAACCGTGCTCCACAAGCGTGCGCTTGCGGGCCTGGTCGCCGTTGTACATGCCGCGTATTTGCGGGAGGGTGACATGCGATTCGTCAATGATGGTCAGGAAATCGCCGCGAAAATAGTCCAGCAGCGTGTCCGGCCTTGATCCGGCTTCACGGCCGGACAGATGGCGTGAATAATTTTCGATCCCCTGGCAGTAGCCGAGTTCCTTCAGCATTTCCATGTCGTATTCCGTGCGCATTTTTATCCGCTGGGCTTCCAGAAGCTTGTTCTGGCTCTCAAACCAGGCCACCCGCTCGCGCATCTCCTCCAGAATGTTCCCGATCGCCGCCTCCACCTTCGAAAGCGGCATCACAAAATGCTTGGCCGGGGAAATCGAAATCTCGTCCAGCGAGGCCTCGGAGTTTCCGGTCAGCGGATCAATTCGGCGAATGGCCTCGATCTCGTCGCCGAAAAACTCCACGCGGATGCCCTTTTTGCTGTAGGAGGGCAGAATATCCACCACATCGCCGCGCACAGAAAATGTGCCCGGAGAATTTTCGTAGTCATTGCGGGAATACTGGATGTCCACCAGCCTGCGCAGCACTTCATCGCGGTCGGCGGATTCACCCCGCTTCAGATGCACCAGCATGCTCCGGTAATCCTCCGGAGAGCCCAGCCCGTAGATGCACGAGACCGATGCGACGATGATCACATCGTCCCGGTTGATCAGCGAATCCGTTGCCGCCAGCCGGAGGCGTTCAATTTCCGCATTGATGGCCGCATCCTTCTCAATGAACGTGTCCGTCTGCGGGATATAGGCCTCGGGCTGGTAATAATCGTAGTAGCTGACGAAATATTCGACCGCGTTGTTTGGGAAGAAGCTCTTGAACTCGGCGTACAGCTGGGCGGCCAGCGTCTTGTTGTGTGAAATCACCAGCGCGGGCTTGCCCCACCGCGCAATCACATTCGACATCGTAAAGGTTTTGCCGGAACCAGTCACGCCCTCCAGCGTGATAAACCGGCTCCCCTGCTCCAGCCGGCGGCAGATCTGTTCAATCGCCTCCGGCTGATCACCGGTGGGGCTGTACCTGGATTCGATCTGATAAACGGCCTTCTGCGACATTGGAACAATATAAATCGCGGGTCCGGCCTCAACAAGCCTCAACCGGCGGGATGCAAACAAAAGGTTGAACCGCTGCAGCCGGGATGCTAGGTATCGGTCTTCAATTCATGATTACGATTTTTCAGTCTGTTGCGCATCGCCTGTTCGGCCCCTCAGGCGCTCTTCTGGATGCGAGGGTTCTGTGCGAAGAAAATCTGTGTGAGACCTGCTCTCTGACGGCGAGTTTTCTCCTCGCGCTCGGAGGAGACCGGGATGCGCTGCTGAGACTGCAGCGGGCGGAAGGTTCCAATGAATATGCCGGATTTCTCCGCAGGCATCTGGGAACGGTTGAGGAGGAGATTCGCCGCGCCTGTGAATCTCCGGATTTCAGGAAACGGCTTCAGGCGCTTGATAAGAATCCATCGGACACCAGCGCACTCCGGATGGTGTTCTTTCCCGAGGGCGCGGGACTGCCGGAAACCCGCGAAGAAAAAATCGAAGCTCTGCGCCAGAGGAGAACCATACGGATCACAAGCCTCAACCCCAGTCCCCTCTCCGATCCTGTCCGGCAAATGCTGTTCACATCCAATGTGCTTCTGACGGTGCCCCTGTCCGGCTCGTCGCTTGACGAAATCAACTGCACGGATGAGCTGAAGGCTCGCATTCGCAGTGTTGCAGGCGAAGAGCAGATGTACTGGTATGATCATCCCATCCCGGTCGGGGTGCGGCCAGAGGCCAATGAAATCCTTTATGGTCTGCGCGGGCTGGACACAGCGGCGGAATTTGAGCGCGCGCGGGGACTTATGGGCCCCGGAAAAATTGCCTGTGCGCTTTCAGTTTCTGTAACGCACAGGGGGCTTCAGGACATCGCCAGGCAGTACATCGAGTCAGAAATCCGCAGCGCGGGCGGTTTCCGCAATGTGGATGTTTATGTTTTCACCGAGGCTGACACCAGACGCCTGATCAGAGAAGTGCTCGTCCCGGCCGGCGGAGATGAGGGGTCCCTGAAAATATTCGGGGTCGATGGCGAATACGGAAGGCACTACAGTTTTCTCAAGGCTGTGGCGGCGCTTTGGCAGGCTGCCGCAGATCCCGGCGTCCAGGCCACTTTCAAGATCGATCTTGATCAGGTTTTTCCGCAGAAAGAGCTTGTGGAGCAAACGGGAAAATCGGCGTTTGAACACTTCAAGAGCCCGCTGTGGGGTGCGCACGGACAGGATGCGGACGGATTCCCGGTTGAACTGGGCATGATCGCCGGAGCGCTGGTCAACGAGCGGGACATTGATCGGGGAATTTTCACTCCGGATGTCTCCTTCCCGGACGGCCCCGCCGCTCCTGATGAGCGCATCTTCTTCAGCCGAATGACGATGGCCCTTTCAACCCGGGCCGAGATGATGACGCGATACCGCCCGGACGGCATTGACGGAAAAACGGCATGCATTCAGCGCATCCACGTGACGGGAGGAACAAATGGAATCCGCATTGACAGCCTCAGGAAACACCGTCCGTTCACGCCGTCTTTCATCGGCCGGGCCGAGGATCAGTCCTACCTGCTTTCCGTCCTGCTGGAAGAAGGTGAAAAACTCCGTTATGTTCACAAGGACGGACTGATCATGCGGCATGACAAGGAGGCCTTTGCCGGTGACGCCATTCGGGCCGCATCATTCGGGAACATCATTGGCGACTATATCCGCACGCTCTATTTCTCAGAATATGCGCGCGTGCTTGATCCCAGGGGCCTTGAGCGGATCAAGAGCATGGTTGATCCCTTCACCGGCTGCTTCATCACCCCCATTCCGGTCATCGTGGTCATGCTGCGGTTCTGCCTGAAGGCTGCCGGGTATTTTCTGGCGGGCGACGGGAAAACCGGAACTGAATTTGTTGAGGCAAACCATAACCGGCTGGAGCGCGCCATGGCCTTTGCCCGTGAGGAACTGAAGCAGCAGTATGAGCGGGAGCGGGAAGGCTGGAACCGGTATTACGAGCTGCTTGACCGGCTTCAGCATGAACCGTCGCTGAAAAAGCGCGCCGGCCAAATCATTCAAGACTGCCGTGTCCGGACTTGAACGGCATCCGGGCAAAAAGTTCCAATGACTGGAATATCCGCCGCAAAAAGTTCCAATGGCTGGAAGTTTTCTGGTCAAAAGTTCCAATGACTGGAACTTTTCAATTCAAAAAAGCTTCCAGTTCTTTTTGCAGCTGATCGGCGCTGTCCATTTCATAATGGATGCGGAAGGCCTCTTCCGCGGACATGCCGTTCATGACATCCAGCGTGAAGGGCATGATTTTCTCGGCCGGCTGCCTGAGCATCAGCCAGCCGAAGAGCATTTTGGAGGTCCGGTAGAATGCCTCCACTTCCGCCGGATACTGCGTCGCGGCAAAGAGATCAGCCAGCGGATAAAGAACATCCCGCTTTTTGAAGTGAGCCCTTCGGCTTTTCTTGATGCCCTTGAAGGCGGCGTACCCGAATTCCTCATACCATTCGGCCATGCCCTCGTTCAGCCAGAGCGGCAGGCGCCGGGGAAAGAGCCGGTTGATGACCAAATGCGTCATTTCATGCGCGAGCACACTGCCGCTTTCCGCGGTGCCGTCCGCCTGTTGCAGAAACATCTCCGGGCCTCTGACTACTGAAAAGGCCCACTCCTCTTTCATGCCGCTCGCGCGGATGAACTCCTGCCAGTCCTTTGGCGAGCGGAAGATGAAGATGTGAGAACGGACCGCAGGGCCCTGAGCCGGTGCATTCAATTCCTTCGCGATGTGATCGAACAGGAATTCAGCCATGCGCGCCGCTTTCAGGGCAAAGGTCTTGCGCTCATAATGGTACACAAAGCGCTCCGTCTGCGCGTGCTGCCACCTGATCCCCGGCATCTGCAGAACTTCCCGCCCGAGAAGCGAGAGGCTGCCGGAGTCCATCTGATCCGGCCCGACTTCCTGAAAATCCGCTTGTGCGGAAACGGCCAGCAGACAGATCATCAGGTTCTTCAGCATGCGAAAAGGTTTCCCGGATTGAGGCGGCACTGCGGATCGAACAGCCGTTTGAGCCGGCGCATGTCCTCGATCCCCCGCGCTCCCATCATTTTAAGGAGGAACGGGGTTTTGAGTTTGCCGATTCCGTGTTCTGCCGAAACCGTTCCCCCCATGCGGATCACGGCATCGGCCCATTCCAGATACTGGGCTTTCCCCTGTTCAAATTGCTTCACGGTGCGGGGAAGGATGTTGACATGCACATGATTGCTCCCGATGTGTCCAAAGATCACATATTCGAGCCCCAGGCGCTCAAGCGATGCGTGATACAGCGCCATCAGCTCGTCCAGGCGGTCGTCGGGGACGGCCATGTCGGTGCCGAGTTTCGTGATCGCGGGATCGGTTTTCCGGCGTTCATCTATCAGAGAGTTGACCGCTTCAGGCAGCGCATGACGGAACAGGCGTATGCGCTCCCGCTCATGATCATCCGTGGCAATCCATGTCCTGTCCTCGCTTCCCCCGCAGCCGTCCAGCGCTTCGCACATGCGCTCCACCATGCCGGAAGCCTCATCCTCGTCCGCCGCATGATACTCCACATAGACCGCCGTGTGATAATCCGCCGGCACCTCGGGGGCGCCCTCCAGCCTGTGGCTGCGGAGCAGGTTCAATGAGCAGGAATCAAAAAACTCAATAGACGCGGGTTTGTCCTTCAGTCCGCGGACGGCATGAACAAACGCCAGCGCATCGGGTTCTTTTCCGAAGAAGGCCATGACCCCCCAGACGGAAGCGGGCCAGGGCTGCAGCTTGAGGTGCAGCTCGGAAAAAATGCCCAGCGTGCCTTCCGAACCGATGAACAAATCCAGCAGGTCCATGCTGTCGCGGACAAAATATCCCGAAGCGGTCTTAATGGCCGGAGTGGTATAGGAAGGCAGGTCGCCTTCAATTACACGGCCGGATTCCGTTTTCAGCCTGAAATTCCGCCCGGTGGCCATGCACTGGCCGCGGCAGAGCGCGATGACATCACCGTCTGCAAGAACAAGGCGGGCGGCGAGGATAGATTCACGCGTGGCCCCGTAGCGAAACGAGCGGGCGCCGGAAGCGTTGCAGGAGGCCATGCCTCCGATGGTCGCTGTGGTCTCCGTGGGATCCGGCGCAAAGAAAACATTCCCCCGGCTTTTCAGGTGCGCGCGGATTTCATCCAGCGTCACGCCGGGCTGCACGATCAGATCATCCCTGTCCGTGATCGTCTTCATCCGGCTGAGATTCAGGATATGTCCGCCGGAAGGCACAGCCCCGCCCGTTAATCCTGTGCGCGCGCCCTGTGTGGTGATGCACTGCCCGTTTGCCGCGGCCCAGCGAACGGCATCCGCAATCTCTGCCTCGTTCAGCGGGAATGAAATTGAGTCTGCCGTGCCGGTTTTCCGCGATTCGTCGCGCAGATAATCGGGCCCGATGTCACTGTGAATCTCCGGCATGTCACTTGTCCGCCATGTGAATGGTTTGCGTCGGGAAGGCGAACTCAAGACTCTCGTCATTGAACTTGCGCAGGATTTCCATGTTGATTTTGTGGCTGAAGGCCATATAGCCGAGCCAGTCGTTCTTCCCGTACCAGTAGATCACCTTGATGCCGAGTGAAAAATCATTGAAATCCGTGAAGAATACCAGAGGAGGGAATTTCGGATCCATGTATTCATGATTGTCCAGAATGTCCTTCAGGATCTGGACCGCCTTCTCCATTTTATCGGGCGGGGTGCTGTAGACCAGTCCGATGTTGAGTTCCCTCTTCAGAAACGGCCGGCGCGATATGTTGGTGATGCTCTTCATGGACAGTTCGCCGTTCGGGACGATCACCAGATGCCCGTTTAAAAGCCTGATTTTTGTTGAACGGAATCCAACGCTTTCCACATTGCCGTCAATTCCGTCAAAAACAATGCGCTCTCCAAGTTCAAACGGCTTGTCGGCCAGGATCACGAGCGAGCCGAAAAAGTGCTGCAGGCTGTCCTTGGCGGCGAGCGCGACGGCGAGACTGCCGACCCCCAGACCGGCGAGAATGGATGTGATGGGCTTGTCGCTGAGTATCTGCGCAACCTGAATCAGCGTCAGGACCACAACGGTGATGCGCAGGGATTTGGTAACCATGGGCGCAAGAATCTCGTTCATTCTGCTGGAGGACCGCGCCGTGGCGCGCGCGAGCCCCACCTGCACGGCATCGGTCAGGCAGTAGACAATGAACCCGACCGCACAGGTGGTTAGAACCGAAACCGTGGTCGAGATCAGCTGCTGAAACTGTTCCGTATAAACAAGGAAAGACAATCCCATGCGAAAACCGAACAAAAACAGCAGGAAGACCATTCCTCTGGCTATGGCGCGAAGCAAGGCAGAAACCGCCGTCTTTTCGCGTGCCGCCATGACTTCCGATCTTTTCAGCAGCACATGGCGGAGAATTCGCCCTGTCAGCAGTGCCGCGAGCACAACCACAAAGAAACTCGCTATCCGCCAGATGCTGTTTCCGGCCAGAGTCCAGTTCATCATTTGTGTCAGTCGTTCCATCAGATCTCCTGTTTTTTATTCATATAAACGAAACCGGCGGATGAATATCAAGCTCTTCATGATTCGACCCTTGCCGCGAGCGGAAGAAATGCGCGGCGCAGGTGTGCAGAGAATCCCTGCCCGGAATCATGCAGTCGGTCACCGCGTTTTGTTTACGGGAGCGTCACCATGGTGCGGTAATAGCCCGCAGAGCCGTTGTTGGTCACAGAGAGCACAACGGCCCCTCCGGTGCCCGGCAGGTTCAGATTGAGCCGGGTCCAGTTGACCATGCTTTCCGTCAGATTCGTGCTCCAGACAACATCATAGACCCGGTCGCCTGAAGTGGGCGGGCCTGCTGTGATGTTCAGGACAGTCCTGCCGACGGCGCTGGTGATGGTGTTCTGATAGAAGGACCCGTCATCCAGCGGATCCGTGTCGGTAATATATTCGTAATGGTTGCTCTTCCCGTCACCATCGGCATCGTCAGCCGGGTTGTTGGTCAGACTGGAAAAGCGGTTCCACTCCCAGTCGTCTCCGATGCCGTCCGCGTCCCAGTCGGCCGGCACCACAATAACTGTCGAGTTTGTCACCACGCTGCTGGCTTCGCCCTGCCCGTCGTTCGCAACGAACACCACCAGGCTGGTCGAGCCGGCGTCCGATGCGCCGGCGGTCCATGAGAACGTCGTGCCGACATAGGTTGCGCCTGCGGGCGCGACGGTGTTGGTCAGCGTCACCGGATCGCTGTCCGGATCGCTGGCGGTCACCTCGAAGTTCGTGTAAGCGCCGACTGGTAGAATGTGAGGCCCGGGCAGGCTGATGACCGGCGCATGGTTCTCATCCACCTCAACCAGCTTCAAGTACTGAACCAGTTCCCCGTCGTTTGTGATGGAGCCGCCGGCGGTTCCTCCGTTGAGCTGCACGAATATTCCGTCATTGTACAGCGACGCTCCGCTGATCGGCGAACCCCAGACTTCCGCGGACGCATCACTGGAGGCAAGATTGCGGACCTGATAAAGCGTTCCGGTGTCGAGACCCAGAAGATCCCACGCGCCGGTCAGATCATAGGTGGCGGAAGCTCCGGTGTGCGCCTCGCCGTGCCGGAACATCAGCGCAAAGGCCAGCACGACATCCTTGTCGTTCGGCGAAGCATAGGGTTCTTCATATTTCGCCACCGCGAGGATCCTTCCTTCTTCACCGCCGCCAACCTTGCTCAAGAAATACCGGTTCTGACTCTGAAGCGCGGGGCTGTTCAAGCGGGCCCAGTTCACGCGGCCGTACCACTGCGCAAGGCCTTCGGCATTCGGCGGCGGATTCGACCAGACCATGAGCTGGTTCCACTGCTTGAAGTGCGGAATGAACTTGCCGAAGTTTTCCTCATGATCGGTGCGGAAACCGTCATAGTACCAGTAGGAGGGGTCGGCATTGTAGTTCTGAATGCCCTGTTCCTGTCCGTAGAAGATCATCGGGATGCCGTCCACGGTCGAAACCGCTCCGTAGCGGCTGGCGACCAGCCAGCAGTCGTTGTCGGGCAGGACTTCATCGTGCGATGTCAGATTCAGAAGCACCGCGCCGCCGTTATATGCATTGCGCCGGTCTTCGAGGGCGGAGCGGACCGACCACGAATCGTTGATTTGCGCCTGCGTGAACTGGAAAACCAGGTTTTCATTAAGCACATCAAAATGGCGGTTCGACCGGTATCCGGGTTTGCCGCCGTCCAGCGTTTCGGCCATGAAAATGAAATTCCATTTCATGGAGCGCGTGCGGTTGATGATGTACTCCCAGGTTTGCGGCGGGAGCCCCTGCCCGAAGTCGCAGCGGAGCCCGTCAATGCCCCGGTCATCGTCGGCCCGCACAAAGGTGTTGGTGCCGGAATGACCGGTCTTCTTCAGCCAGTACTCCGTGTAGTATCCGAAATATTTCCACAGATCGATGGTGTCCGCGGACATGCCCGTGTAATCGTAGACATCGTCCTCATTCAGATAATCCCCGTTGTTGTCGGGATTGTGGCGCACCAGAGCGGAATATTTTCCAAAATAGAATTCGGCCACATCCGCCCATTTGCCGAAATCGCCGCGGTCGGGCGCGGTGGCGAAATCGTTGCTGTAGACTGAATGATAATACGTGGCCGGCTCGCCATAGTCGGTCCACAGGGCATACCAGCCGGGCTTGAACCAGCCGATGTGATCGTTTTTGTTCGTGCAGAATCCCAGATCGAGACCGCCCTGCCCCATGACCGCGTCCCAGGCCGTGTGATTGAACACGCCGTCCAGCATCACGTTCACGGTGCCCACGGAACCGGTATAGGCATCACACGCGGCCACGAAATTCGTGAACTCCGCCAGCGCGCCCGTTTCCGTTCCGTCCGCGCCGAGATAGGGCGACACGGCATAATAGTCGCGTGTCGCATAGGGGCTGCCCGGCTCGTATTCGGAGGGGTCGCCCCGGAAGGTCTCCGCGCTGGGATGGATCGGCTGGAACCACAGGCAGTTGGCCTGGATGTAATTGAGATATTCAAGATTGAACGGGTCGAAGCCGTCGGTGTCGCCTTCCGAGGAGCCCAGCAGGTCGCGGAAGGTGCTGCGGCCCGCCTCGTCATTATACGTCGCCTCAACAGTCAGAGGGTTGAGTTCGTACATCGTCATCTCCAGCACTTTTTTCGGGGAAACGACGACGGCGTGATCCCGGCGGCCTGCGGATGAATACCAGTGCCAGGAGCCGGCCGCCATGCCGTTGGTTGAATATCGCGCCGTAAGGCGGTACGCCCCGCACCTGCTCACCGTGCCGGTCCAGACATAGGCCCCGCCGCCGACAGGCGTCATCGGATACGCCCTGAAATACGCGCCCGTGTCGTTGGTGGTGATCAGATCGCCCGAAGGCGGCCTGATCCCGTCCGGAACGCCGTCAGTGTTGTAGTCCGCATCCGCATAGTCGCGCCGGTCGAGATTTGAAAATATCTCCACCTTGTCAAGGTTCAGCGCGCCGGGAACATACGTCACAACTATCTGCTCCGTGTCGCCGTTCACTTCATCAATGAAGAACTTGGTCGTGGTGTAATCCGCATTGAGCGTGCCCACGGTGAGCTGCTGGGCCCCCGCGGTTCCGATTGCGAACGAGAACGTATTGCTGGCTGTTCCCGCTGTGCCGTAGTCGGCATAACGCTCGGTGTCGTTCGTGGTTTTCCACGCGCCGATCTTGTACTTGATGGTCGTCAGGGACGGCAGGCCGGTCGCGGTTCCCTGCCACCACATGGCGTCGGCATCGGGATAGCTGTCCTCCTCCATGTGATCGAAACTCATCGCCACGACCTTTGTGGAGGCATTGCCCGCCGCGCCGTAATGCCCGTGCGGCTCGGTGCCGTTGGTGGTGTAATAAACGGCCGCATAATCGGCCCACCGGTTGGTGCCGATGCCCTGCGCATAGCCGATCTTGGCCCAGAACTGGGCGCTGGTTCCCGACACCACGCGGTTGTCCGCATGCCAGACAAATTCAGGCGACTGCCCGGCGGCGGACGAATAGGTGAAAGTGAAGGGATTGCCCTGCGCGTCACCGGCATCGGCAAAGGTCAGGCTGGAAGCTCCGCTGTTCGTGGTGCCGATCCAGGTGTCGTCATGATCGTTGTACGTAATGAGCAGATAATACTGCACCTCATCGGATGCCGCATAGGTTCCGGCCGGAATCAGGCCGACCCAGTACTTGTTGTTCGAGTCCACGCTGTCAAAGGAAAGACTGTTCGAACTCCACGAGCCGGCGTCCGTCTTTTTATGGAAGAGCCAGCCGCCCGTCTGGTCGCCGGGATTGCCCGCCCCCTGATACTGGCTGCCGTTGTATATGTAGACCGCCTGATTTGTGGAGGGATCTCCGGCCGGATTGCGCATGGTCGCGGTGAAGGGCTCTGTGTTCGTCGGGATATGCCAGCAGTTTCCGAGATTGGCCGGAGGAGTTCCAACCGAATACTGGTAGTTTGTGGCGCCGGATTTCTTCCCGCGCAGCGTGCACAGATCAAAATCGGCCGTGATGATATTGGAAGGCATGGTTGAGGTCAGAACATAATACTCAATGACTGACCCCGTCGGACTGGCCGGAATCGCGGCGGTGTAGTTCGTGGAGCTTCCGGCGGCCTGCGCCGTGAGGTAACTGTTCGTCCATGCGTTCTTCGTGTAGCGCACCCAGACATTCTCCTGCGCGCTTTTGGCCGCGCTGAGCTGGATGGTGACCGTCACCGCATTGGTGGCGGCCGTGTCATGATTGTCGGAGACCGCCAGCACCGATACCGGGCTGCCCTCCGTTCCCATGATAACATAGGGCCGGTCCCACCACTCATATGTTCCCTTCAGGTTGAACGTGTACCGCCATCCGCTGGTTTCGCTGAAGGAAAGATCGGAGGGGTCGCCGCCGTCATTGATGCGGGCCTGGCCGATGGTGGAGTTGACGGCGGCGTTGGTTGAGTAGGCGGCCTTGTATCCCCACTGCGGATTCCAGTTGCCGCTTTGATCAAACTTGAGGCCGGATGTCGCCCGCGTGGCCGTGGAAGTGATGGTGACCTTGTAGATGCTCCCGAAATCGGTGTCGGCGGTCATCCAGTTGGTGCCCCACCCGTTGATGTCGCCGCGCGGGGTTTCGGCAAAAAGCCCCTGAACCGCGCAGAACGCCGCTGTCAAAACAACATGCCGCAGTGCCCTCTTTTTCATAATGATTCCGTCTCCCGCTGATCCTCTGGAACTACTGTCCACAAGATGCATCAAAAACGGACAGTCTTCAAACCTAATCCGCGAGCATCTCGCGGGATCACCGGGACTAAATCTGCCGGACCGCTTCCGCCTGCCGTGATGCAAAATAGTACTAATTTAGTACTATTTAGATCCGCACGGTGCAGTTTTGCATTTTCCCGCGCGCGCCCCCTTCATTTCCCCTTTTTTTTCATTTTTCGCGGCCGCAAGTGCCGCCGGGCTGATATTTTCATGAAAATTCGAAAATTCAAGGATTTTTGGCCTTTTTTGACGTTTTTGGGCCGATTTTTGGTCATTTTTTGCATTTTTTGGACGTTTTGGGGCTGTTTTTCGCGTTTTTTTGAGTTTTTTACATGGTATGGCCGCCGGGGCAATCGTTGCGTGAAAATAGTTTTTTGTGTATAAAAGAAGGTCAGGAAGTCGGGTGCATGATGCCAAGCGGAAAAACTGCAGAAGGACCGCGTCGCAAGAACCTGGACGGGCTTTTCAAACCCCGGAGCGTGGCCATGGTCGGGGCGTCAGCCGATCCCCATAAAATCGGCCACCAGATTTTGAGAAATATCGTCGAAGGCGGTTTTGCCGGAGAGGTGTATCCCGTCAATGCCTGCGCCGAGGCCGTTCTGGGCCTGAAGACTTTTCCTTCCGTTGCGGCCATCCCCCACCCGGTTGATTTCGCCGTGATTTCCATCCCCGCAACCGCCGTCGCCGCCTGCATGGAGGAATGCGGACAGAAAGGCGTTCAGGCGGTCGCCGTGATCACTTCCGGATTCGCGGAGGCGGGCAACATTGAAGAGGAGCACAAGCTCAAGGCGATTGCGGACCGGTACGGCATGGCGCTGGTCGGGCCCAATATTCTCGGCGTGGTCTATTCCCCCTCCCGGCTCAACGCGACCTTCGGCCCGCGCGACATGGCCAGCGGCGGCACGGCCTTTGTCTCCCAGAGCGGCGCGCTGGCCATCGGCCTGATGGGCTGGGCGGTGATGGAGAAGATGGGCATGAGCGCGCTGGTCAGCATCGGCAACAAGGCCGATGTGGATGAGCGGGATCTGATTGAGTACTTCAATCATGATGAACACGTGAAGGTGACCCTCGTTTATATGGAAGGCCTGAAGAACGGGCGCGATTTCATGCAGACCAGAATCAGCAAGCCGGTCGTGATGCTGAAAGTCGGGCGCACGCAGCGCGGCGCCAGGGCCGCGGCCTCGCACACCGGGTCGCTCGCGGGTTCGGATCAGGTCTTTGACGCCGCCTTCCGCCAGCTCGGGATGCTCCGCGCGGACACATTCCGCGAGGCGTTCAACTGGGCCCGGGCGCTTGCCCTGCCCCCGATGCCCGGCAGGAAGGTGCTGATCATCACCAATGGCGGCGGGATCGGCGTCCGCGCCACGGACGAATGCGAGAAGGCGGGGCTGCACCTTCTGGATGATCCCGAATGGCTGGAAGAAACATTCCGGCCCGTCATGCCGTCCTACGGGAGCACGAAAAATCCAATTGATCTCACCGGCGGGGCCGCGGCGGACAAATACAGCCAGGCCTTCAAGTCCGCGGTGATCTCCGACAAGTTCGATGCGCTGCTTGTGCTCTACTGCGAGACGGTGATCACCGACCCGCTGGCCATTGCGCAGGGGGTTTCCCGGGAATATGAGGCCGCAGGCCGCCGCAAGCCCGTCGTGGCCGCCATGGTCGGCGGAGAACGCTCGCGGCAGGCCATTCATTTCCTGAATCAGCAGGGCGTTCCCGCCTTCACATCCGTGGCCGATGCGGCCTCATCGCTGAACGCCCTGGCCCAATGGCATGAAATCTCCAGCCGCGAGAAAGATGATCCGGAGTGCTCCCAGGCGCCCCGGGAGGCCGTCAGGATTGTTGAGCAGGCCCGAAAAGAGGGCCGTTCCGCCCTGCTCGAGCACGAGGCGCGGCAGGTGCTGGAACTCTGCGGCGTTCCCGTGCCGCCCGCGGCTTTCGCGCGCGATCTGGATGAGGCGAAGCTTAAGGCCGCAGCGCTTTATCCGCTGGCGATGAAGATTGCCTCGCCGCAGATCATTCACAAAAGCGATGCCGGCGGAGTGGCCGTCAACATCCGGGACGAAAGCGAGCTGGCTGAAAAATACAGCGCCATGATGAAAACCGTTTCGGAGCGCGTCCCGGATGCGCAGATCGAGGGCGTGAACCTTGTGCAGATGGCGGAGGGAATCGAATGCGCGGCGGGGCTGAGCAGCGATCCGCAGTTCGGGCCCGTGGTCATGTTCGGGCTGGGCGGCGTGCTGGTGGAGGCGCTGAAAGACGTGGCCTTCCGGATTGTGCCCTTCGGCCGCGTGGAGGCCGAACGCCTGATTGGCGACATCAAAGCCCGGAACATACTCGACGGATTCCGGGGGGCCAGGGCGGACCGGCCCTCGCTGGTGCAAATCCTGTGCGCCATCCAGAAACTGGCGGGTCTTGTGAAGGAAGTGGACATCAACCCGATCCGCTCAAGTGAAAAAGGCAGTTTCGCCGTGGATGCCCGGATTATTCTCTAGAGCATATTAAGAAAAAGTGTAGCCACATCTGGAGGGCGGAGCTCCGCGACGCCGCTCGGGAGCTATGTCGGGCAAGCCGCGACGCCGCATCAAGACGGTCTCGCAGAGCTCGACCCTCCATTTTTGATGGAGAGTTTTGCTCCGTCAAAACCGTTTCCTGTTCATTCGGTCTCGCAGAGCTCGACCCTCCAGCTCAGCGGAGCAGGCACAACGGATGGGAATATTTTCATGGCCTCAGCATTTCTGAAAATGCGCCAGTCAGGCGGACAGCTTGTCCAGGGCCTTTGAGAGGGCCTGCCAGCAGAGGCCGGCGCATTTGACGCGCACCGGAAAATCACGCACGCTCCTGAGCACCGCGAGATCCCCCAGAGATTCGTCCGACGGGTCGCACGTCCCCTGCACCATCCCGAGAAATTCCGAAATCATGGCGCGGGCCTCCGAGGGAGTTTTCCCCAGCACCCGTTCCGTCATCATGGAGCAGGAGGAAGTGCTGATTGCGCATCCGCGCCCGTCGAACCGGATGCTGGAAATCCTGTCGCCCTGCAGTTCAACTCGAAGCCGGAAATGATCCCCGCAGGTCGGGTTTTCATCCTCCACGGTGGCCTCTTCATCGCTCACGGGGCCGAAGTTCTGCGGTTTCTTGAAGTGCCTGAGGATCACTTCACGATAAAGGTCTTCAAAGGCCATGGAAAAACCTCGCTGTCTTTTCGACGACATCCGCCAGGGCGTCCACTTCGTGCCGGTCATTGTACAGGTAAAAACTGGCGCGGCTCAGGGCGGCAAAGCCGTAGCGAACCACGAGAGGCTGAGCGCAGTGGTGACCCGCGCGTATGGCAATGCCCTCCTGGTCCGCGAACTGGGCCATGTCGTGCGGATGCACGTTTTTCATGTGCCATGCGATCACGGCGCCCCGGTGGGCGGCTCGGCCCACGATCTGGATCCCGGAGAGGGCGTCCAGACGCTGCAGGGCGTACCGGACGAGTTCCTGTTCATGCTGGAAGATGCGGTCCATCCCCGCGGCTTCGAGATAGTCAATGGCCGCCTTCAGCCCCGCCGCGCCGGCCACGTTGGGCGTGCCGGCCTCGAACTTGTACGGAACATCGGCCCAGACCGCATCCCGAAGGGCTACGCGATGGATCATGCTGCCGCCTGTTTGATACGGACGCATCCGGTCCAGCAGTTCACGCTTCGCGTACAGCACGCCAATGCCCATGGGGCCCAGCATTTTGTGGCCGGAGAAGGCAAGGAAATCGCAGTCCAGATCGGCCACATCCACCTTGAAATGCGGAAGGCTCTGCGCGGCATCTATGAGCACCCGCGCCCCGGCTGAATGCGCGGCGGCAATGCACTGCCTGACCGGATTGATGGTTCCCAGCACGTTGGACATGTGGGTCATCGCCAGTATCTTCACTTTCGGAGACAGCATCTGCTGAAAGGCGTCCATGTCGAGCGCGCCGTCCTCCCGGCCGGGGATAAAACAGAGTTCCGCGCCGGTCTGCCGGGCGAGCTGCTGCCAGGGAAGCAGATTGCTGTGGTGCTCCATCACTGTCAGGAGAATCTGATCTCCCGGCCGGAGCGCCGCCGCGCCGTAAGCTGACGCCGCCAGATTAATGCTTTCCGTGGCGCCACGCGTGAACACCACCTCCTGCGGAGAACCGGCGCCGATGAAATCCGCCACCCGCGCGCGGGCGGATTCAAGGATTTCGGTCGCCTCCTCGGACAGCTGATGGAATCCGCGGTGCACGTTGGCGTTGTGGTTCCGATAATAGTCGCACACGGCCTCGATCACGCATTCCGGCTTCTGCGTGGTGGCCGCGTTGTCGAGATAAACCAGGCGCTTCCCCCCGCGCATTGTGCGGGCAAGAATCGGGAAATCCCTCCGGATCCGCTCTGTGTTCAGCGCATTCATTCCTGATCGGTTTCCAGCCGTCCGTCGCGGAGAAACAGGACGCGGTCGCACTGGTCGCAAAGCGCGCGGTTGTGCGAAACCAGCAGGAGCGTGACCTGATGCTCCTCCACCAGCCGGAAGAGGCATTGAAGCACAGTGTCCCCCGTCTTTGAATCCAGGTTACCGGTGGGTTCATCGCAGAAAAGAATTTCCGGGTTGTTCATCATCGCGCGCGCCACCGCGGTGCGCTGCTGCTCTCCGCCGGATAGTTCCGTCGGGAGATGATGCAGGCGTCCGGAAAGTCCCACGCTGGAGAGCAGGCTTTCTGCGCGGTCTCGCGTTGCACGGCTTTTCGGCTGCAGTCTTCGCGGGAGGGCCATCGCCGGGAGCATGACATTTTCCAGCACGGTCAGCTCGGGCAGAAGATAATAGGCCTGGAAAATAAAGCCGGTCTGGCTTGCGCGCAGCGCCGTCCGCCGGGCCGGGGACTGACTGTACACATCCGTCCCGTCAAACATCACGCGGCCGGCGGTTGGAGATTCCAGGCCTCCGAGCACATGCAGCAGTGTGGTTTTCCCGGCGCCGCTTGCGCCCATGATGGCCGTGCGCTCGCCGCGACCGAGCGACAGTGAAACCCCCTTCAGGACAGGGATCACCACGGCGCCCATGACGAAGCTCTTGTCAATGGCATCCGCCTGAAGCAGTGGACGGTCATTCATAGTGCAGGGCCCTCGCAGGATCCAGACGGGCGGCGCGCCACGCCGGCACCAGCCCCGCCAGCGTGCAGATGATCACCACCACCAGGGCCACCATCGCCACATCCGTCAGCGATGTCGTGGACGGGATTTCGCTCAGATGATAGAGATCCTTCGGAAGCAGTTCCATGCCCAGCCGCCGGTTCATCCAGCTCATCAAATCGTTCCGGTAATAAAGAACAAGCAGTCCGGCGGCCATGCCGGACAGCGTTCCGAGCACGCCGCAGATCCATCCCTGCCAGAGGAAAACCCGCATGATGCCGCCGGAGCTGAAGCCGAGAGCCTTGAGCAGGCCGACCTCCTTTGTCTTCTGCACAGCCAGCGTGATCAGGGTGTTGGTGATGCCGAATGCCGCGACCACGGATATGATGATGAGCAGGAAGAACATCATGTTCTTTTCCACCTTCAGCGCCGAAAAGAGCTGCCGGTTCATGTCCATCCAGGTCTGAACCTCATATTCGGGACCGAGATCCACCTGCATTCGGGCGGCAATGGATGGCGCCCTGAAGGGATCCCCGGTCATCACCTGAATGCCGTGCACCCCGCGCTCCATGCTGTACATGCTTCGCGCCGTGTCCAGCGAAGTGAGCATGAATCCCATGTCAAAATCCCACATGCCCAGCTCAAATATCCCGCTCACCGTCAGCTCCTCCGGGAGCCGCAGTTCGTCGGCCACAGTGAAATTTTTCGGTGAGTAAACCAGAATCCGGTCGCCAAGGCCCGCGCCGACGCGCGCCGCGAGATCGCGGCCGAGAATCACTTCGTCATCTTCGACCGAAAAGACGCCTTCCGCCATGTGGGCGGGGATCTGACTGATGCGCCTCTCCATCTCGGGGTCAATGCCGCGCATGACAGGAGTGTAAACGTGATCCTCGTGCTGGATAAACACGAGCCCCTGCACAAAGGGCGCGGCACCCTTTACTCCGGGAACCTCCGCAAGCCGCTCCATGACAGCATCCTCGTCCTCCATGATCCCCCAGCCCGTCACGGTGAGGTGCGCGTTGAATCCAAGAATCTTGTCGCGCCACATGTCGTCGAACCCGCTCATCACGGACAGGACAATGACCAGCACCGCCACGCCCAGCAGCACCCCCAGCACGGAAATCAGCGTCACAACGGAAACAAACGTGCGCTTGGGGCGGAGATACTTGAGAGCCAGGAACAGCGAAAACGGAAGCTTCATCAGGCATTCCTGGGTTTCAGATGGGGAAACAGAATCACATCGCGGATGGTTTCGCATCCCGACAGAATCAGCATCAGACGGTCAATGCCAATGCCCATGCCTCCGGCGGGCGGCATACCGTGCTCCAGAGCGGTCAGGAAATCCTGGTCCATCTTCTGCACATCTTCGCCGGCCTGTTCCGCAAGGCGGCGGCGCTGCTCCAGCGGGTCATTCAACTCGGTGTAGCCGGGGGCGATTTCGCACCCGCCGATTTCCAGCTCAAACACATCCACCACCGAAGGATCATCCGCGCAGGTTTTCGCCAGCGGGACCAGTTCCGTGGGCAGGCGGGTGACAAACGTCGGGTTCATCAGGGTTTTTTCTATAACCTTCTCATACACTTCATGGGTCACTTCAGCCATGCCCCACGCCGGGTCCAGTTCGCATCCGAGCTGCTCCGCGCGTTTGCGGGCTTCATCCACCGGCAAATCAAACCAGTCGGCGCCCGCGCGCTCCTTCACCAGATCCCTGTACGCGGCCGTGCGCCAGGGCGGCGTCAGGTCAATCCGCCGGTCCCCTTCTCCCACAACCAGCGTCCCGAACACCTTCTGCGCCACATGCGTCACGAGGTCCTGCACCAGAGACTTCATGCTGTTCACATCGCCGAAGGCCTCGTAGATCTCCAGCATGGTGAATTCGGGGTTATGCGTCCGCGAAAGCCCTTCGTTGCGGAAATTGCGGTTCATCTCGAAAACCTTGTCGAACCCGCCCACCAGCAGCCGCTTCAAATAGAGTTCGGGCGCAATGCGCAGATACATGTCTGTCTTCAGGGCGTTGTAGTGGGTCACGAAGGGCTTGGCGGCGGCGCCGCCGGCCATGACCTGCAGCATCGGTGTTTCCACTTCGGAAAAACCGCGCTCCGCCAGGAATGTTCTGATCTCGCGCACCATGGCCACGCGCTTGTTGAACACCTCGCGCACTTCGGGATTGGCAATCAGGTCGAGGTAGCGCTGGCGGTACCGGATTTCCGTATCCTGCAGGCCGTGCCATTTTTCAGGCAGCGGCAGCAGGGCCTTGGAAAGAAGCTCCCATTTCTGGACCTTGATGGTCTTTTCGCCGGTGCGGGTGACAAACAGTTCGCCTTCAACGCCAAGCTGATCACCAATGTCAAGAATCTTGAAGGCCGCATAGGCGTCCTCGCCGACCTCATCCTTTTTCACATAAATCTGCAGCCGGCTGCTTCCGTCGCTGATATGCGCGAAAGTGGACTTGCCCATGTCGCGGCGCGCCAGGAGGCGGCCGGCCGCGCGCACCGGTTTATGTTCTTCAAAATCCGCGGCGATATCCGACAGCCGGCCGGTGCGGGAATAGGCTTTCCCAAAGGGCTGATATCCCATCGCCTTAAGCTTTTCCATGTTCTCGAGGCGCTGCGCCCGCACTTCGCTGCTGTTTTCACTGTTTTCCATGATGATTGCTCCAAAAAGACTGCGGAGAGACTAGCCCCCGGCCCCGGTGAAGTCAAGAAACGCCCATTCGCAACATCAGCGTCCAGATAATGATTGCGATGCCGGGATGAATGTTCTATAGATGCCGCTTCACGCCGGAGTGGCGAAATGGCAGACGCACTGGACTCAAAATCCAGCGCCTTCACGGGCGTGTGGGTTCGACTCCCACCTCCGGCACCATGATGCAGAACAGGTGAGAACAATGCAATGGACGGGTAAAAGTTTGAGAATGGCGGCGGCTTTGCTGATGCTGCCCGCCGTGCTCGCCGCCAAGCCCTATGAAAAGGGACCTGAAGGCCCCACCTGGCGCTGGTGGCGAAGGCCGGAGAAATCCGCGCCGGCGGCGCAGATGATCCATGCCCGGGACCTGCTGCAGGCCGGGAAGCTGCGCAAGGCTGCAAAGGAGTTCCGCGCGCTGGTGGACACCTGGCCGGATGTCCCCGAAGCGGCCGATGCGCAGCGCGAATATGCCCGGGTCCTGCACCGGCGCGGAAAATCTGATGACGCTTTTGCTGAATACCAGTTCCTGCTCGAGCGCTACGGCAATCAGGCTCCGTACAATGACACGCTTGAGCAGATGCTGACCATTGCCACCGAGCGGATGAACCGCAAAGCCGCGACGCTCCTTTTCGGCGGATTCACTGATCCGCTCAAGGCCGTTCCTCTCTTTGAGAAAATTCTTGAGCTGGCCCCGGGATGGGAAAAGGCCCCGGAAGTGTCCTGGCTGATTGGACGCGCCAACGAACTGGGCGGCGAACGGGAGGAGGCGGTGAAATGCTATGCCGCCACACAGTACCGCTATCCCGATTCGCCCTTTGCGGAAAAGTCGGCCTTTGACAAATCCTATGTGCTTTACACCATGTCTCAGCAGCGGCTCAAAGATGATTATCTCGCGGAGTCCGCCTGGACCAGCCTGACGCTCTATCTGCAGTCATGGCCGCATTCCGAGCGCGCGGATAAAGCCATTCAGTACCGCAATCATCTTTTCAGCCAGCGCGCACAGCGGGCTTATGAAAAGGCCAGCTTTTACCACAAGACGGCCAAAAACCCGGAAGCCGCGCTGATCGCCTACCGCAGATTTCTGCAGCAGTTTCCGAATTCAGGATGGACGACGCTGGCGGAAATGCGTATACAGGAGCTCACAAACCTTTTGGAGCGGAAAAATGCAAATAAATAGAATGTGTGCGGGTCTTTTTTGCGCAGTGCTGCTGTTGAATCTCTGCGGCTGCGTGGGCTATCAGCTTGGATCCATGCTTCCAGGTGATATTCGCACCGTCTGCGTGCCCACCTTTGTGAACAACACGGATGAGCCGAACATTGAGATTGAGACAACCCAGGCGACCATTCGCGAGATTCAGCAGGACGGATCCCTGAAAATCGCATCATGCGAGGAGGCTGACGCCATTCTCGAAGTTGTGCTCAAGGAATACGAACTGGAGCCCATCAGCTACGGCCGGGACCGCGAAACCACGGCCGAGGAGTACCGCATCTGGATCCGGGCCAGTTATGTGTTCCGGAAACTTTCCGACGACACCGTGGTTTCCGAGGCCCCCAACGTCCGGGGCCAGTCTACCACCGAATTTTCAGGGGACCTTTCTCTGATGAAAAGGACCGAGTTGCCCCGCACCGCACGCGACCTCGCCCACGAGATCGTGGAGCGCATGGTCGAAGCATGGTAGGAATCCTCCGGCAGGACGGCGGCATACGCATTCAGCGCATGGACCGCAGGACCGTCTTCAGGCGACCGACAATAACCGGAACCCAGTATTCCTGAGCATCAGAGGTTCCGTCGCGCCAGAACAGGCGGTACAGCCAGTTCATATAGGCGATGCCCTGCAGAGCCAGAAAAAGATTCAGGTCGCTGTCTGAACAACGGCCGCGTCCATAGGTTTTTGCCACGACTTCCTTGAAAGCGTCGAAACGCGGATCCCCGATGAATTCAAAAAGAATGTGGGCCAGATCGAAGAGATACCAGCCGAAGCCGCACTCATCGAAATCAATCATGTTCGCTTTACCGTCATCGAACAGGAAATTGCCGGCATGCAGGTCATAATGAATGAGACCAAAGGTTTGCGCGGTGCGCGGATATTCCTTCAGGCGCGCCCGGATCAAGTCATTGACGTCCCGCAGATATGAGCAGGCCTGCGGTTCAATCTGCTTCATGAATTCATCGCCCGCGGTCCACGATTTTTCGCCAAAGAACCAGCCGTCGTCATAAACGGGCCGCACAAATCCGGCGGGCGGCCGGTAGGCTGAAGAGAAGCCGTGCAGCTGCGCCACGGATCGGGCCATGGATGCCATGTGGGCCGAAGTGATTTCATTTCCCCCGAGATGCACTCCGCTCACCCAGTTGAAGATGATGCACATGTAATCATGTCCACCGTCGTTAACCATGCAGAAAAGCTCTCCGCTCCGGGCAGCCAGCGGCGCGGGTATATCAGCGCCCGTGCGCGTATGGAAGTCGTGGAGGACCATCAGTTCCGAGGCAATCTGCTCCTGATAGTCCCCGATGATCCTGCGGATGCGCAGCGCATAATAACGGCCGTTGTCTGTTTGCAGTCTGAACACCACGTTTTCCGAAGTGCGCACATGCTCGTATCCGGTCACCATGAGATCGTAGTGATCAAGAAAGCGCGGCAGCAGTTCGGAATAATTTTTCACTTGCGCTTTTGAGTTCCCGTTATTGGATCAGGGCAGTGCGGCCTGCGGCCGCATTTCCCGCAGTGCACCCCCATCCACACCTGGTCGAACTGCTCCATGATCTGCCGGACCATGGATGCATCCGTTGTCACAATCCCGGATTCAAAATTGCGGCGCTGAGGGCTTTTTGCGCCCATGCCGGCTCCGGTCAGGTTTGCACTTCCGGTATAGGCCACGCGGCCGTCCACAATGACGGACTTGAAGTGCACCCGCGGGCACAGGATGCGCTCCATGCCGGAAATCAGATTGGGATACCGGTCAAAATCGCGCCGGAAGTTCGGGCCCGGCTCCTTGGCGTGAAGCAGGCGGATCGCAACGCCCTGCGCGCAGAGCGCGGACAACACCCCGAGGAACGGGATCATGCGCCGGCCCTGCGCCACATGGAGGTCCTTCAGGTCCGCCGTCGCGAGCCACAGGAATTCCCTCGCCTGCGGCACGTCGGTCTGTATCACACGCCGGTAAATCTCCGCATCGCTGATGAATTCGGTGTTTGGCATTTCTAAATGGATTTGGCGCCTGTCACAGGGCGTTTTGTCAGAAAACACGATTTTTCACCGTTTTGGGCATTTTCGGGCATTTTTTGACGTTTTTAGGCCGTTTTTGACCATTTTTTGGCCTTTTAGGGCCATTTTTCATCATTTTTGAGGCCTTTTCGGCCTGCCATTACCGGATGAGATAAATCATCTTGTCTTCGACGCCATCGCGCTCAAAGTCTATGACGACGGTATTGAGGCGGTTCTGCATGAACTCCCGGAGCATGTATTCCGCCCGCGACTGGCTCTTCATGATCATCGAGTTGACTTTGCGAATTGTGTCGCCCTCCCGGATGCCCATGGCTTCAAAAAATTCCTTCTCGCCCTGCGGATCATATATATACCCCAGGATTGCGCCTTCCTTGTTGTAGTCGGGCCGCAGCGACGCATACAGGCTGGTGATCCGTTCCGGGTCGTCAAGAATCTCCTGGTAGTATTCCAGCAAAGCGGGCCGGCTCAGCACCCAGCGCTTTTCGCCGACACGCTTTCCAAACCTGTTTTCCTCCAGCGCGCCCTGCTCCGCCGCCGTCACGGTGACGGGCCGGCCCGGAGTGGCTCCCGGCCGGTCTGATCCCTGAAAACTCAGCCAGAGAGTCTCTTCTTTTTCATCTTCGCGCAGAACGACATGATCATGAAAAATCGAAACCACAGTGATGCTGTCAAGGGCATCGCCTTCACTCACCAGGTGCTGCGTCTTCTTCGCGAAGTCGTCCAGAATGGCGCGCTGGTTTTTCCCGGCCGCATCCGAGAAAACGGAAAATGTCCCGGCCAGCCGGAAACGCTGAGCCAGTGACCCGGCGGCGACCCCCGCCCCGCCATCCAGGGATTTGAATACTTTCCACGTCGCGGGATCAATCTCCAGCGGGGATGACCATTCCGGAGGAGGCGGCTCTGCGGGCGGAACAGGATTCTGCGGAAGCGGCAGGTGCCTGGAAGCAAACAGGGCCGCGGCCAGAACAACGGCGGCAAGGGCCGGCATCCGCGCCTTCAGAATGAACTGATCCCAGGAAAACTGCATGCGAGGACCATACCTTTTAAGGGGTCCGATGGCAATCTGTTAGACACTTCAGATTGATGTCCTCGAGACGGAACACATCCGGAGACGGCGGGATCGAATCAAATGCATTGCCAAATTCCGTTTTCTTAAGCTAGGATTGGACGATGAGGAAGATAAAGAAATCAAGGTGCATGCGCTGTTTTCTGCTGCTGTTCTGGCTGGCACTGCCGGGGCTCTGCCGCAGCGCCGAAACGAACGCGGCCTCAAATGCGGCCATTGAGGAGGAGGAGCTTTATTTCTTCTATGACACATGGAACGTCATTTACAACAAGGAAGACCTTGTCAGGGAAATACCGGATTCCATTCGCATAGCCTCATATAATCTTGAGAACTTCACGGATGGTTACGAAGACCCGCCCGAACGGACGCCGAAGCGGCTCGCAGCTCACGTCAAGGGGGCCGCAAAAATCATTGCCGAGCTTGATCCCGACATCATCATCCTGCAGGAACTCGAAAACAAATACGCCCTGCGGCTGCTCAACAAGGCTTTGACCAATGCCTATCCCCTGGGATACACCACTTTCTTCCGGCACCGCTGGGGCGAAATTGACACGCTCAATATCGGGGTTCTATCCCGTATTCCCCTGAAAGACGTGCGCACCATCCGCTTCACCAAGGCCAACGGCGCTGACCGCCCCATTCGCGGCATGCTGGCTTTTGAAGTGGAAGTCGGGCCCGACGACCACCGGCTGCTGCTTTACGGGATTCACCTCAAATCCAACTACGGCAACGATGCGGCAAACCAGCGGCAGCGCAAGCGAAGCCTGGAAATCCTGATGACGGATATGGCGGCGGTGGCCAGCAATGCCCCCGGCCGCGAGTACGAAGTGCTGGTGCTCGGCGACACCAATGTGGATCCCGACAATGAACAGTTCAAAAAAGATGTTTCGCTCAAGCCCCTGTCCTCCATGTCAGACCTGTGGCGGGGAAGACCGCTGGAGGAGCGGATCACCATCCCCACCCGCTATGGCGATCCCGAAATGGAGTTTCCCCCGGCGGCGTTCGACCGCATCTTCGTGAGCAAAAACCTCAAGAAAGCGCCGTGGGTGGCCGGTCAGGCGCAGGTGCTCCAGAAGGGCTGCCACACCAACGACTCCTCTGTCCTTCCCGGCGACAAGGGGCATGTATCGGATCATTACCCCGTCTGGGTGGATATCCACCGGAAAAAGCCGTCCCCTGCCTCCAAATAACCACGCGGCAGCCGGTTTAGGAAATCCCCTGCTTGAACGCTCCCGGCCGGTTGTGTAGAGTGGCGGGCCTGAATTGAGGTTATATTTATGGAAATTGCATGTTTAGACCTGGAAGGCGTGCTGGTGCCGGAGATCTGGATCAATGTGTCCAAACGAACGGGCATAGACGAGCTGAAGCTCACCACCCGCGATATCTCCGATTACAACGTGCTGATGCGGCAGCGCCTTAAAATACTGGAGAAGCACAAGCTGGGGCTGCCCGACATTCAGGCGGTGATTGAGGCCATGGGCCCGCTGGAGGGCGCTCACGACTTCCTGAACTGGCTCCGGGCCCGCTATCAGGTCATCATTTTGTCCGACACTTTCTATGAGTTTGCCGCGCCGCTGATGCGTCAGCTCGGATACCCCACCCTTCTCTGCCATCATCTGGAGGTGACCGAGTACGGGTTTGTGAGCGATTACAAACTGCGCCAGAAGGATCAGAAGCGGCAGGCGGTGAAGGCTTTTCACAAGCTCAATTTCCATGTGATTGCCGCCGGCGATTCATACAACGACACCAGCATGCTGGCCGAGGCCGATGCCGGCATCCTTTTCTGTCCGCCGCAGAACGTGATCGATGAATTTCCCCAGTTCCAGGTTACAAGGAACTATGACGAGCTGAAGGTGGCCTTTGCCGCCGCCAGCGCAGCCATTCAAAAGAAAGACTGATTCCCATGAACGAAAAGTATCCGTTTTACGAGATCGAACCCAGATGGCAGCAGTACTGGGAAGACCATAAACTGTTTGAAGTGGACACCGCACAGTCCTCCGGCAAGTACTACTGCCTGATGATGTTCCCCTATCCCTCCGGGACCCTCCATGTGGGGCACGGCCGCAACTACATCATTGGCGACGCGGTGACCCGTTACAAAAAAATGCAGGGGCTGAATGTGCTGACCCCCATGGGCTGGGACGCCTTCGGGCTTCCGGCCGAAAATGCGGCCATCAAGACCGGCACCCATCCTCGCGTCAGCACACTGAACAACATCTCGGTGATCAAAAAACAGCTCCGCGACTGGGGCTGCTGCTACGACTGGAACCGCGAAGTCGCCTCCTGCCTGCCGGACTACTATAAATGGACACAGTGGCTGTTCCTTAAATTCTACGAACGGGGTCTGGCCTACAAGACAAAGGCGCCGGTCAACTGGTGCCCGTCCTGCGCCACAGTGCTGGCCAACGAGCAGGTTGTGGAGGGCAAGTGCGAGCGATGCGAATCAGAGGTGGTGCCGCGCGACCTTGAACAGTGGTTCTTCAAGATCACAGACTATGCCCAGCGGCTTCTGGATGACCTTTCCAAGCTGGACGGCTGGCCGGAGCGGGTCAAGACCATGCAGAAGAACTGGATCGGCCGCAGCGAGGGCACTCAGGTGAACTTCAGGCTGGTGCCGCGCGATGACGGGAAACCGGATCAAAAGACGGATATCCCCTGCTTCACGACGCGCGTGGACACCATCTACGGCTGCACCTACATGGTGCTGGCCCCCGAATACCGCGAACTGGCCGCAATGATTGAAGGCCTGCCCGAGGAAAAAGCCGTGCAGGCTTATGTCCGGCAGGCGGAACTGACCTCCAAGATTGACCGCGCGGCCGACACGAACGAAAAAACGGGCGTGTTCACCGGCCGTTATGTGATCAATCCCTACAACGGCGAAAAAGTTCCCCTGTGGGTCGCCGATTATGTTCTTATGGAATACGGCACCGGCGCGGTCATGGCCGTTCCGGCTCACGACACCCGCGACTGGGCCTTCGCGAAAAAGTACGGTCTCGAAATCCGCATTTCGATTCAGAATCCGAAAGGCACACTGAAGCTGGCGGAGATGAAGGAGGCCTATGTCGAGGACGGCATCACGGCGGACTCCGGCCCCTTCACGGGCCAGCCGAATCGCGATGCGATCCGGGAGATGACCGAATACGCTGCGCAGAAGGGCTTCGGAAAAGCCACGATCCATTACAAGCTGCGCGACTGGCTGATCAGCCGCCAGCGCTACTGGGGCGCGCCCATCCCGATGATCTACTGCGATTCCTGCGGCATGGTGCCGGTGCCGGAAAAAGATCTTCCCGTGCTTCTGCCGGACGATGTGGAGTTCCGGCCTCACGGGGAATCCCCGCTGCGCAGCAGTGCGACCTTCATGAACGTGAAGTGCCCCAAATGCGGGATACCCGCGCGCCGGGAGAGCGACACCATGGACACCTTCGTGGATTCAAGCTGGTATTTCCTTCGTTATTTGAACGCGCGGGATGACCGGCAGGCCGTTGACAAAAAGATCTGCTCGGAATGGATGCCGGTGGATCAGTACATCGGGGGAATCGAGCACGCCATCCTGCACCTGATGTATGCGCGCTTCTTCACAAAGGCCATGTGCGATATCGGCCTGATCACGTTTGACGAGCCCTTCGCCCATCTGTTCACACAGGGCATGATCTGCAAGAAAAGCGACAAGGACGGACAGCTCTACAAGATGTCCAAATCCAAGGGCAATGTGGTCAGTCCCGCCGAGCTGATCCGCGAATACGGCGCCGACACTGTGCGGCTGTATACATTATTCATCGGCCCGCCCGAAAAGGATGCCGAATGGAACGATGCCGGCGTCGAGGGAGCCTACCGCTTCCTGAAGCGCATCTGGAAAAAGGTTTATGACCATCGTGACCTGCTGATTGCGGCAAAGGCGCTGGAATCCGACTTGAATGCCATGGAAGAACCGGAGCGCAATCTGTACCGCAAGATGCATGAGTCCATTCAGCGCATCACGCGCGACCTGGAGGGGGCTTTTCATTTCAACACGGCCATCGCTCAGATCATGGAGCTGATGAACGCGCTCGATCAATTGTCCGTGTCAGCGGACAGTTCGGAAAACTGCCGCGCAGTTTTCCGTGAAACGGTGGAAACCATTCTGATCCTGATTTCGCCTTTCGCTCCGCATATCGCGGAGGAACTGTGGGCGGAACTGGGACATCAGGGCGGGATTCTGAAGGCCGCGTGGCCGAAAGTCAACGAGCTGGCCCTGCAGCGCGACGAGATTGAGCTGGTCATCCAGGTCAACGGCAAGCTGCGCGGCAAGATAACCGTTCCGGCAAACTCCAGCAGCAAGGATGTTGAAGCCGCCGCCCTGGCATCGCCTGACGCCCTGCGGTGGATAGAGGGAAAAACGGTGCGCAAGGTCATCGTTGTCCCCGGGAAACTGATCAATATTGCAGCATCATGAGCAGAAAAATCGTCCAGGCGCCGGGGTTTGTACGGCTTTGGTTCGGCCTCACGGCCAATGAAAGGCTTTACATCGCGGTGGTGCTGCTGATTGCCCTGATCGGGCTGTTTGCGCGCCATGCGCACCTGAAAAGAGAACGGGCCGTGCCGTTTGACCCGGCCGAACTTGAACAGAGAGGATACTGACATGAGCACAGACTGCCTTTTCTGCAAAATAGTCCGCGGGGATATCCCCTGTGCCAAAGTGTATGAAGATGAGAACTTCCTGGCATTTCTGGATATTGGTCCGATCATCAAGGGTCACACGCTGGTGATTCCGCGGGAGCACTATGCCTCGCTGCCTGAAACTCCCGCGCCCCTGCTGGCGGACATGATGAGCGTTGTGCAGCGGATCGCGGGCGCGCAGATGAATGCGCTGAAGGCGGACGGCATCAATATTGTTCAGAACAATGGCCGCGCGGCCGGACAGCTGGTCGACCACATTCATTTTCACATCATTCCGCGTTTCACCACAGATGGCCACAAATGGAACTGGGCCGCCAAGTCCTATGATTCACCGGCAGAGATGCAAAGCATGGCGGATCAAATCAGCGCCCGCTGTTCCTGACGGGCCGGGTTGACAGAAACGGGAATTGGAGTTTAATTGACTTCATGAATAAGGGGAGTTTCGAAGAAGCGCTGCTGCAGCTGGCGGAGGAAAATCCGCAGTACGACCCCCATGTCTACGGATTCATGCGGGAGGCGCTGGATTTCACCATCAAGCTGCTCAAAAAGCCGGCCGAAGGAGAGGCTCGCCATGTCACAGGCCGGGAACTGACAGACGGCATCAGGCAGTACGCCCTCAGGGAATTCGGCCCTCTTGCCAAGACTGTGCTGAATCACTGGGGAATATTCACAACGGAAGATTTCGGAAAAGTCGTCTTTCTGCTCATCAGCAAGGGAATTTTTGGAAAGAGTGAAAAGGATTCGGCTGCGGATTTCGCAAACGGCTACGATTTTGAAGACGCCTTCAGAACTCCTTTCAGGCCGCTGGCCGGCCGGGCGGAGAAATTCTTTGAGCAAAAGGAGCTGTTCTAATGGAAAATCAGGAAAAGGATAAAGCCTCTCTTTTCTCGCAGCTTGTGGCGATGTTCAGCACATCGGCCATGCATCATCTCGGCAAGCTGGTGGACCCCGGCTCGGGCAAGGCCGAAGTCAATCTCGACGGCGCGCGCATGTCCATTGATCTGCTGACCATGCTTCAGGAGAAGACGGCCGGGAATCTGACGGAGGACGAGGACCGGATGCTGAAGGAGGTGCTGACCGTTCTCCGCCTGAACTACGTGGAAACCGCAAATCAGTCCCCCCCGCCCGCTTCGTCTGCACCCGCGCAGGATGATAAGCCGAAGAGGGAAAAAGCTGAATCCGCGGCAGGGAAGGAAGAGAAAGAACCCCGCTTCCACAAGTCATACAGCTGATGGTCAGACTTATCAAATGGGCCGATGCCGCAGCCAGGGAGGTTTGGGCCTTCCTGAAGTTTGCAGGCCATCTTGCCCGGCCGTCATCGCATCCGGCCGTTCAAGTGAGCGGCCTGCTGAGCCTGGCCATCCTGATCGGCCTTCTGGCCTATATCTCCCGCGCCACAGTGCACTATGCATATATCCCGCCCGGTGAATCTGTGCTCCAACAGGCGGAACTGCACCTGCTGACCGCGGTCAGGGCGGAACCGGATGCCTTCAAACCCAACATGCGGCTTCCGCATCGAAGCGAGATAAGAAGCTCGGGAGCCATCCATCTGAAGGCCTTCTTCCCCGAATATGACCTGATGCATGTGGATGACCCCCGCGTCTGGTGGGAAAGCGACCATGATACAGATGACGTGGAGGATGATCATCTGGTGCACTACGCCATGGAAATTCCCTTGAAGCGCCTGATTGAGCTGGTGCATCGTGAAGGAGGAAAACTGAAGGTTCAGGACGCCTACCGCGCGGACGGGATCCATTACCCCAAATCACTTCACAAGGAAGGCAGGGCCATTGATTTGACCTGCGAGAACATGACTCTCGAAAAGCTTGCCAAGCTTTGCTGGGCCGCCGATTTTGACTGGGTCTTCTATGAGGCTCCGAAGGGCGGAGGTCATCACATCCATGCCTCCGTCCGCGCCGACCGGTGAGGTATTTCCCGGCGGCCTCCGTACAATTATGCACTTTACGCAAAGCATAACGGCCGCTATCTTCATTGCATCATGAATTCAAAGATGGCGGTTGCAATAGGTTCGGATCACGGCGGTTTTGATCTCAAGCAGGCGCTCATTCCATATCTCAAAGAGATCGGTTTCACTGTGGTGGACTGCGGCATACGCGACAAGGCCACCGCCGACTATCCCCGCATTGCCTTCGGAGTCGCCCAGCGTGTGGCCTCCGGCCAGTGCGCACGGGGCATTGTGATTGACGGCGCAGGCATCGGGTCGGCCATGACCGCCAACAAGGTTCGCGGCGTGCGGGCTGCCGCCTGCTACAGCGTTGCGCTGGCCAACAATGCCCGCGAGCACAATGACGCAAATGTCTTGACTCTCGGCTCGGGCCAGACCAGTCTGGAGGACGCTAAAGGCATTATAACCAAGTTTCTAGGCACCGATTGCACCGCGGCGCGGCATCTGCGCCGGGTGCGGATGATAGAGGAAGTCGAGCGCGGCGCGCTGAAAGTTCAGCCGCCGGAATCAGGAAAACAGGAGAACGAAGTGGACCTTTCACCTCAGGATGTCGAACGGATTGCACAACGGGTCAAACAGCTCATTTCCGGAGGCGGAAGCGCCGCGCCTTCGGGCAAAGCGGCGGGAGTCACCCCCACCCAACTCGCGGGTATGATTGATCATACCATTTTGAAGCCGGAAACCTCCCGCAGCGATGTTGATCGCATTTGCAAGGAAGCGCTGCAGTACAAGTTCTGCTCGGTGTGCGTGAATCCGGTGAACGTGCCCCAGGTGGCCAAGGCGCTCAAGGGCTCAACCGTCAAGGTCTGCTGTGTGGTCGGATTCCCCCTGGGCGCGGCCGATCCCTCCATCAAGGCCCTTGAAACCCGCAAGGCCATCCGCGAAGGCGCGCAGGAAATTGACATGGTCATCAATGTCGGCGCCCTGAAAAGCGGAGACTACGACCTGGTTCTGCGCGATATCCGCGCCGTGGTTGAAGCCTGCCAGGAGCGGCGCATCCTTTCCAAAGTCATTCTGGAGACCAGCCTGCTGTCCGATGAGGAGAAGGTCAAGGCCTGCGAACTGAGCATGAAGGCCGGGGCCAGTTATGTGAAAACATCCACCGGCTTCAGCGGCGGCGGAGCCACGGCTGCGGACATCGCGCTGATGGCGGCGACGGTGGCCTCCAAGCGGCTGGGAGTGAAAGCCTCGGGCGGAGTCCGAAACTACCAGGACGCCATCAACATGATCAACGCCGGCGCCACGCGCATCGGTGCCAGCAGCAGCGTGAACATTATTGAAGAAGCCAAGGCCGTTGCCGAAGGCAGGGAATATAAACCGGATTCGAAATCGAAAGGAGCATACTAGTGGCTGAATTAAGAACATATGTGTTTCTGGACAGTCTGCAACCGCAGCACGCGTCCTTCCTTGCGACCGTGGCGAAGGGATTTTTGCCGACGGCCGGACAGGCGTCGCTGTTCGTGGAGATTGCTCCGGGCATCGCGATCAACAGCGTGACCGACGTGGCCCTCAAGTCCACAAACGTGACGCCGGGCATGCAGATCGTTGAACGCCAGTACGGCATGCTGGAAATCCATTCGGACTCCCAGGCCGACGTGCGTGAGGCCGGACGCGCCATCCTGCGCGAACTGGACCTCAAGGAAGAGGACCGCATCAAACCCAAGGTGCTCACAAGTCAGGTCATCCGGAGCGTGTCCGACTATCAGACGCAGCTCATCAACCGCATGCGCCATGGAAACATGATTGTCCCCGGCGAAACCATGTATGTGATGGAAATCGCCCCGGCCGGGTATGCCGCGCTGGCGGCCAACGAGGCTGAAAAAGCGGCGCATATCAACATCCTGGAAGTGCGCGCAACCGGAAGCTTCGGGCGTGTATATCTGGGCGGCGATGAGAAGGATATTGACGTGGCCTACCGCGCGGCGGAGCAGGCTGTCGAAGCAATCGTGGGAAGAGAAGGTTGATTTTCCCCGTCATCATCAGAAAACAAAGAAGAGAGAGGTAAGAAATGGCTGAAGCATTAGGTATGATCGAAACACGGTCTTTCCCCGCGAGCGTGGAAGCGGCCGATGCAATGGTTAAGGCAGCGAAGGTTGAACTGGTCTCCTTTGAGAAGACCGGCGGAGGATATACTTCCGTCGTGGTGCGGGGCGACGTGGCCGCTGTGAAAGCCGCCTGTGACGCCGGGCAGATCGCCGCCGGACGCGTGGGTGAAGTGGTGGCCGTGCATGTGATTGCACGCCCGCATGCCAACGTGGACGCGGTCCTTCCGCTGGGACGCGCCACCGAGTCGTCCAAGGCCAAGAAATAATTTAGCGCGCAAAGCGGCCGGGCGGTGATGCCGCCCGGCCGCCTTCAGGAGTTCCAAGGAATGAATCTTGGCAAAGTGATAGGCACAGTGGTTGCCACGCGCAAGGAATCCAGCATGGACGGCTTGAAGTTCCTGCTGGTGCAGCATTTGGATCACGAACGCAAACCCACCGGTTCTCAGGTCGTCGCGGCGGACGCCGTCGGCGCCGGACCCGGGGAAATGGTTCTTGTCGCAACAGGCAGTTCCGCCCGCCAGACCGCGGCCACCGACAAACGTCCCTGTGACGCCGTCATCATGGCCATCGTGGACAGCTGGAGCGTGGACGGCGTGACCAAATACTGCAAGTCAGACGACTGATGGTCAGTCGCTGCGCGCGTGGATGATTCTCCCGGACGGACCTCACGGTTTCCGGTTCCGCGTTGATTTGCCGCCCGCCAAAGCGGGCAATGTGTTCAGTTATAGACGAAAGAAGGTATGCTATGGCAAAACTGACCGATCAGGATATTGAAGCCATTGCCCAGAAAATAGTCAGCGATCTGAAAGGCGCAGCCCCTGCCCCGTCCGCATCTGTGGAAAGGACTCCGGCCGCCGCCGTCGCCGGGCCCGGCGTGTTTCAAACACTGGATGAAGCCGTCGCCGCAGCAGGCAAAGCCCAGCCCGTTTTCGTCGCGCTTCCGATGGAAACGCGCGCAAAGATCATTGAAAATATCCGCAAGAGCATGATGGAGAATTCCGTCGCCCTGGCCAAGGCGGCACACGAGGAAACCGGGCTTGGGCGCTTTGAGGACAAGATTGTCAAGAATCAGCTGGTGACCATGAAAACCCCCGGGATTGAAGATCTTCCTCCGAAGGCCTATACCGGGGATCACGGACTGACACTGGAGGAGCCGGCCCCGTTCGGCGTTATCGGCTCCATTACTCCGACGACAAACCCGACCTCCACCATCATCTGCAACACAATCGGCATGATTGCCGCAGGGAACAGCGTCGTGTTCAACTGCCACCCGAGCGCCGTGAACTGTTCGATGCAGACCATTGTCCTTCTCAACAAGGCCATTATGGAAGCCGGCGGACCTCCCAATGTAATCACGGCCGTTGCCAAACCGACGATCGAAAGTGCACAGGCCCTTATGAAGCACCCGGGCATCCGCCTGCTGGTGGTCACCGGCGGCGGCGGTGTGGTAAAGGCGGCCATGGAGAGCGGCAAACGCGCGATTTGCGCCGGACCCGGCAACCCGCCGGTTGTCGTGGACGAAACCGCGGATCTCGAACAGGCCGGCCGCGATATTGTTCTCGGCGCCTCGACTGACAACAACATTATCTGCGCCGATGAAAAGGAAGTGCTGGTCGTCAGCAGCGTGGCCGACAAGCTGATCCAGGTCATGACGCGCAACAATGCCGTTCTGATCGACAAGAGCAAGCTTCAGGCGCTGGAGAAGGTCATCTTCAAGGAAATGGCCGGGCCGCGCGGCCATGCAACCGTCAACCGTGACTGCATAGGGAAGAATGCCGATGTCATCCTCGCGAAGATGGGCATGAATGTGCCAAGCACAACGCGTCTCGGAATCATCGAGGTGGATCAGAACCATCCGCTGGTCTGGACTGAGCAGATGATGCCGATCCTCCCTATCGTGCGCGTTCCCGACGCCAGCTATGCGATTGATTTCGCAGTGGAGGTTGAAGGCGGATGCCGTCACACCTTTGTGATGCACTCGCGCAACATTGACAATCTCAGCAAAATGGCGAAGAAGTGCAATGCCAGCCTGTTTGTGAAAAACGGACGCTCCCAGACCGCATTCGGCCTCGGCGGCGAAGGCTACTGCTCGTTTACCATCGCCAGTCCCACCGGCGAAGGCATGACCGGCCCGCACAGCTTCTCGCGTTCGCGCCGCTGCATCCTTGTGGATCACTTCAGGATTGTGTAATGAAGAAATTCCCGGCCATGGCACTGGTGGAGTTCAACGGCATCGCCGTTGGCATGCATGCCACCGACGCCATGCTGAAGAAATCGCCCATCAATCTGCTGAAGTGCGGAACCATCAGTCGGGGGCATTATCTCACCGTTGTGGCCGGAACAACAGCCTCTGTGGACGAAGCCCTTGATGAAGGGCTCTTTCTGGCCGGAGACAACGTGGTGGACAGCACATTTCTCCCGGATATTGATACGCGTCTGCACAATGCGATACTGGGGCAGTCGCTTCCCATGAGTGCCGGCGCCATCGCCGTCATGGAAACGCCCACCGTCTGCTGCAATGTGCGGGCTGCCGAAATGGCGCTTAAGGGCACGCCGGTCGAACTGGTTGAAATCCGCCTGGGCGACTCACAGATGGGCGGACGCGGCATGTCAATTTTTCAGGGGGAGCTGCACGATATCGAGGCATCCATAGACATTGCGGTCGCCTATCTGCAGGGCAAAAACATCGAGCCCGTGTATAAAATCCTCACGGCCCCGCATGAAGGAATGCTTGCGCAGATTGAAAACAGCACCAGGTTCCTCAACTCAACCAACCTGGAACTTGAAGGGGAGTTTGACTGAAATGAAACTGGGCAAAGTCATTGGACAGGTTGTTCCATGCGAGGTTTACGAGGGACTCGAAACCGTTCCCATGCTCTGGGTGCAGCCGCTCGACAAGAAGGGCCATCCCAAGGGCGCAGCGATCGTCTGTGCGGATTCCACCCGCATGGCGGGTCCCGGGGAGCTGATCTACTATGAGGGCGGACGGGAAGCCGCAATGACACTGGATCCGGTTTTTGTTCCTGTTGACCATGCCATTGTCGGCATCGTGGACGACATGGCGCTGGACCAGGGTGGAGGTGACGCATGATCGCAGGCAGAGTGACCGGCCATATCTTCTCCACGATCAACCATCCCTTCTATGACGGGAAGCGCATGCTTGTCGTCGAGAAGATTGACGAAAACGGGAAGGCGCTGAACGATTATGTCATTGCCGTGGACACCGTGGATGCCGGACCCGGCGACAAGGTTCTCATCGTGGATGAGGGCAACGGAGCGCGCCAGATTCTTCAGTCCTCCGACGGCCCCGTTCGCTCCGTGATTGTCGGGATCATTGATCAGATCACAGTGGATTGATCAGCCGGTCCGGCACGGCTCCGGCCTATTCCTCCTTGATTCCGTACCGCTTCCGGAAAAACGAAGCAACAGACTCTACCGTGCTGTACATCGAAGGCACAAGCAGAAGTGTAAGAATGGTGGCCAGAAGCAGGCCAAACACCACGGCAATGGCCATTGGCGCCCACCACTGGGTTGATTCGGCTCCGGCGATAATGCGCGGCGGCCACTGATGAAATTCCACACTATAGCCCACCGCCATGGGAAGCAGACCCAGTATGGTAGTGACCGCCGTCAGCAGGACGGGGCGCAGGCGCATGGCTCCAGCGGCAATTACAGCTTCTCTCGTATCCATCCCCTCTTCCCGCCGCTGCAGGATGCAGTCAATGAGCACAATGGCATTATTAACGACTATTCCGGCCAGACTGATCACCCCCAGGCCCGTCATGATGATCCCGAATTTCATCCGGCAGAGCATCAGCCCCCACATGACCCCAATAAGAGATAATAGGACGGTAAACATGATAACAAACGGGAGCAGCACGGAGTTGAACTGGATCACGAGTATCACAAAGATGAGTCCGCTGGCGATCATGAAAGCTCTGCCCAGAAACTCGCCCGACTCCTGCATTTCCTGCGTATCGCCGGCGTACGTAATCGTATAGCCGCGGGGAAGTGTCATATCGGACAGCCGCACCTTCACATCGGCAAAGATTTCATCCACTCCCCTGTGCTGATTATCCCCGATGATCTTGATCACCCGCTTCTGGTTCTTTCGCTTGATGGCACCCTTCCCGCCTGTGTATTCAACACGGCCCAGAGAGGTCAGGGGCACGTTTTGTCCGGTCGGTGCGGGTATCAGAATCTGATCCAGCAGGGTCACGGTATTACGCTGCTCTTCCGGAAGGCGGAGAGTGATGTCATATTCATCCTCGTCGGCCCGGAATTTGCTGCTCTCTGTTCCATAGACCGCCGTGCGCAGGAAATTACCGATCCGGGAGGTGTCCAGACCAAACAGCGCGGCGCGCTCGCGGTTTACGACAAACTGAATTTCCGGGAGAGCATCCTCCATATCATCGCGCAGCTCCACGAGCCCGGGGACCGTATCTATCCGGTGGAGGATTTCAGAGGCGTAATCCGAAAGCACCTCGAAATCATCCCCCGAAATCTCAATTTCAACGGGATTCCCCATGGGCGGACCTTCTTCCTGTTTCGTCACGGTAACCTCAGCCCCGGGAATGAGACCTATGTCATCGCGTATCTGCGCGATCAGATCAAAGGTGCTGCCTTTCCGGTCCTGCGCCGCATGAAACTCCACATGAATGTTTGCAATGTGTGTCCCTCCCTGCCCGCCTCCTATAATTCCACCGGCGGCAGATCCCACCGTGGAGAGACAAAACTTGATATCTTCGTACTTCTTCAGCTTCTCTTCAATAGCCGCAACCGCTGAATCCGTGCGTTCAATGCTGGTGCCTTCGGGGAATTTAATGCCGATGGTTGCGGAGCGGGGCTCCACTTCGGGAAAGAGTTCAAACCCGAGATCCTTTCGCGCATACAGCATGAATGAAAACACAAGGAATGCGAAACCCAGCGCCAGCACGGTCAGTCGGTTCGCGAGCACGAACCGGAGCAGTTTCTCATAGCCATGAACAAACCAGTGCTGCCGCGGACGAGCCTCACGCTTTCTGGCACTGATCAGCGCCGAACACACAGCCGGGTTAATGACGATGGCGACGAAAAGCGATGCGCTCAGAACGATCAGCAGTGTGCGCGGCAGAAATCCCATGAACTGCCCCATAATATCCGGCCAGAAAAGGAGAGGACAAAAGGCGGCCAGCGTGGTGAGCGTTGAGGTGATCACGGGCCAGGCCACTTCAGATGCGCCCCGTCGGGCGGATTCATGCCGGGTCAAACCCAGGGTCCTGTTGCGATAGATGTTTTCTACAATCACAATGGCGTTATCCACAAGCATGCCGACCGCCAGCACCAGACTGAACAGCACAATCATGTTCAGCGTCATGCCTCTGGCACTAATGACCGTAAAGGCAATCAGCATGGAGAAGGGAATAGCCAGGCCCACAAAGAATGCGTTGCGCCATCCCAGAAATACAAGCAGCACCACCACAACAAGAATAAAGCCGGTGGCAATATTGTTTTCCAGTTCTTCGATCATCATGCGGACATATTCCGACTGGTCCATAACAATGGTGACCTCGATTCCCGGCGGGAAACCATAACTGTCAAGGACTGTGCGCACGCGGTCAATGACCCCCACGGTGTTTTCGCCTGAGCGCTTCATCAGCGAAATGGACACGCTGGGCTTCCCGTTGATGCGTGAAATGGAGGATAGATCCTTGTAGGTGTCGGTGATCGTGGCGATATCGCGCAGGTAGACGGACCGGCCACCGCGATCGACCAGCATAAGGTCGCGGATATTTGGGACCAGTTCAAACTCACCGGGGATGCGGACCTGGAATTTGTCCCCTCTAGTCTCCAGATTCCCGGCCGATATGGTTCTGTTTTCAGAGGCTATCCTCTGGAGCACCAGGTCCATCGGAATCCCAAAGGCAGCCAGGCGGCTGATGTCAATTTCCACCCGGATTTCTCGCTCCCGCGTCCCGGATATCACTGCCTGTTTCACCCCGGGAAGCTGTTCGATGCGATCTTCCAAATCCTCAGCAAGGTTTTTGAGACGGTCCAGAGGAGTGTCGCCGGACAAGGTGAAAAGAAGTACAGGCCAGTCTGTGCTGAAATTGACAGCCTGCGCAACCGGTTCATCCAGGTCGGCCGGCAGATCGGGACGGGCCAGATCAATCTTGTTCTTCACCCGCTGGAGAGCAAGGTCCATATCCTCCCCGGAGAGGAACTCAATGGCAATGGAAGATACCCCCTCAGCCGAGGTGGAGGTGATGTCCTTCACGTTCTCAAGGTCATTGAACTGCTCCTCCAGCGGAACCGTAACGAGCTTCTCCATTTCAGACGGAGCCGTGCCCTCGTAAACCGCCGTCAAAAAAACATAGGGGATCGTGAGATCCGGCGCGCCTTCACGCGGAAGCCTCAAATAGGCGCTCACGCCGGCAAAAATCAGCACCACGATGAATACAAACACCGCGGTACGAAATTTAATGGCATAGTTGCTGATCAGCATCAGGTGTTCCTTCAGTTCATAATATCAAGAAGCACCCCGTCGGACAGCGCGCGATGGCCCTCAATCACCAGCTGATCTCCGGCGGACAGCCCCTCGGACAAAACAGCCCGGTCATCCAGAATGCGGTCCAGCTTGACAAGCCGTCGCACGGCACGACCTTCCTCCACAACAAAAACCACATGCTCCCCTTTCTTGGGAATGACCGCCGCCAGCGGCACCGCAACGGCATTGTCCATAACGCCAAGCGGAAGATCAACAGCGACCACCATGCCGGGCTTCAGGTCGCCCGCCGCGTTCTCCACCAGGAGTTCCGCCGGGAATGCATTGTTTTCGCGGTTTGCTGCAGGGGAAACAAATGAAACCGTCCCCGTAAAGGTGCGCCCGCCCAGCGCCGGGCCGGTGAATCTCATCTCTGTTCCCGTCCCGACGGACAAAATGCGGCGTTCAGGGATATCAAAACGCACCTTGACCCTTGAAGTGTCCACGACAGTGAACACAGGCTGGCCCTCATTGGCATACTCGCCCTCCTCCACCTTACGGCTGGATATTTGACCGTCCACAGGACTTTTCACGAAGCACTGCGAAAGACCAATATCCGCCTGTCGAACTGCAATATCAGAGGCCTCCTTGCGAAGTTTGATATCCTCAGATTCCTTGGTGGAAACTGCGCCGCTTTTTTCCATTTCCTGCCAGCGCTTTAAATCGGCAGCCATCTGCCGGTTCTCTATTTCGGCCTGTTCCAGCATGGCTTTCGACGTCCGGTCATCCAGGCGCATTAAAATCCGGCCCTGTTTGACGAGATCCCCTTTTTCGGCCAGAATCTCAACCACCCGCCCGGATTTCTCCGCGGAAAGAACGGCTTCCACAAAGGCCTCAATCCGGGCCGGGACCGTGATTCCCAAAGGAACTGCCTGCGGCTCAATCAGCAGGGTCCGAACAGCAACAGACTTTTCCGGCGGCGCTTCGGGTTCAGGCGCAGCAGGTTTAAAAATCGCCATGAGAACGATTCCGAGTACAACCAGAGTGAGAATAATCCACAGGATGATTCTGCCGATTACATGTTTCCTGGAATTTTCATTTTTCATTTTCCGCCTGCTCCACGTTGTCTTCCAGCAAATCAGTGCCGCAGGCATGGTCCAGTGCGGCCAGGGCCTGCTGATGGCTCTTAAGAGCCATCAGGTGATACAGTTTTGCGTTGTTTAGTGAGAGATTGCTGTCTGCAAATTCCAGATGAGTGGCCAGCCCCTCGTCATAACGGACGCGGGCAATCTGGAGGGCCTTCTCCGCAAGAGCCACGGTTTCCCTCGTGCTGAGCACGACTTCTTCGGCATGTTTCAGCGTCAGAAATGCATTCCTGATTTCCAGCCTGATGGCGCGGCGAAGATTCTCCTGCTCTGCAACCGCAATATCCCGCTGAAGCTCAGCGGTCCTGAATTCCGCTTTTTTCAGGCCGCCGTCCATGATGTTCCACGAGGCGGAAAGCCCGGCATTCCAGCCCCATTCCCAGTCGTCAGCTGAAGGATCTTCGTCCCCGGGATTGGTCCCCTTGTAATTCGCGAAGGCACGGATCTCCGGGCGGTAATCCGAGCGTGCAACACGTATGTTCTCCTCCCGCATTTGGACGTTCAGCTGGGCCTGCCTCAATTCCGGACGGTTACGTGCAGCCGTCTCAATCAGGCCTTCATATGTGAAATCCACCGGACGATATTCCAGCTCCCCCTCAATGACAAAATCATCACCATCGGCAAGGATGAGATCCTTGAGAGCGGCCATGACCAGCTCGTACCGGTTCCGGGCCTGCACCAGCCGGGGCCTTTCATTGGCAAGATTAACCTGTGCGGTCAGCCGGTCATATTCAGAGGCGGCGGCATTCTGATACCGGGTTCGCGCCTGCTGCTCGAAATCAGACAGCTGCTGCACAGAAGCCTCGGCAACTTCAACGGCTTTCTCGGCATAGAGCGCCTCATAGAAGGCCTGACGGATGTCGCGTATCAGTTCAGCCTGCTGGCGCCGGGTGTCCTCTGATGCGAAGGCCCGGTAATCGCGCGCGGCTCGCAAAGCGGCGCGAACGCCTCCGCCGGAATAGAGCAGCTGACTGGCCTCCACTCCGGCCGCATAGTTGTCTTCCCTCCCGAAGGGCTCTTCCATGCCGGGGAAAGTCGGAACTTCATCGAGCCGTGTGAAAGAACTGGAGGCATCAAGCGAGGGCAGCGCCCGCGCGCGAACCTGCCGGACCTTTTCGACGGCCAGCAGCTCTCCTCGGCGCGCATTTGAAAGATCCAGTGAACGCTGCAGCCCGAGGGCTATGCAGTCCTCAAGCGAATAGGCATGTTCTGCAGACGGCCGGTCGGCGGCGACCAGCAGCACCGGAAACAGAAAACAGAATAATATATTCCTCCACATAGGGATCACACCCATATCCTTGAAACAAAAACCGGAATTCTATCCGGCCGAAGGACAAAATAAAGAACAACCTCTACAAATTTCCCCCTGCTTCCCACTGCCGAAGATGAGACTGGATAAAAGCGATGATCTGCTGGTTTTCATCCCGGCCGCCCGGACTCTTTATGGAAATAGGCGGACCGAATGCAAAATGAATAGGTTTGCTGCGGTCGATGGGCCCGAAAGCCTTGGCCCACCGCGCATTTCCCCACCAGTCGGTCTTAAGCGCCACAGGAATCACGCGCACGCCCGCCCGGGATGCCAGCTTCACGCCAATGGAGTTAAACTCCTCTGGAATAAATTCCACCTTGCGGGTGTGCTGCGGGAAAATGATGATGGAAACACCGCGAGCAAGCTTCTCGCACCCTTCGTTCATCACCCGCTTGAAATCCTCCCGGGGATTGGTGCGCCCGACGGGAATGGGATCCCGGGCGCGCATAATCGGCCCGAAAAACGGGCCCGTCACCAGCCGCTCCTTCACGACATACGTCGCCTCCATGACCGACGCAACGAAAAACGGCATCACCATGGTTTCAAGTGTGCTCATATGGTTGCCGATAAAGACAATCGGCTCCTTCAGATCGCGGAAATGCTCGAGTCCGGTGATATGAAAACGGCCGCCGCACTCCTCGATGAGCTGATAAAACTCATACGAAGCATGAACCCACGCAGCCCGGTCATATTTTCCTTCCAGGGCAATCCGCCGTGACTTGAAAAGATATCCGAGAAAACGTGACATAAAATACACTCGCGAACCCATCAGCAGGCGGTCACCCAGTTTGCGCGGCATATCCGGCGGCGTGTGATATTCATTCTGCGGAAAATATTCTTCTTTCATAGAACGGGATTAGACAAAAAAACAGGACATCGAATCAAGCGCAGACTTGCAGACTAATATGGGAGCTTTGGCTCGTCCGTCTTTGGGCGCGCATTTTCACGCACGGGCGTCCTGGACATCAGAAAGGCGTGCAAATGCTCCGCCAGCAGGATTAGACAGGTGAGGATCAGCAGTGCTGCCGCCACCCAAATCCAAATAATCTTGGCTGGAATTTTTTCCGCAAGGGCCCCATCGCCCGCCATGACCGCATGAGTGCCCGCAAGAGCCGCCAGCAGAACAATCCCGATCAGCAGGGCATAACGCAGCACCTCATTTACAATGGCGTGGCGTTTTTCATGCGATTGTTCGGCCAGATGGAGCCAACAGGCCTTTGCAGGAATGACGGGCAGCAGAAGGAAGAAAACCAGATTCATAAGCGGCGTAAAAGAATATCCGAGCCGGATCAGGCTGTTCCAGAGCAGAACGAGGATGGTCCATCCAAACAGATGAAAAATGGTAAAAAGGAGAAACGGGGTGAAGCGGGATTGCGGTATGACGCGGGAACTGTCGGGGAAATGTGCCAGATGGAGGTGATATCCGCCCCACAATATCAAATGCAGACCCGCAGCAAACCCCAGTGCCCCCCAGATCACCGGGCCGCTTCGGCCAGGCACGAAAGCAATGGTGAAAAGGGCAAACAGAAGCGGCACCGCCCCCATGGCCTGGGTCCGGCGGTAAGATACCCGCCACTCCTGCAAAGACGCTTTGGACAAATCAAACAGTCCCATTCGACTTTCTCCATTCAGTCAGCGGAAGCCTATCACATCACCCCCCAAGGGGAAAGTCTTCCTTCTGCTTGTCATGCCTCATGCGATAAGCTAATAATCCTGAAAACAAATCTTTCGGAGTTTCTGGCATGACAAGAAATATGATCATTCTGGGCACAGGTCCGGCGGGACTGACCGCCGCCATCTATGCGGCGCGCGCCAGGCTGGAGCCGCTGGTTGTGGAAGGCATGCAGCCCGGCGGCCAGCTCACCAGCACCACCGACATTGAGAATTATCCGGGTTTTGAAAACGGCATTGGCGGATTTGAGCTGATGGATATCATGAAACGGCAGGCTGTGCGGTTCGGCACTGACTTCGTTTCAGGAACCGCCGTGTCTGTGGATTTCAAGAACCGACCCCTGCGCATCACGTTGTCTGACGGGTCTGTGCATGAAACAGAGACGCTTATCATTGCCACGGGCGCCAGTGCGCGCTATCTGGGCCTTGAATCAGAACAGAAACTCATGGGCAAAGGGGTGTCCGGATGCGCCACCTGCGACGGGGCGTTTTTTCGCGATGTTCCCGTGGCGGTGATCGGCGGAGGGGACACCGCGACAGAAGAAGCGCTCTTCCTGACTCGTTTCGCCTCGAAGGTCTATATTATTCACCGCCGCGACCAGCTCCGCGCATCCAGAATCATGGCCGATCGCGTGCTTTCGCACGCGAAAATCGAGATGGTTTGGAACAGTGTGGTCGAGGATGTCCTGGATGTGGCCCAGGACAAGGTCACGGCCCTGCGCCTGAAAAATGTCAAAACAGGCGCCTCGTCCGAACTGCCGGTCGAAGGGATGTTTCTTGGAATTGGCCATCAGCCCAACACAGAACCGTTCAAAGGCCATCTCAAACTGAACGAGCAGGGTTACATTATCACGCAGGAAACCTCCACGGACATCGAAGGGGTCTATGCCGCAGGCGATGTTCAAGACCCGCACTACCGGCAGGCGGTCACGGCAGCCGGCTCCGGCTGCATGGCGGCCCTGAAGGCTGAGCGCTATCTGGAGGAACATGGTTTCTAACACTCCACCCGCCGAGTGGCAAACCTATCGCCGGCTGCTGCATTATGCGAGGCCCTACTCCGTCCGCATTGCCCTGGGTCTTTTTTTCGGCATGATATTCGGCGGCTCGTATCTCGGCATTCTCCTTTCGCTTAAAAAAAACCTCGCCGCCATGTTCGATACGTCCACGCTGCCGCTGGGGATCATTCTCTCCATTGCCGCCCTGCTTCCGGTCTGCACTGTCTTTATGGGAATCGGCAATTTTTTCAGCAAATATTTTGTGGAATGGGTCGGGAACCGCGTGGTGATGGACCTGCGCACACAAACTTTCGCTCACATTCATGACCTCAGCCTGCTCTATTTTACGCGCAGCCGCACAGGCGAACTGATTTCGCGCACAGCCAATGACAGTGCCCTTGTTGAACGCGCCGTTTCCACAGTGCTCGGCGATCTGGTGCGTGAACCGTTTGTCCTGGCATCTGCTGTAGGATATCTGCTCTGGCTGGACTGGAGACTTTGTCTTGTCAGCCTTGTGGTCTTTCCTCTGTGCATCATTCCCGTGGCCATATTCGGCCGGCGGGTGCGCAAGGCCTCGCGCGAAGGGCAGCAGAAGCTGGCGGACATCGTCACCATTCTCCAGGAGACCATCACCGGGGTTCGGGTGGTCAAAGCCTTCGGCATGGAGGATTACGAGAAGGCCCGCTTCAACAGCCGCAGTCGTTCCGTGTTTTCCCGCCTCATGCGCGTCACCAAGGCCAAAGCCGCCGTGGAGCCCGTGATTGTGGTGATATCCTCAATCGGACTTTCCGCCGTGCTTGTTTATGCCCGCATCGTGCATATGCCCATGGAGGAGTTCTTCACATTTGCCGCAGCGCTGATGATGATGTACCAGCCGGTGAAAAATCTCAGCAAACTCCACCTGAATATTCAGCACAGCAGCGCCGCCGCCGACCGCATTTTCGAAGTGCTGGACACTGAAATCTCCGTGGTCGAGGCGCCTGATGCGGTTCCTTTTCAGGAGCGCATTGAAACCGTGCGTTTTGATCATGTGTCTTTCAGCTATGAAGAGGCCAGTCCGGTCCTCTCGGATATCAGTTTCTCCGTCAAAGCCGGCGAATGTGTGGCTTTTGTCGGAAGTTCCGGTTCGGGTAAAACCACTCTGGTGGGCCTGCTCCCCCGTTTCTTTGATCCCACCGGAGGACAGATTCTTTTCAACAGCGAGCCGGCGCAGAAGTTCACGCTGGCCTCGCTTCGCGCTCAAATGGGTATTGTGACACAGGAGACGATTCTTTTCAACGACACGGTGGCCAACAACATTGCTTATGGGGACCGGAACGCGTCCCGCGAGGCCATTGAGCAGGCCGCCCGAAAAGCCCATGCGCATGACTTCATCATGGAAATGCCGGAAGGATATGAAACGATGATCGGCGAGCGGGGGGTTCGCCTGTCGGGGGGCCAATGTCAGCGGCTTGCCATTGCGCGCGCCATGCTGCGCAATCCGCCGGTTCTGATCCTGGACGAAGCCACCAGCGCACTGGACACGGAGTCCGAGCGGCAGGTTCAGGCTGCGCTCGATGAGCTTATGACCAGCCGCACGGTCTTTGCCATTGCACACCGCCTCTCGACCATCGCGCATGCCGACCGGATCATCGTGCTGGACAAAGGGCGCATTGCGGAACAGGGCACACACGAGGATCTCATTGCCCGGGACGGGCTGTACAAATACCTCTATGACCTTCAGTTTTCCCGCTAGCGGGTCAGATGCCCCCGCGATAGCGGGCCAGAATATCCCGCACATAGCGCTGTGTGCCCGGATAGGTGATGTTGTTCCAGAATTCGCGGGAAGTCCCGTGCGGGACAGCCGCCCACCGCTTCGCGTTGGAATATCCCGCATTATAGTGCGCCAGCGCATAGGGAATCGGATCGCTGTATATGGACCAGGTTCTAATCGCGCGGGCAAAATACCAGGTGCCCGCCCGAATGTTGATTTCAGGATTGAAGAGCTCGTGCCGCGCATGCCGTTCCCCAACCGCCTCCTCCCATTCGCGGTATGCACCCTCCCGCACCTGCATCAGACCGATCTCGCCGGCCTGGCCGGTTCGCACAGGATCAAAGCGGCTTTCCTTCCAGATAATGGCCGAAATCAGCCGTGGATCCACATTGTGCTCGCGGCCGATCTTTACAATGAGCATGTCATAGGCATGCATCTGCCGCAGGGAAAGTGTCAAACCAAGGCAGACTACTGTTGCGGCGAACACCACATTCCAATAGAGTACGGTCCATGCTTTCTTGCGCGACAGCGTCATGCCCGAAACCTAAAGGCTTTTGGCGGTGTTGTCCAGCCGGATGGTGATTATGTCGGTAGAGATACTGAAAATAGCGGAGATTTTCTACAGCCTGCAGGGCGAGTCCACCTTTGCCGGACTTCCCTGTGTCTTTGTGCGTCTTTCCGGCTGCAATCTTCAGTGCACATGGTGCGACACCGCCTATGCCAATGATCATCCGGCGGAAATGTCCGTGGACGACATTATGGAGCATGTCTCCCGCTGGCCCTGCCGGCTGGTTGAGGTTACGGGCGGAGAACCCCTGCTGCAGCCGGCCGTCCACCAGCTGATAGCCGGACTCTGCAGTCAGGGGTACGAGGTCCTTCTGGAAACATCCGGAGCCGAAGACATATCCGGCGTGGATCCGCGCGTGCACCGCATCATGGATATCAAATGTCCCGGTTCCGGAATGGGCGCGCACAACCGCGGGGAGAACCTGAGCCATCTGACCGCAAACGATCAGATCAAGATGATCATTGCCGGTCGGACCGACTATGAGTGGGCCCGCGACCTTATCCGGGAAAAGCAGCTCGACCGCATCTGTCCCGTGCTGATGGCCCCGGCGTTCGGACGGGTGTCGAATACGGATCTTGCACAGTGGATTCTTGAAGATCATCTTCCAGTCCGCTATCAATTGCAGCTTCACAAATACATCTGGCCGGCCGACTGGAAAGGGGTTTGAACCGCATGAAGATCAGCAGAGAATTCAACTGGGAAATGGCGCACCGCCTGCGGGAGCATTCCGGCGGATGCCAGAACGTGCATGGCCATTCCTACCGCATGACCGTGGATATCTGCGGTGAGCCCGATCCTGCGACCGGTATGGTGCTCGATTTCGCGGATCTGGGCGAAATGCTCAAGCCGCTGATTGAGGAGCTGGACCACGCATTCCTGTGCGAGGCGCGTGACGATTCCCTGATTGAATTCCTGAAAAAAGAGAAGATGAAGCACAAAATCGTTCCGTTCCGCACCACCGTCGAAAATCTCTGCGGACATGTGGCCAGGGCCCTGAAGCCGGGGCTGGAAGCCTGCAGCCGGCTGTCTGAATTTTCCGTAACCATCCACGAGACCGCACGAAACTCGGGGACCGTCACCGTGAAACTCAAATGAAAACAGATTCCGCAAAACCCGTTGCCGTCGTGGCGATGAGCGGAGGGCTCGACAGCTGCGTGACCGCCGCCATAGCGGCCCAGGATTACGAGCCGGCCCTGCTCCATGTGAACTACGGCCAGCGCACCGAGGCACGCGAACTCAAGGCCTTCAACGACATCGCCGATTTCTACGGCGTAAAACGGCGGCTGGTCATCTCGCTGGATGCTCTGAAAGCCATCGGGCATTCGAGCCTGACCGATTTCCAGATGCCGGTGTCCGAAGCCAATCTGGAAAGCACCGAAGTTCCGGCCTCCTATGTCCCCTTCCGCAATGCACACATGCTGGCCACTGCCGCAAGCTGGGGGGAAGTGCTGGGGGCAAAAGCCATTTTTATCGGTGCGGTTGAGGAGGATTCCTCCGGCTATCCCGACTGCCGGGCAGCATTCTACCGCGCTTTCGAGGCCGCGATCGAGGAAGGCACAAAGCCCGAAACGCACATGCGCATCATTACTCCGGTCATCACCCTGAACAAGGCCGCTATCGTGAAAGAGGGCCTCAGGCTGGGGGCCCCGCTGCATCTGTCGTGGTCATGCTACCAGAGCGAGGACAAGGCCTGCGGCGTCTGCGACAGCTGCGCGCTGCGCCTGCGCGGCTTTCGGCAGGCCGGCGTCGAGGACCCCATCCCCTACGCCATCCGGCCGAATTATTGAAATCCGCCAGAAAGCATACAGGAGGGGGCGCAAGTCAGAGGGCGGCCCGGCTTTATCTTGTTCAGACACATGTTTATTTCCTTCCCGGATGGAAATTGGACCACAGGGCATATCCCAGCACAACCGCAAGCACAGCTGACGCAATCAGCTTGATCCAGTACGGCAACATTGCATGGGCCATGTCATGAATGTGGACATGACCCGACATGATGGCATGATCCAGCAGCAGACCGAAGGCGAGCGCCGAAACCGCCACGGTCGCCAGATAAATCAGTGCGGATTTGTTTCCCATCATATTGCGGATGATGGCAATGGTCGCCGCGTTGGTGGCCGGACCGGTCATCAGAAACACAAACGCCGCGCCGGGCGTAATGCCCTTCATCATGAAAGCCGCCGCCACGGGAACGGAAGCGGTCGCACAGACATAAACGGGAATGCCCATCAGCATCATCACAACCATGGATAAGAATCCGGTACCCAGATATTCCGCGAAGAAATCATCGGGGATAAGCGCCGTAATCAGGGCCGCGAGCGCAAGGCCAATCACCATGTCGCGCGCAATGTGTTTCGGAATGGTGATAAAACCATGACGGAGGCCGTCCCGGATGCGATGGCGTTTTTCCTCATGAACACAGCAGGCATCATGACAGGGTTCCTGCGCCTGATCAGGTCCCGCCCCCGCCGTGACATCAACAAGCCATCCTCCCAGGATTCCCGTCAGCAGCGCGGCAATGGGGCGAACAATGGCAAAGACAAGACCCAGCAGGCTGTAAGTCACAAAGATGCTGTCCACGCCGGTCTGGGGAGTGGAAATCAGAAAAGCCGTGGTGGCCCCCTTCCCGGCGCCGTGTTTTCGGAGCGACGCGGATACGGGAATCACACTGCAGCTGCAAAGCGGGAGCGGAACGCCAAAAGCAGAGGCCTTGATAATCGGCCATATGCCGCGGCCGCCCAGATGCCGCTCCACCGTTGAAGCCGAGATGAACATCGACAGGATGCCCGCGACAAAAAATCCGAACAGAAGGTACGGGGACATCTCCACAAGCACCCTCCAGAACGAATTCAGAATGTTCAGCACAGCATTCATTATTCCCTGATATTCCATACATTATACAGCAGAACGTCCGATCCCGCAAATCAGAGCAGATCTTTGAGCGCCGTGTCGTAAACCGAACGCGTATTGAAACCGCTGATTTTCCGGAGCAGTTTCCCGTTCAGAAAAAGACGGACATCCGGGATGCTCTGCACTTCAGCCGCCTGTGCTTCAGCCGGATGATGATCCACATTCACCCCGACAAACAGCACGCGTTCCGACCACACACCGGCGAGATCATCAAGAACCGGCTTTAAGCTTCGGCAGGGAGGACACCAGTCGGCATAATAATCCACAACCACGGCACGGTTGCTCTGCACAATGCCGCTGAGAGCCTCACCGCGCTGCAGCATGTAGATGTTCTCCGGAGTCCTTTGTCCGACTTCATGCCATGCAATGAAACCTCCGATCACGGCACCGATAAAGGCCGCGTTCACAGGAGCCAGCCGGAGTTTTCGCACCTTCAGGCCCGCAATGAATCCGATCAGAGCACCCAGCACCGAAGCCGCAATCAATACCGGCATGAATCAGTCCGCGGCGGGGGCCGGCGGGGGAGTGAACACGCGCGCGGCCAGTTCTCGATCCAGCATGAACATGCCCTGTTTGGAATCACCCGTGAGGCGGATTTGATCCAGGATGCCCGTGGCGTTTTCCTCTTCCTCTATCTGCTCGGTCACATACCACTGCAGGAATATCTCCGAGGCATAGTCGCCCTCTTCACGAGTAAGCTTCATCAGGCTGTTAATACGGGAAGTCACAAAACGCTCGTGCTCCAGCGTCTGCTCGAAAAGGGCCTTGATCTCTGTCCCCTTCAATTCGGGCTTGTCCACGGCCTCCATCACAGGCAGAGCACCCTGACTGCACAGATATTTAAAGAACTTGTCGGCATGAGTCAGTTCCTCCAGGGCCTGGATGTGGAACCAGTTCGCACATCCCTTGAAACCCTGCGCCTCGGCCTGAGCCGCCATCGCGTAATACAGATAGCTGGAATATATTTCCTTGTTGATCTGATCGTTAATCGCTTTTGCCAGTTTTTCGGATATCATTTTTTCTCCTGCTGCTGATTAGAGATGAAGCCGGGGGCCTGTGACGGCCCCCGGCTTTCTGTGATCATACGGACCTCAGGACTTCCAGAGACCGTGTACGTTGCAGTACTCGCGCGCGGACACGTCTTTGGCGCTGATTCCGTCAAACACGGCCACAGGCTGGTCGCCGGGCTTCAGGAATTTGCGGCCCACCTTGTCGTCAAACTGAATCTCAATCCACTCAATGTAATGCTCCGGCAGCATCGGGTGCAGTGTGCTTCCCACGGTGACCTTGTATCCGGTATCTGTTTTCTCGATCACGGGAACATGTTTTTCCGTGGTCTTGTCGGCGGTCTTCTCTTCGAGCCGCTTCATCGGCTCGCCGCAGCACACGAGTTCGCCGTCTCCGGCATGCAGAACACTGACGATGTTTCCGCACATTTCACATTTGTAGATTTCAAGACGCTTTGTCATGGGCTTCTCCTTATGTTGTTCGATTACCAGTTTTCCGCCAGCAGTTCAAAGTGAGCCTGAGGATGAGCGCAGGCCGGGCACACGGTCACCGCCTCTTTGCCGGTGTGAATATAGCCGCAGTTCATGCAGCGCCAGACCACTTCCTTGTCCTTCTTAAACACCTTCTGGGCATCCACATTAGCCTTCAGGTCGAGATAACGTTTTTCGTGCTGCTTTTCCGCAACCGCGATGGCTTCAAAGACTTTCGCTATCTCGGGGAATCCTTCTTTGCGCGCGGTTTCCGCAAACGAGGGATACATTTCAGTCCACTCGTAGTGTTCTCCCGCGGCGCCATGCTCAAGATTTACAGAAGTGGATGCAATGGTGCCGGCCGGGAAAGAGGCCGTGATTTCCAGTTCGCCGCCCTTCAGAAACTTGTAGAGGCGCTTGGCATGCTCTTTTTCCTGATTTGCTGTTTCCTCGAAAATCTCCGAAATCTGACGGAAACCTTCTTTCTTCGCCGCCCCGGCATAGTAGGTGTAGCGGTTGCGGGCCTGGGATTCCCCCGCAAACGCGGTCAAAAGGTTTTTCTCGGTTTGACTGCCTTTCAATTCCATTTTTCCTGTCTCCTGATTACAGTTTTTTTCCTATCATTTTTTCATATTTCCTGAAATCCACGGAGGATCCCGCCATCTGGATTCCAATCAGTATCCCCGCTTTCACAAGAAGAGCTCTGTGAATTTCAGCACTATTCTCTAAAACTACCTCATCTGCGCCGTTTTCGCAAGCCGGACCGATGGAATTTAAGGAGAACCCCTCATACGTATAGGATACGGGAACATCTGCCGATTTATGCTCAGCCATCGCTCCGCCCTGCGCGGCAGCCAACGCGTTGGCCGCCGCCAGTTTGCCCTGCATGACCGCCTCATAAACAGAAAAATGCGGACAGGGCGGCCATTCCACAATGTCGCCCCCGGCAAAAACCGACGGATCCGAAGTCTGCATGCCGGCCGTCACGAGAATGCCGGCGCCGCATTTGAGACCGGCCGTGCGCGGCAGGGAAGTGTCCCGCCGCGCGCCCACCGCAAGGATAACCATGTCGGCCCGATCCGAGTCCCCGGAGTCCATCTGCAAGTGGAAATCACCGGCAGGCGCTTTCTTCAGCGAGCTCACGCATGTGCCCAGACAAAGCCTGACCCCCATGCCCCTGAGGGAATTTTCAACAACGACCGAAGCCTCCGTTCCAAAATTGGATTCCATCAGATGTCCCAGCCGCTCCACGAGAACAACCTGCAGTCCCGCCAGAACGGCGCGATGGGCCACCTCCACCCCGAGAATGCCCCCGCCTACGACCGCCAGTCTCTTCCCGGGAGAAAGCAGGCGCCGTATATCTTCGGCATGGCCCAGATGCCAGAGCGGATGGATGTGCTCCAGCGCATGACGGGCAAAAGGCGGCACGGCGGGAAGAGACCCTGTTGCGAATATCAGTGCATCGTATTTTTCCGTTCCGAGTTTGGATGTCAGGCTGCGCGCGGAGAGATCACAGCTTGTGACGGGTGTATTCAGGAGAAGCGCTATCCCGCGCGATTCATACCACGCCGCATCATGCATGGTGATCTCTGAAAGAGACGACTGACCAAAGGCATAGCCCACCAGCTTGGGCCGGTAATAGGGCAAAACCGGTTCCGCGGAATACAGATGAACTTCTGCCCCCTGCGCGGAAGCCGTTTCTGCAGCTTTCACTCCGGCATGGCCCGCGCCTATAATGCCCACTCTCATTCAGTCACCGCCTTTCGAATCAGGGGAATGGCGCGGGGGCTGCAGCTCACCGAGCGGATGCCGCAGGCCATCAGCTTTTTAACCATGTCCGGCATGCCGGCCAGTTCGCCGCAGACAGACAGAGGTCTGTTCTTTTTGCGCGCCGCGGAAGCCAGGGTTCTCATCAGTGCCCAGAACACGGGATGATCCGAGCTGTAATCATCCGCAACCAGCGCGTTGTCACGATCCACTGCGAAAAGATACTGGGTGAGATCATTCGTCCCCACGCTTGCGAACTCGGCTTCGCGGAATATTTCATCGGCCTGAATGGCTGCGGAAGGGACTTCAAACATCACGCCGAATTCAACAGTTCCCGTGCGGATATCAGCCGCATACTCCTTAAAAGCGTCGCGCAGCCTGCAGAACTGCTGGACATCCACGACCATGGGAAACATCACGCGGACCGGGCCGGCCTGTGATGCCCGCGCAATGGCGCGCGCCTGATCGCGAAACAGGTCCGGATAGCGCAGCAGCAGGCGGCTTCCCCGCAGCCCCAGTGCAGGATTTTCCTCCTGCGGGATTCTCAGCTCCGGCAGAGGCTTGTCCCCTCCGGCATCAAGCATCCGAAACGTGGTGACGCGCCCGTTCATGGCTTCGACCACGGACGTGTATCGGGCGCACTGCTCCTCTTCCCGCAGGATCTCTCCGGAAGAAATAAACTCGAATTCCGTCCGGTAGAGCCCGATCCCCTCGGCCCTCATTTCACAGGCCTCGCCCGCTTCCCCGCACAGCGTGATATTCGCCAGAACCTTCAGCTGCGGGACAGGATCCATTGCTTCCGCCCGGCGGGCACGGCCGATGGCGCAGGAACAGGCCGCCAGAGTCTCCGGCGCGGGGGATATGATCACCTCGCCGGTGTCTCCGTTAACCAGTATGTCGGTTCCGCAGGCGACCGAGCTGTGTATGTTCCGGATTCCGCTGACCGCGGGAATGCCGAGAGCACGCGCCAGAATGGCCGCGTGCGAATTGATCCCGCCGCGCTCGGTCACGAAGGCCAGCACTTCATCCGTGTTCATGCTGATGGTCAGGCTGGGCGTCAGTTCCTCGGCGACCACAACGCGGTTTCTGCCCCGCCGGCAGCGGCCGGCACAGCTCAGGCCGGGAACTGTATTAGCCAGATTGTTGAGCAGCCGCCGGCGGATTTCACCGACATCCGATGCCCGCTCGCGGATGTACTCGTCATCCAGTGCGCCCAGCCTGGATTCATATGCATCCAGCACACGATGGATGGCATGTTCCGCGTTGCTCAGTTCCGCACGGATATGCTCCCGCATCTCCCTTGATATCTGCGGATCCTCGACAATCATTTTCTGAGCGCTGAATATACCGGCTTCCGCCGTACCCATGCGCTCATGAACATGGGTGCGGATATCCTCGAGCTGCCGGGTTGTGATCTGCAGCGCTTCCTCCAGGCGGAGAATTTCATCGTCGATCCGGGAGGGTTCGATGGCGTAGGCCGGAACTTCCTGATGACGATGATCATCAAATAGACAAACGCGCCCAAGCGCCATTCCTCCGCTTAGCGGAAGCCCCTGAGCGCGTCTCTCCAGGCTCATTATTTCACATCCCGTTCAGTCGGCCGGCTCAAAATCGCTCTTGGGAACGCCGCATTCAGGACAGACCCAGGTGTCGGGAATGTCTTCAAACGCTGTGCCGGGAGCAACCCCGTTATCGGGATCTCCGGCCGCCGGGTCATAAATGTAGCCGCACACGGTGCAAACATACTTCTGCATTTCACATACTCCTGTTTGGTTTGTTCATCCAAGACCTGTCTCTGCCATAGTAGCCGCGCGGCCGGAGAGTGCAAGCTTATCCTTCGTCTGAAGCCGCCGACGGCTGGCGGATCATGATCAGCAGCATCTTGAACCGCTTTTCGGCCCAGAGAGAATGAGGCACATCCGCCGGCATGATCACCATTTGGCCGGACCGGGCAGTTAGAGGGCTCCCCCCTATATTGATCACCGCTTCTCCGTCCAGTATCTGAACAGCCGCATCATAGGGGGATGTGTGCTCGCTCAGCCCCTGTCCCGCATCGAAGGCAAACAGAGTGAGAGACCCCACCGGCTTGTTCATCAGAGTCTTGCTGACAACCGAACCGGAGGCATAGGCGACCTCCTGCACCAGATCGAGCGGCCGGCCTTTGTAATCCGTGCCGCCCATGATCACTCAGCGGGAGCGGCCGCTTCTTCAGGAGCAGGCGGGGCATCGGGAAGTTTCGGGGCACAACCGGCCTTCTTCATCATGCAGCATCCGGCTGCTTTATCCCCTGACTTCTTCATCGCTTTGCAGGCCGCCGCTTCCTCCCCGGACGTCATCGCCTTGCAGGCGGCAGCTTCATCGCCGGACTCTTTTGCCTTTTCCGCCTTTTCGGCGCAGCAGGGTCCGCCCGCATAGGAAACAAACGCCGCAGCCGTGACCGCCATTATCGCAACCATCAATTTAAACTTCATCACACAATCCTTTCTTCCCTTGTGGGAGGGTAAGCATACGCGCAATCCGGGAGAATTCAAATCGCCTTCTGCGAAAGAACATCTCCGGTCAGACTCATGACCGCCTCTTCAATGACCAGATCTCTGCGGCCGCATCTTTCCGCGGCAGCCCGAACCATCATGGTGAGCCCCCCGCAGCAGGGCACCTGCATCCGGACCACAATCACTTTGGGGATGGTGGGCTCTGAAAATATGTCGGCCATTTTTTCGACATATCCCTCCGTGCGGTCCAGTTTGGGGCAGGCCACAACGATCCCCCTGCCCCGGAGGAAACGCCAGTGTATGTCCGCCGAAGCGATCGGCCCGCAGGTGCTCATCACCACCAGTTCCCGGTTTTTGAAGAACGGCGCGCCGGGCTGCACCAGATGAAGCTGAACAGGCCACTGCTGCAGTTCCGACGGGATGGCCGTCGGCATTTGCGCATTTGCGGCAACGGCCTGCTTCGCGGCCGGGGCTTCCGGCACACGCATGCGCATGCCGGGACAACCGCCGGACGGAGCCAGCCCATGCTTCTTCCCGGCCTCATCAAAGCGGGCCACGGCAGCAGGGCCCTCGGTTGCCGCCACATGTTCGCGGGTGGCGGCGAAGTCGAAGGCGTCCGCCTCGCGCTCTTCAATGGTCAGAGCTCCGGTCGGACACTCTCCAATGCAGTCTCCGAATCCGTCGCAGAACTGCTCCTTGACCAGCTTCGCCTTGCCGTTGACGATCTTCAATGCGCCCTCTGCGCAGGATGTGACACATTCGCCGCATCCGTTGCAGAGGTCCTCATTGATCCTGATAATCTTTCGCTTCGCCATATCACTTCCCGGCCATCATGGCCTCGACATCCGCCTGCACCTCGCCGGTGGGCTTGATGTCAAAATTGTCCACCAGCACCTTGGCCACCGCGGGCGAGAGAAACGCCGGCAGCGTCGGCCCCAGCCGGATTCCCTTCACCCCCAGATGCAGCAGCGCCAGCAGCACGGCCACGGCCTTCTGCTCGTACCAGGCGATGTCGAAAGACAACGGAAGATCGTTGATGGATTCCAGTCCGAAGGCCTCCTTCAGTTTCAGCGCGATGACCGCCAGCGAATAGCTGTCGTTGCACTGCCCGGCATCCAGAACACGCGGGATCCCGCCGATATCGCCAAGGTCCAGCTTGTTGTAGCGGTATTTCGCGCAGCCCGCGGTCAAAATGATCGTGTCCTTCGGCAGGGCCTCGGCCACTTCGGTGAAATAGTTCCGGGATTTCTGGCGCCCGTCGCATCCGGCCATCACCACAAAACGTTTGATCGCTCCGGACTTTACGGCCTCCACCACCTTGCCGGCGACAGCCATCACCTGATTATGAGCGAAGCCGCCGACGATTTCGCCGTTTTCCAGCTCCTGCGGAGGCGCGCATTTCTTTGCCTGCGCGATGAGCGGGGAGAAGTCCTTCTGTTTTCGCGGTTTCCGGTCAGGAATATGCTTCGTGCCCGGCCAGCCGGCCATGCCTGTCGTGTAGAAACGATCCTTGTAGCTGTCCTTCACCGGAATGATGCAGTTGGTCGTCAGCAGGATCGGCCCGTTGAATGAGGCGAATTCCTTGTCCTGAAGCCACCAGCTTCCGCCGTAGTTTCCGGCCAGATGCTTGTATTTCTTGAAGGCCGGATAGTAATGGCACGGAAGCATTTCGCCGTGTGTATAGACATCCACGCCCGTGCCCTCGGTCTGCTGCAGGAGCTCGTCCATATCCTTCAGGTCGTGGCCGGAAATCAGGATGCCCGGATTCCTGCGCACCCCGGTTGACACTTTCGTGATCTCCGGACTGCCGTAGGTCTCCGTGTTGGCCTTATCGAGAAGCGCCATGGTCGTGACGGCAATTTCGCCCGCCTTCAGCACCATGCCCACCATCTCGTCCACGCTGAGTTTCTGCGTGGTTGAAATCAGTCCGTCCACGATGAACCGGTAAATGGCATCATCCTCGTACCCCAGCACCAGCGCATGATCAGCGTAGGCTGCAATGCCCTTGAGGCCGATGATCAGAAGCTGCTGCAGCGACCGCACATCCTCGTTCGGCTCGGAGGGAATGCCGACCAGAAGAGCCTTCACCTGAAGGTCTTCCCCCTTTTTCGGAGCCCAGGTCGCTGCGTCATGCAGTTTCTGTGCCCACGTCGCGTCTTTCGCCTCGCATTCCTTGCGAAGCGTGTCGCGCTGAGCAACAGCCTCCAAAATGAGGCGGCTGATGACCGCATCATCAAAATTGGCGTTGGTGATCGTGGCGAACAGCCCGCGGATAATTGTCCGGCCGACCTCCCGGTCATAGCGGCCGAGTTCATCGGCCTTTTTGCCGGCAATGGCCAGTCCTTTCAGAGTGTGGATCAGAAGATCCTGCAGATTCGCCGTGGGCTCCTGTTTCCCGCATACCCCGCGGACGGTGCAACCCTGGTTTTTCGCGGTTTCCTGACACTGGAAGCAGAACATGCTCATGACTTTCCCTTTCTCTTTTTTGGTTGTTTGTAGATTTCAGCTAAATTGGTTTTGTTGAAAAAATCGTTCAGGCGCTTCTGCAGAATGCAGACGGAGCCCTTCATCGGGCATTTCCCGCTGTACGGGCACGCATAGCCCTTCCTGTTGCAGACGTTCATGTACACCGGACCCTGAATGACTTCAACCACCCGGCCCAGACTGATCCTGCGCGAGGGCATCGCCAGCAGATATCCCCCCTGCACGCCGCGAACAGCCTTGACGATTCCGTCATTCGCCAGCTTCTTCATTATTTTGCGGATGGATGCCAGCGGCGCCTTGCAGTCGCGCGCGAGGGCCATCGTGTCCGTGCACTCCCCCTGGTCCAGCAGATGCAGCGCCCGCAGTGCATAATCAGTCTCTCTTTTCAGTATTTCCATGGATGCTCCTTTAATATAGTACTAAAATAGTACTATTTAAACGCGATGTCAACCGGGGCCTTGAAATTTGTTTCAGGATATCTTTTTCGGCCACGCCCTGAGGATGCTCATGACCTCCCGGACCCAGGTGCAGACGCACTGGGCCGGACACCGCCCGTCCTGTCCCAGATGCGCGCAGTAGCCCGGGCAGTCCGGTCCCCCGTACCGGCATTCCTGCCAGACCGGCCCGTCGTACAAATCCCGGAATTCCTCCACGGAAACGGCGAGCGTGGTGGTGCACTGCATGATGTGATTGAAAAGGAAATAGCCCAGATGCCGCCCCTCAAACATCGGCTGATATCCCAGAAACTCCACACGGGAATCGGCCAGGAACGAATCCCTGTCCGGCCAGCTGGTGCCGCACGTCGTGCAGTTCTTGAAACAATGGTCCTTCGCGCTCTTCACTATTTCCTCTGTTCTTTAAAATCTAATGGACGCGCCGTCACTTTGCAAGAACTGCGCAGTCTGCTCCTTCGGCTCATGACCCGAAAAGTTCCAGTCATTGGAAGTTTTCAGACCAAAAGTTCCAATCATTGGAACTTTTCAGACAGAAAGTTCCAGTCATTGGAAGTTTTGCGCAAGGGCGGAATTTCAGCAGGACGCGGACTGCCACAGGGCCCGAACACGGCCGCATATTCGCGAAGGAGCGGCGGATGTATTCGCGCGGATATCTTACTTCAGGCCCAGTTTGCGGAATAACATTTCCGCCGGGCAGAAGCCCGTGAAAGCGGACTGAATCAGGTTGACTCCCACGAAGCAGGTCAGAAGAAGCCACCACGGGCTGACATAATATGCCAGCGCCGCGCTGACCAGCACCAGTGTTCCCGCCAGAATCCGTACTGCATTTTCAACGGTCATATTTTCTCTCCTGATTTAGAAACTGTACCGGGCGGACAGATAGACATTGTTGTTGTCCTCAAACTGCCCGAAGAAGGTGTGATCGTCCCGGCCCATGAAGATATTTCCCCCAGCCGTGAATTTCCATTCATCGGATGCCTTGTAGGAAACGGACGGACGGAGATAGCCGTCCTCGTCTGACGGCGACCAGTAGGCGAAGAACGAGAGCATCAGGTTCTGGCTGAGAAGCTGCTGCGTGAGCCGCAGGGTCAGCACGTGCCGGTTCTCGTCCGCCGCATCCATTCCCTCCGGAAGCGAATCCTCGTACTCGCCATAATCCATCATCAGCTCGACATAGTACTGAACCGCCAGCGTCAGGTCCCGCATCAGCTCCTGCTGGTAACCGGCCAGCAGGCGGGCTTCACTGTTGTGCACGAAAGGATCGTCGCCGTCACGGTCGTCGCGAGAATCGTAATAGCCCGCTTCCAGGTTCGCGATGCCCTTCATGAGCTGTCCCCGCAGACTTGCGCCGTACACTCCAAGCCTGGGGAATATCGCACGACCGGATTCCATGTCGGACCCCGACGGGCTTTTCCAGAAACCTTCATATCCGTAAAGGGCCAGCTCATACCCCTTCATGTTGCGCGACACGCGAATGCTGATTTCATCGTCATCAAACCATTCATCCGGGATATTCGCATCCGCGACGGCATCCTGTCCCGACCGCGCGCCGAGACCCGCGTTCCAGAACGAAATGCGGTCGCCGGTGATAAACCGGTCATGATCGAAGCGCGGGGTGTACACCAGGTCTATGTTCGCCCACGACGGGAAGAGGCTCACCTTGACCGCATCGGACGGCGCCTTCAGATATTCCTCGTCACGCCCGATGAAGAAGGAATTCCAGTCCTTGGGAAACATGTCGTTGATGAACAGCAGATCGCCGGTGCCCCAGGTCAGAATCTGCCGGCCGGCTTTCACATCAGCCCAGCTCACCGGCGAGGCAGAGACGTTGGCCTCGCGCAGGTCAATGGCCCCCTCGCCCGTTTCGAGGTCAATATCATGCTCGTCCAGCACCCAGTCATACAGGAAATCCGAGCGCAGCTGCAGCGTCAGGGGTCCGGCGTATTCCATGACATCGAGCTGCAGGCGGAGTTCGCCAAGGCTTTCATCATCCTGGTTCGGATCGTTCTGCATCCGAAGCCCGGCCCTCACATCGGCGAATCCGTGCACATTAGCCGCCTGCGCCACACCTGCCGCCAGCACGAAGACAGCGATAAAAATATACCTTTTCATCATTTTAATCCTCAACGGGTGGCCTCGCGCGGCGGCCGTTTCAAAAAGCGTTCCGAGAAGATGGCGTCGTTCAGGCCAATGTCGTATTTCATCCCGCTGAACGCATTCACTGTTTTCCCGCCGGTGTTCAAGTCCGTCACGACCGATTCCACAACGGTCGGATATCCCTGAACGGTCTCGACCTTCGTGCCCTCAACGCGCCGGTAGAGTTTTCCGTTCTTGTCATAGTACTCCGCCTTGCGCGGGAGGAATGTGTCCTGGTCTATCCAGACAGTATAATAGGAGAATTCAACCGAGCCGGGATCCTTCGGGGTGTTTTTGATCTGGTACTGCCCGCCGGCCGATGAAATCAGTTCGTGCTCATCCGCATTCAGATTGCGGCCGGAGACATCCTCGTAAACAAAATCGGAGCCCACAAAGCTGGTGCGCTTGTCGCCGGGAGCGATGCGGCGGACCAGGTCCAGCGCGGGCAGATACATCCAGCGGTCATCATCCTGCCCCTCGCCCACTTTCTTCCAGACCAGATACACCATGCGGCGCACATCGGCCGGCTCATTGAAGTAGACGTAGAACTTCTGGTTCCCGTTCTCGGCGTTCAGCCGCAGGATGCGGAACTGGCGGACCCGCTCGCCGCCCCCGGCATCCACAATGGTCATTTTAACATCAGCCTGGCCATCCCTGCCCGCATAATACGCGGCCTCGTTGGCCTTTGTGATAATCTCATCCACCGTCAGGTCTTCGGCCGCGGCGGACGAGAGAGAAGCCAGCAGGACAGAGAAGATCGCAACCGACATAAGGGAGAGACGGTGGATGATGCTTGATGCCTGATACTTGATGCTTGGATTGGATTTCATTTATTCGCTCCTTTATTTGTGCTTCGTATAAACGCATTCAGTTTGGGCCCCAGCTCGCCAATTATTGTTTTGAATTCATCGGTTCTCTTCTTTTCTATTACACTGCGGCGAATGGCCTTGCGCAGCCACGCCTTGGTCTCTTCAAAAGAACCGCGGGCATAACGATAAAATTGTATCTTTTCAGCGGAAGAATACCGTCCATAGCCTTCCGCAATATTTGCAGCTATGCTGTCGGCAGAACGGATCACCTGATAACCAATCGTCCGCCGGGCCTTTTCGGGCCAAAGATCAAAATCATTCCAGACAAGATCGGACAGCTCTTCGGCCAACCGATAAACATCCATCTCATAAATCTCGCGCATATCTCTTCTTCCCAGTATCAAGTTTCAAGCATCCAGCATCAATCCCGCTCCCCGGCATCTGATTTGAACAAGACCCTCCGCAGTGCCGTCACCAGCGCAGCCAGAATGAACAGCGTGGCCAGCCAGGACACAGCCATGATGGCAGCCATGAAAAAGCCGACGGTTTTGTAGGGCACAAGGGGCGCCGCCAGCAGCGGCGTAAATCCAAGTGAAATCACGATGGCATTGCGGCTGATGGCCATCGCCGGCTCCTTGAACATTTCGCGGATCGCCAGCTTCCAGCTCCCGCGCTGCTTCTGCAGCTCGCGAGCTCGTTCCAGGAAGTGAATCGCAAAGTCCACACTCAAGCCCAGCGTCAGCGCCGACAGCACGGCCACCGGCATGTCGTAGTCCTTGCCCGCCAGCCCGATGAGGCCGTAGATGAATGAAATCGTCACTGTCAGCGGAATCATCGAAAGCAGGCCCATCAGCGGCGAGCGGAACAGGAGCATCATCATGATCAGTACAATCACAAAGCTGCTGCCGAGTGATGAAAGCATGCCGACCACCATCTTGTCCTGCCAGACCACGTTCAGATAGGTGAGCCCGGCCCAGCCGGCCTCCAGCCCCCCCGGCGGCGGATTGGCTGTCATGTATGCCTCCACATCCCGGACAACCGCCTCCATATACTTGTTGTCACCGCTCTTGAGCTGTACCCAGATGTTGATCTGCTGATAGTCCTTTGTCAGCAGATGAAACAAACTGTCTTTTTTCTTCGAACCTTCCAGCTGAGTGAACACCTGCGCGCAGGCGGAAGGCGTGGGCGGAATCGAATAGAAGGACTGGTTGCGGGCGCGGTCTTCATCGGTGGACGGCTCCAGCCAGTTAAGCTCGTAATTCGCCTTCTTCAGGGCGTCCACCGCCGAACTGACCTTCCCGATGACCTCATTCCGGATCAGATGGTCCTGCAGCGCCTGAATATAGGCCAGCACTTCCGGGCGCTTGAACAGAGGGGCCGATAAATCCGCCTCCATCTCAAACACGAAATCGCTGAAGGAAAGGGCCGTGAATTCATCACAAACAGCCAGCGCCGCATTCTGCAGTTCCGCTCCGGTCAGATTTTTATGCGGTTCCAGACGAGACAGCAGGACCGCCCGGTCCTCATCAGGAACGCCCTCAACGGACGTCACAGCCGAGGAGAGAACCTCGAATGTCAGCCCTTCGGGATCGAGATAGTTGATCTCATCCCCCAGCGTGATCCACGAGGCGGAAGCTTCGGCATCAATTTGTTCCGCCGCCTGCACCAGACTCACAAAGCATTTCCGCAGGTCGGCCGAACTGACATTGCGCTGAAGCTGCTCCTGAATGTCCAGCTGGGCCAGAAAGCGCTCCAGAGCGGCCGGCATGCTGTCGCCGAACCGCTTCCGCGCCTCGCTGCGGATGATGGCCGCCTTCTCATGGCAGCTTACCGCCTCAACATTCGGAGAGGCCAGCGTCAGATAGGCGGTGTAGGTTCCGCCGAAGTGCTGGTTCAGCACATCATCGGCGATCCGGATGCGGTGCGATTTCACGAACCACTTCACGGGATTGTCGTTCACTTCGATGCGCGAAATGCCGTAGACGGCCAGACCGACAACCAGAAGCGTGGCCGCCACAATGAATTTCCAGCGCGCATACGAGAATGCGCCCAGCCATTCCAGGAAACGATCAAGCCTCGACGGCTTAACATCGCAGCTTTCCTGATCATGCACCCTGCAGGCCTTGTCGAGCGTCTTTTTCGAGACAAAGATCATGATATAGGCCGGCACCAGCGTCATGGTGAGAAACCATGCCAGGGCCACGCCAAACGCAATGTGCAGTCCGAAAACCCTGACCGGCGGAATCGGCGTGGTGGCCAGCGACGCAAACCCGGCGATCGTCGTCAGGCTGGTGTAGAGCATAGGCATGAAAAGGTGTCCAATAACATGCTGAACCGTTCTGCTTTTGTCCTGGAAACGGTGATAGGTGTCGAAGAATTCGCTGAGGATATGCACCGAATCCGCCACAGCGATCGGCATCAGGAAAATGGCGATCATCGAGCTCATGATGTGCACGTCGTAGCCCAGCCCGATCAGCAGGCCCATGGTGCAGATCACGCTGACGACCGCGACAATCATCGGTGGAATAATCAGCGACACGCGGCGGAAGAACAGCAGCAGAAGCAGGAAAATGGCCACCCCGGCAAGCGGCGCCGAAGACGCCATCTGCACCAGCATCTCCACCCCGAAAGTGTCCTGCGCAACCGGCTGGCCGGTGATCAGCACCCGGTCCTCCGCCGGCCAGTCCTTGGTGAGGGCCTCCACCAGATTGGCCACATTGTAGCTGTAGGTTTTTTCGACGATGGGGATATAGACGCACACGGCCTTTTCGTCTTCAGATACCAGCATCCCGTTATAAAGCGGGTTCCCCATGGCGTCGTCGCGGATCGCCAGCGCCTCCTCGCGGGTCTGCGGCGGCTGTTCCATCAGATATTCGATCTTAAGCTGCCCCATCGCAGCCTGCTTGATGTTGTCCACCACGCTCGGGCTCATGATTTCGGGCGTGATGATGGCGCTGGCCCCCTCCTCATCGAAGAGATTATTGACATCATGCCTGAAAACGGCGCCCAGTGCGCGCTTCCATGCGCCGGCCGGGCGAAGATCCGGAATGATCGTCCGGCCGTCTCCGGGATTCACCACTGCCGGCCGGCCGTCTCCCGCCCGGTGCAAACTGATCAGCTGTTTCGTCAGCGCGTCCACCCGCCCGAGGGTCCCGACGTTGAAAATGCCGTCCTCGTGCTGCGTATTGACAATTCCGACAATGACAAAGTCATACAGGTTGTAGCGCTGTTTAATCCGGTTGTGGAACACCCGGACATATTCCTCCGGGGAAAGCATGTTCTCGGGATCGTTGTCGAACTTGACCTTTGGAAACTGCAGGCCGAACCCCACCACGGCGGCGAGCACGACCAGCAGAACGAGCCACGGATGCCGCACGCTGAAATTCGTCATTGCCAGTCTTTTCATATGCCAAATCTCCCGATTATCCTGAGCGTTTATACCATAAAACCGGTCCGCCCGAAGAAAATTATGGCTCAATATATCCATATATCATGATATGTCAATATATAAGGCTCATTTTCTGCCGTTTTGCCTTTTGCTTTGAATCCCGCCCGGCCTTCGCCTATGCTGGGCCCCAGATTCATCAAGTACGGAGTATCGCATGCAGAAAAAAGCGGATATCGGCGTGATCGGCCTCGCCGTCATGGGCGAAAATCTCATTCTGAACATGGAGTCGAACGGCTTTGCCGTCGCCTGCTTCAACCGCACGGTTGACCGCATGAACCAGTTTGTCTCCGGCCGGGCCGCGGGGAAGAACATCATCGGATGCCGGACGCTCGACGAGCTGGTCGCCGCACTTGAACGGCCGCGAAAAGTCATGATGATGGTGCGGGCCGGTTCCGCTGTGGATGCCCTGATTGAGGCGCTCCTTCCCCTGCTTGAACCCGGAGATATCATTATTGATGGAGGCAACTCCCACTACCCCGACACCATCCGTCGCGTTCAATATGTTGAAAGCAGGGGGCTGCTGTACATCGGCACCGGCATATCGGGCGGCGAGGAAGGTGCGCTGACCGGCCCATCCATCATGCCCGGCGGATCGCCGGCCGCATGGCCCGCCGTGAAGCCGATTTTCCAGAAAATCGCGGCCAGGACTTCTGGCGGGGAAATCTGCTGCGACTGGGTCGGCGAAGGCGGTGCCGGGCATTTCGTCAAAATGGTTCACAACGGCATTGAATATGGAGACATGCAGCTCATTGCCGAAGCCTATCACATGATGAAGCTGGGCCTGCGGCTTTCCAATGAGGAAATGCATCTGATATTTGCCAACTGGAGCAGCGGGCCGCTTGATTCCTATCTGATTGAGATCACGAGCGAGATTCTGGCCTATCGGGAGGATGGCGAATTTCTGCTCGACAGGATTCTGGATGCCGCCGGTCAGAAAGGCACCGGCAAATGGACGGCCGCCGCCGCGCTGGATCTGGGTCAGCCGCTCACGCTCATCGCCGAGGCTGTCTATGCCCGGTGCCTTTCAGCCCTGAAAGATGAAAGGGAAACCGCCAGCAGGGTGTATAACACGCCGCCCGCCATGGTCACGGGGCACACCACCGAATCGGTGCAGCAGCTCGAATCAGCGCTCTATGCGTCAAAGATTGTTTCCTATGCCCAGGGCTATCAGCTTATGCGGGCCATGGCTGAGGAGCAAAAATGGAATCTCAACTACGGCGGGATTGCCCTCATGTGGCGCGGGGGCTGCATTATCCGGTCGGCTTTCCTGGGGAAAATCAAGGAGGCGTACGACCGTGATCCGGCGCTGGCCAACCTGCTGCTGGATCCCTTCTTCAGGGATGCAGTCATGAAGGCGCTTCCCGGCTGGCGGCGCGTGGTGGCCGGAGGAGCCATGACGGGCATTCCGCTGCCGGCGATGAGCAGCGCGCTGGCATGGTTTGACGGATATCGAAGTGAAAACCTTCCCGCCAATCTGATCCAGGCCCAGCGCGACTATTTCGGCGCCCACACCTATGAGCGCACGGACCGGCCGCGGGGCGAGTTCTTCCATACCAACTGGACCGGCCGCGGCGGAACCACCGCAGCGGGAACCTATGGGGCATAAAGCAAGCCAACCCGAAGCCGCAAGCCGGCTCCATCTCGTGAAATTCCCTTGCACGCCGCTCAACCATGACGTATATATATTGTATATACATTTGAGGTGTTTATGGAAACTAAGATTCAGAAATGGGGCAACAGTCTGGCAGTGCGGATTCCGAAGGCGTTTGTCAAGGAGGCGCAGCTGGCCTATGGTTCGCCGGTTGATCTGTCGTTTGATGACGGCAAAATCGTCATCAATCCGAATCCCGAACCGCCCTTCAGTCTTGATGACCTTCTGAAGGGTGTCAAAAAGCGCAATCTTCATTCCGAAACCGGAACGGGAAAGCCTGTCGGACGGGAGGTCTGGTAAAATGACTTCCCCGCATTGCCCAAGACGCGGCGACGTGGTCTGGCTGGCCTTCACGCCGCAGTCGGGACACGAGCAGGCCGGCCATCGCCCGGCGCTCGTTCTTTCGCCGGAGTCATACAACCGCAAGGTCGGTCTTGCGCTGTTCTGCCCCATCACCAGCCAGATCAAAGGCTATCCTTTTGAAGTCATCATCCCAAAGGATTGCAGAGTATCGGGAGCCGTCCTCTCGGATCAGATCAAGAGCCTGGACTGGAAAGCCCGGCGGGCCTCGCTGATCTGTTCCCTGCCCGAATCCATCGTCCGGCAGGTGCTGAACAAGGTCGGAACCCTGCTGGATGCGTGATGGGTGATTCCGGCTGCGGCCATCAATTCTGGAGGGCGGAACTCAGTAACGCCGTAAGAAGATGGTCGCGACGGAGCGCGACCCTCCAAAAGTTGCTGGAGGGTTTCGCTCCGTCAAAACCGCTTGTCGTTAAGGTAGGGCGGTCGCTCCGCGACCGCCTCGGCGCGCACGAAGTGCACGCCCTACCATCGCCAATGGGATTACTTCGCAGCGGGCGAGGCTAAAGTGCCGGGGGCTTCCGGCGCAGCGATACGGTCAGCAGTGAACCCAGGCCGAGCAGGACAAGCGTGAACGGCTCCGGGATGGGTGTCACATTGAGAGTGCCATAAATCCCCTGAACATCAGAGAGATTGTAATACGGCAGATCATATGTTGTGTCCTGCGCCAGATCCCAAATCCCGGATTGATAGCTGGACCCGTTCGTCGAGCGCGGGATCAATGCCCCGTCCATTTCCGGCTGCGAGCGGATCGCGAAATCCCTCGGCCTTCCAATCAAGGATCTTTTTGATTTCTGAGTTGAAGAAGGGGTTTAGGCTGTAGTCCTTTAGACTGTTAGTCCGATTTCTTTCACGGCGAGTTATTCCGCCCGCTCTTCGAGATTCTTGCCCTTGGGCGCTTTCTTCTGGGGAATGACGAGGCCCTGCTTTTCCGCCTCTTCCGCGAAGCTTGGAATCTGGTCGCGGTAGCGCACAACCATTTTTTTCAGGGCCATGTGCTGCTTGAATGAGAGCTCGTGCTTCTGCGCATACTGCGCCTTCAGCGACTGGTAGAAGGCATGGTCGTCCCATTCGCGGCGGCCGCGCTTCACCGGCTCCCGCCAGGCCTGAACCGATTCCATCAGCGCCAGAATCGGGCCGCTGTCTTCGCCAGGCTTTTTCTCCTGCTCCACAAGCCCGAACTGCGCAACCACCTGCTCGCGGCCGCCGATCTGGTCGGCGTATTTCAGCAGCATCTTGTCCAGAGCCGCCACCTGACGGTCGGAAAATCTTCGTCCCTCGTCATTCTGCTTCTTCAGGGATTCATAGAAAACCCGGTCATCATAGGTTTTCTTGCCGATCGTGCGCGCATCCTTGAACGCCACATCCGCCAGCGCATCCAGTTTCCCGGAGGTCTCCTCGCGCGGCGGGAGATTCTTCGCCTCGATGGCTCCGATGGCCTCCCCAAGGCCCTGCGCCACGACGAATTCATCCCAGCCGGATATCTGGTCCTTGTATTTCACACCCAGTTTCAGCAGCGCATCCGCCTGCCGCTGCGACACGGCCTTTTCGCCGGCTTCGAACTGCTGGCGGACGGACTCAACAAACTTCTCATCGCTGTATTCCCGCTTGCCCGCCTGACGCCCGGGCGCCCATTCGCGGACATGCTCCAGCATGCCCAGAACCTGCCCCACATGCCCCGGATCGGCCGAAGGTCCCTTGGCCTGCTGAACCCAGCCGAGAAAGTTCTGATAGAATTCACCCAGCATCTGATGCCATTCGACTTCGCCGCTCTCAATATCATCGAGCTTCTTTTCCATCGCAGCCGTGAACTGGACATCAAAGAGCTCTGACAGGTGGGCGACAAGGAAATCGCAGACCCGGTCGCCCAGTTCGGTCGGCAGGATGGCTTTCTTTTCGCGGGCGATGTACTTGCGCGCATTCAGGGTGGACAGAATCGCCGCGTAGGTGCTGGGCCGCCCCACCCCGTTTTCCTCCAGCGCGCGGATCAGAGAAGCTTCGGTGTAGCGCGGCGGCGGCTGGGTTTCCTTTTCCGCCCTGACCGGCTCGACACATTCCAGGCCCTCACCTTCCGTCAGCGGCGGCAGGCTGCCCTGGGTATCGTCCTCTTCCTCCTCGCCTTCGTTCTGCGTCTTTGTCTTCTCGAGGCCCGAAGCCTTCATATAACCCGGGAAGAGAACCTGTGACGCATTGGCGCGGAAAAGCAGCGGATCCGCGCCCTCGCGCTTCGGCAGCGCCTCGATCTCAACGCTGCGCTGCGCGATGCGCGCGGGGGTCATCTGGCTGGCCATGAAACGCTTCCAGATCAGCGCGTAGAGTTTGGCTTCCTCAGGCGAAAGGGCAGACTGCACCGATTCCGGAGTGCGTGACGGATCGGTGGGACGAATGGCCTCATGGGCCTCCTGCGCGGTGCCGCGGCTTTTGTAGAAATTCGGCTTCTCAGGCACATAGTCATCACCGAAGTTTTTACGGATAAAATCGCGCGCCTGGTCCTGCGCGACCTTCGACACGTTGAATGAGTCCGTTCGCATGTAGGTGATCAGACCGATCCGACCCTCGCCGAGGTCCACGCCCTCATAAAGCTTCTGCGCGATCATCATTGTGCGCGACGGGGAAAATCCGTGGACGCTGGAGCCGGCCTGCTGAAGGCTGCTCGTGATGTAGGGCGGACGGGCGCGCTTCTGCGTTTCCTTGTCCTTGATGCTCTGCACGCGAAACGCGCTGTTCTGAACGTCTTCAAAAATCCTTTCCGCCTGCGCCTCATCGCGAAGATCGGCTTTTTCGTTTCCGATTTTCACGAGGCGCGTCTCGAACACATCGCGCGGATCCACCAGCTTGCGCAGCTTTGCGCCCAGCACCCAGAACTTCTCCTTCACGAAATTCCGGATTTCCTTCTCGCGCTCGCACACCAGACGGAGGGCCACCGACTGCACGCGGCCGGCGCTGGCGCCGCCGCGGACGCGCGACCAGAGCAGCGGGCTGACCTTGTAGCCCACGATGCGGTCGAGAATGCGCCGCGCCTGCTGGGAGTTCACGCGGTTCTGGTCTATCTGCCGGGGATGCGCAAACGCCTCGCGGATCGCGGGCGCGGTGATTTCGTTGTAGGTCACGCGCAGAAAGTTTTCAGCCGGAACCTGCTTTTCAAGCGCGGCCTGCAGATGCCATGCGATCGCCTCGCCCTCGCGGTCGGGGTCGGGAGCGAGATAGACGGTTTCCACATCCTTCGCCGCATTCTGAAGCTCCTTGATGACCTTCTGCTTGTCCTTGATCACCTTGTACTGCGGCGTGAAGTTCTTCTCGATATCCACGCCGAGCTGCTTTTCGGGCAGATCGCGCACATGGCCCATCGAGGCCTTGACCAGAAAATCCTTTCCCAGAATCTTGTTGATCGTGCGCGCCTTCGCAGGCGATTCGACTATGACCAGCTTCTTGCCCATGTTGTGCTCCCTGAAAAACCGTTTCGGAAAAAGCTGTGGTAAATATTCCAATGGCTGGAGCTTGGCAACCTATTTTTTCCAATGGCTGGAAGTTTCTGCGAAAAAAGTTCCAACCATTGGAAGTTTTTTTGCGGAAAGTTCCAATGATTGGAACTTTTCGGAAGTTGAGCCGCCTTGCATAAATTATTTCATCTGCTAAAGTCGGCCGTCTCGTTGATTGCAGTTTTAAGAAACCATGAAGACACTGATGCTGGGAAATGAAGCGATTGCGCGCGGCGCCTGGGAAGCGGGCGTTCGCGTGGCCACGGCCTATCCCGGCACCCCGAGCACCGAAGTCACCGAATATATCGCGCAGTACAAGGAGATTGACGCCGAGTGGTCTGTGAACGAAAAAGTCGCGCTCGAAGTTGCCATCGGGGCCTCCGTGGCGGGGGCGCGCGCCGTATGCACCATGAAGCACGTCGGCCTCAACGTGGCCATGGATCCCCTGCTCTCAATTTCCTATCCCGGTGTCAACGCCGGGCTGGTGGTTGTCGTCGCCGACGATCCCGGCCAGCACAGCTCGCAGAACGAGCAGGACACGCGCTACTTCGGCATGGCCGGAAAGCTGCCCGTGCTGGAACCGTCCGACAGCCGCGAGTGCCGCGATTTCATGATCCGCGCGTTTGAAATCAGCGAGGAGTTCGACACCCCCGTCATCGTCCGCACCACCACGCGCGTGGCGCATGCCTACGGGCTGCTGGAGCCGGGCGGGCGGATGGATGTGCCGCTTCGCGAATACGACAGCCGCTTCGGGAAATACATGGTCGCGCCGGCCTTCTCGCGCAGGCGCCGCGTGGTGGCCGAGGAGCGCCTCGGAAAACTCCGCGAGTTCGCCGAAACCACCGATCTGAATATTTACGAAAATGGTTCATCAGACACCTGCATCATCACCGGGAGCATCGCATATCAGTACTGCCGGGAAGTCATGCCGAATGCGGGGTTCTGCAAACTCGGACTGTCCTATCCCCTGCCGGAAAGGAAACTGAAGGACTTCTGCGGGCAACATAAAAAGGTTTTCGTCGTCGAGGAGCTTGAGCCGATTTTTGAACAGCACCTGAAGGCGCTTGGAGTTCCAGTCATTGGAAAAGCAAAAGTTCCAGTCATTGGAGAATTGAGCACGGAGATTGTCCGCAAGGGGTTGACGGATACCGCGCCCGAACCGGTTTCAACCCCGTTCGAAAACCTGCCGGTGCGACCGCCAGTGCTCTGTCCCGGATGCCATCACCGCGGCCCCTTCTATGTGATGAAGAAGCTCAAACTCAAGGTGGCCGGCGACATTGGATGCTATACGCTGACCGCCTCGCCGCCGCTGAGCATCATGGACACCGCGATCTGCATGGGCGCGGGCATCGGCATGGCCTTCGGCATGCAGAAGGCGCGGGGAAAGGATTTTGCGGGAAAATCCATCGCCGTGATCGGCGATTCCACCTTCTGGCATTCCGGCATGACCGGGCTGGTGGATATTGTCTACAATCGGGGCATCACAACCGTTGTCATTCTCGACAACAGCATCACCGCCATGACCGGGCACCAGGAGAATCCGTCCAGCGGCAGAACCCTGAACGGCGAATCCGCACCGGCATTGAGTTTTGCTGATTTCGCAAAGTCCATCGGGATCAAGCACGTCCGCGAAGTGGACGCTTTCAATTTGAAAGAGCTCGAAACCGTGATGCGCGAGGAGCTCGCGCGCGAAGAGCCGTCGGTGATCATCACCAAACGCACCTGCATCCTGCATCCGTGCGCCGTCCGGCATTTCCCGCTGAAGGTGAATCCCGATCTGTGCAAGTCCTGCATGAAATGCCTGTCCATCGGATGCCCGGCGATTTCCTTCGACGGAGACAAGGTAAAGATTGACCAGGTGCTCTGCGTGGGATGCGAACTTTGCGCGGGGATCTGCCCGTTCCATGCGATCGAGAAGCAGCCCCGGCCCGGCGGAGGACCGGCATGAAAGATACCACCAACATCCTGATCGCGGCCGTCGGCGGACAGGGCGCGCTGCTGGCCTCGAAGATCCTCGGGGCCTTCGCCACCGCGCGCGGAGATGACGTGAAGATGTCGGAGATTCACGGCATGGCCCAGCGCGGCGGAAGCGTGGTGACCCATGTGCGTTTCGGGGAGAAGGTGTTTTCGCCCACCATCGAGCAGGGATCCGCCGACGTTCTGCTGGCCTTTGAAATGCTGGAGGCCGCGCGCCATGCCGCCATGCTGAAGCCCGGCGGCACCGTGATTGTGAACACGCAGACCATCGCGCCGCTTCCGGTCCTCACGAATGAAATGCCCTACCCCGCCGACATCATCGGAAACCTGAAGAAGATGAACCTGCGCGTGTGGCACACGGATGCTCTTGACCTGGCGCGCCGCGCCGGACATGTCAAGACGGTCAATACGGTGCTGATCGGCATGTATGCCCGGATGACGGGAGACCCCGCCGAATCCTGGCTCAAGGTGCTTGCCGAAAACCTTCCCCCAAAGCTTTATAAAGTGAATCAGGCCGCCTTCACGGCGGGATATAATTTGAGCCCTCCGTGGACAGAGCAGGAGTAAACAATGATCTGGAATGAAAAATGCGAGTGCATGCCGCGTGATGAACTGACCGCCCTCCAGACCAGGCGCCTTCAAGCAACCGTAAAACGGGTTTATGAAAAGGTGCCCTTCTACCGCCGCAAGATGGATGAACTTGGGGTCAAGCCGCAGGACATAAAAAGCATCAGGGATATCCGGCATCTGCCGATGACCACCAAGCAGGATCTGCGGGACAATTATCCTTTCGGACTCTTCTCCTCGCCCATGTCTGAAATCGTGCGGCTCCACGCCTCATCGGGAACGACCGGCAAGCCGACGGTGGTCGGCTACGCGCGCGAGGACATTGAACTCTGGGCGGATGTGATGGCGCGCACGCTCTGCAGCGCGGGCGGGACCGAGCACGACATCATCCAGATATCCTACGGATACGGACTCTTCACCGGCGGCCTCGGGGTGCATTACGGCGCGGAAAAACTAGGGGCCACAGCGATTCCGGTCTCAGGCGGCAACACGCAGCGGCAGATCCAGATTCTCCAGGATTTCGGCCCGACTCTGCTGGCCTGCACTCCGTCCTATTCCCTTTTCCTCGCGGAAGCCCTCGCGGAGCGCGGCATTCATCCCGGTGATTTGAAACTCAAGGCGGCGGTGCTGGGCGCGGAACCATGGACCGAAAACATGCGCGCGGCCATCGAAAAGAATCTCGGAATCAGGGCCATTGACATTTACGGCCTCAGCGAGATCATCGGCCCCGGCGTCGCCAGCGAGTGCTGGGAGCAGAAGGGACTTCATATCAACGAAGATCATTTCTATCCGGAAATCATTGATCCGGTCACGCTGGAGGTGCTGGAGCCGGGACAGCACGGGGAGCTGGTCTTCACCACGATCACCAAGCAGGGCATGCCGCTCCTGCGCTACCGCACGCGCGACCTCACCAGCCTGATCACGGGCGCCTGCCCCTGCGGGCGCACCACCGTGCGCATGCACAAGTGCCAGGGCCGGAGCGACGACATGCTGATCATTCGCGGGGTGAACGTCTTCCCCTCGCAGATCGAAAGCGTGCTCCTGGAGATGTCCGAAACGCATCCGCACTACCTGCTCATTATAGACCGCGTGAACAACCTCGACCAGCTCACGCTTCAGGTGGAGGTGGACGCGCAGTTCTTCTCGGACGAAATCAAGCAGCTCGAGGCGCTCAGCAGGCGCATCAAGCACAGTGTGGAAAGCACGCTGGGGCTTTCGGTCAATGTACGGCTGGTGGAACCGCAGACCATCGAGCGCAGCGAGGGCAAGGCCCGGCGAGTGATAGACAACCGCAAACTTTCATAAGGAGGATTCGCCATGATTATTCAGCAGGTTTCCGTTTTTCTCGAGAACAAGTCCGGCCGGCTGGTGGAAGTGACACAGGCGCTGGCGGATGCAGGCGTGAACATTTCCGCGCTGAGCATTGCGGAAACATCCGACTACGGCGTTCTGCGCTGCGTGGTATCGCATCCGCAGAAGGCGGTGGAACTGCTGAGAGCGCGGCACTTTTCGGTCAGCCTGACGGATGTGGTCTGCATGGCCGCGCCGAATCAGCCGGGGGCGCTGAACCGGGCGCTGAAGATTCTGGCCGAGGCCGGCATCAGCGTGGAATACATGTACGCCTTCGCCATTGGCGACCGCGCGCTGGTCGTCATCCGCACCGACAACATCAAGGACACCATCAGCGCTCTCCAGCATCACAAGGTGGACCTGCTGAAGTCGAGCGAACTGTATCAGGTGTGATCAGACCGTCTTTCTGCTCCAGGTGCCGCGCTCAAACCACCATGCGGCGAGCAGGCCCTGGAAGATAATGGCCGCCACGATGGCCCACCAGATGCCGCTGGTGGCGGGCTCCCATATCCTCGACAGCATGACCGCGAGGGGCACCTGCAGGCCCCAGAGGGTCGCAACGGTGATGATCATCGGGCTCATGCTGTCGCCGGCGCCGTTGAGCGCCCGGCCGAACACAATGCCCAGCGCCGCGAAGATGTACGAAGGGGAAACGATGCGCAGATAGTCCGTCCCGGTTCGGACCACATCCGGCTCGCTGTTGAAAAACCGGATCAGGGCCGGCGCGAAGATCATCAGCACCGCGGCGATGCCCGTCATGAACACCATATCCAGTCCCACAGCCGCCCAGGCGGCGCGACGGGCGCGGGCCGGCTTGCCCGCGCCGAGGTTCTGGCCGACCATGGTGGCAGCCGCGCCGCCCAGCGCGAAGGCGGGCATCAGGGCGATCATGTGGAACCGCATGCCGACCCCGTAGGCCGCAACCGCGGCGGTGCCGCAGGACGCCACAATGCGCATCAGGACCGCGCTCATGAGGCTGCGTGAAAGCATCTGGCCCGAGCCGGGAAGCCCGATTCTGAGAATCCGCCACGAGAGCTCCGCGCGGGGGATCCACTGCTTCAGATGAATCCGCAGATGAGTTTTCCCGGTAAAAAGGATATAGAGCGAAAGCCCTGCGGCGGCGGCCTGAGAAATCACGGTGGCGCTGGCGGCTCCGCGGATGCCCAGACAGGGAAAAGGGCCCGGACCGAAAATCAGGAGCGGATCCAGGATGATGTTCACCACATTCGAAACCGCCATGATGCACATCGGAGTGACTGCATCCCCGGCCCCCTGCAGGGCCGCATTGCCGATAAAAAGAATAAACACCGTGAAACTGCCGATCAGGCATATTCGAAGATAGATGCTTCCGTCATGGATGAGCTCCGGCTCCGCCCCGAGCAGGCGGAACAGATGAGGCGAAAACAGCCAGCCGCAGGCCGCCGTGATGCCGCCAAGCACAACCGCCAGCATCAGGGACTGCCCGGCGGCGGCCGCGGCATCCTCCGGCCGGCCCGCCCCCACGGAGCGCGATACCAGCGCGATGGTTCCCGTGGAAAGACCCATCAGCATGGGGAAGAGCACCATCAGGATGGTTCCGCTCATCGCCACCGCGGCCACGGCCCGGGATCCAAGACGCCCCACCCAGAAGAGGTCAATCAGGCTCTGCACATTCTGCAGCACCGCACCGGCCAGCATCGGCACGGCCAGCACAGCGATGGCTTTGAGCAAACCGCCCTCCGTGAGCACTTCCCTGTTTCTTCTGGCCGCAAATATTTTCATGATCGGAAAATCACCTTGCGTGATTCTGGATATCTTTGCGCCGAAGTCAATTGCCGACGGTAAAAAGCTTTCCGCCTGAAACCGCGGCAGTTCGAACTCCGATCACTGGTGCAAAAAGCGCTGCCGTGCGGATTCGGGAAATCTTTCGATGGCGTAACGCAGCATCGTTCGAGGCATGCTGCGCGCATGCCGCTCCAGAAACTCCGTCTCGATGCTCCGGTCCCGTTTGCCGACCTCGCGAAGCATCCAGCCCGCCGCCTTGTGGATGAGATCTTCCCGGTCCGGCAGCAGCATTTCCGCCAGTTTCAAAAGGTCTTCGAAATCGTTCCGGCGGATGAAGTGGAACGTGGCCAGGAGGGCGATCCGGCGCTCCCAGAGACTTTCGGATTTGGCCAGGCGGTACAGCGGCGCGCGAGAACGGGTGAACAAATGAGCGCCGACAACATGCTCCGCGGAACAGTCCACAAGATCCCAGTTGTTAATGCAGGCCGTATGATGCAGATAAACCCGGTACAGGGCGTTCCGGGCCTGTTCCGAGCCTGCCGCGTACTGTTTCACCATGATCAGCAGGGCCAGCAGGCGCGCCTCATGAAATGGCGATTGCAGAATCTCGAGCACCACATCAAGCGGGAGATCGCGCCACTCCTTCACGCACTGTCTGATGACCGGAACACGGATGCCGAGGAACAGGTCCCCTTCCCCGTATTCCCCCTTGCCTGTCTTGAAAAAACGCTGCGAGTGCCGGGCGATTTCATCGCTGCCCAGCGCTTTCAGCCGCAGAATGATCTGCCGGGATGAAGTCATCACAGAAGCATCCCGGCAATACAGGCGGTCATAAAGGCGGCGAGCGATCCGGCCACCATGGCCTTGAGGCCCAGCTTTGCGAAATCCCTGCGGCGGCTGGGCACGAGCGAGCCAATGCCGCCGATCTGGATGGCCACGGAGCTGAAATTGGCAAATCCGCAGAGCGCATAGGTCATCAGGGTGAAGGTGCGCGGAGAAACCTGATCGCGCCACTTGATGAGGTCCACATAGGCCACAAACTCGTTGAGAACGGTTTTTTCACCCAGCAGGGTGCCCGCGATGCCGGCATCCTGCCACTCGACACCCATCATCAGCGCGAACGGCGCCATCATCCAGCTGAACACGCGCTGGAGGGTGAGCGGGGCGCCGCCGATATCCGGGAGCAGCGTGCAAAGCCAGTTGAACGCGCCCACGAGGGCGATGAAGGCAATCAGCATGGCCGCCACATTAAGCGCCAGCATCAGGCCCTCGGACGCGCCCCGGCAGGCGGCATCCAGCACATTCGAATCCTGTTTCGGCACCTGAATTCTCACATAGCCCCTGGTATTGGACTCCTCGGTTTCCGGAACGATGATCTTGGCCAGCACGAGCGAGGCCGGCGCGGACATCACCGAGGCGGTCAGCAGATGCCCCGGGTCCGCCCCCATGCCGGCGTAGGCCGCCAGCACACCGCCCGCCACGGTGGCCATGCCTCCGGTCATGAGCGCCATCAGCTCGGAACGCGTCATCGTCAGCAGATAGGGTTTAACAACCAGGGGCGCCTCAGTCTGACCGATAAAGACATTGGCCGCCGCCGCCAGCGACTCTGATCCGGACGCATCCATGACCTTCACCATGACCCTTGCCATAAAACTGACCACGTGCTGCATGATGCCCAGATGGAACAGAATCGCCATCAGTGACGACACGAAAATGATGGTGGGGAGCACGGAGAATGCGAAATAGTGCTCGCGGAACTGTTCACCGAAAACAAACTGTGCGCCATCGTCGGAGAAACTGATCAGGCGCGAGATCACCGCGCGGGCCACATCGAATATTTTCAGCCCCACGGACGTCTTCATGATAAACACGCCGAAAAGAATCTGAAGGCCGACCCCGGAGAGGATGAGGCGGAAATCCATTCGACGCCGGTCGGAGGACAGCAGCCACGCCAGAAGCATCATCAGGATCAGTCCCAGAAAGCTGTTCACGCGGTAGATCATTTGACAGTCTCCTTATACCAGCCTCAAAAGCCGGAAAATAGCCCCGCGCCCGCAATATCACAAGCAGGATTCCTGCCCGCGCGCGGTTTACGCTTCCTATCCTGCGGCCCAACCGCTAATAATTCTGCACAGTGAAAGGGGTGTGAAATGGAGCTGCTGAGTTTTGTACTGCTGGTGCTGATGATCGTGGTGCTCGCCAAACTTTCCAGTATCCGGGGAGCGCTGAAAAACATCGAGTCCGAGCAGTCCAATCTCCGGCGGATGGTGAAAAAACTTCTGCCCGCGGAAGAGCCGTCCAAGCCATGGACCCCGCCGCCCCGGCAGGAAATCCCGGCTCCTGTGCCGTCCCCCGCCCCTGCCGTCCCGGAGCCCCCCCGTGTTGCCGCCGCACCCCAGACTCCGCCGGCGGTCCCGTCCATGCCGGCCTATCCGCGCATCACGCGGCAGCCGTCGCGTGTCGGGGAAATTTTGAGAAAAATCTGGAGCTGGATTCTTGTGGGCGAGGAACACCGGCGCGAGGGGGTCAGCGCCGAGTTCGCCATCGCCAGCACCTGGCTGCTGCGCGCAGGCATTGTGGCGATCGTGACCTGTGTCGGATTCTTTCTGAAATGGTCCATCGAGCGGCAGCTGCTCGGGCCGACGGGCCGCACAGCCATCGCCATTGCCGCCGGCATCGGCATGCTGGCCGCCGGCTACCGCCTGTTCGGGAAGAAATATCACCTGATGGGCCAGGGGCTTTTCGGCGGCGGCCTCGCCACGCTCTATTTCAGCATGTATGCCGCAGGGCCTCTTTACAAACTGCTGCCGATTCCGGCCGCCTTCCTTCTGATGATTCTCATCACCATAACGGCCGGCCTGCTCTCCGTGCGGGTGAATTCCCTGCTTGTGGCCATTCTGGGAATCATTGGCGGCTTCTGCACGCCGATCATGCTCAGCACGGGCAAGCCCGACTTCATGGTGCTCTATGTTTACATGCTCATCCTCGGAGCGGGCGTTTTTGCCCTTTCGCAGGTGAAATCGTGGCGGCTGCTCAACTACCTGAGCTTCTTTTTCACATGGATGCTGGTTCTGGGATCACTGTTCAGCTATCGCAAACCCGATTTCAATCTTGTCATGCCCCTGCTTTCTCTGCTGTTCGCGCTGCATGCGGCCATCGTGATCTGGCACAACATCGGCCGCAACGGGAAGCTGACGGTGCTGGAAATTATTTATCTGCTGATCAATTCCGGACTGTTCTCCCTGACGGCCTACAGCCTGATCCGGTACACCCACGGGCGGCCGTATCCCGCGATCCTCACGCTGGCGCTGGCGGTGTTTTACATCGGGCACGTGCTGGCCTTCCTGCAGTTCAAGCGCGGCGACCGCGCCCTGCTGATCACGATGATGGCCCTTGCGGGATTCTACACAACGCTGACGATGCCGCTGGTGCTGGAGCGGGAGTCGCTGACAATGAGCTGGTCGCTGCTGGCGCTGATGTTCCTGTGGCTTAGCGGAAAGGTGCAGAGCCGCTTCCTGAACCGGCTTTCCTACCTGCTGTATGGCCTCGTGTTTTTCAAGCTCGCCGCGGTGGACCTGCACGAGAACTTCCCCCACCCGTCCATGGGGCCGGGCGGAACGTTCAAGCTCTATCTCAAAAGCATGACGGACCGCCTGTGGACCTTCGGCGTCAGCATCGCATCGGTCTTCGGCGCGTTCTGGCTGGAACGCCGGCGGCCGCAGCCGGGGCCGGAGGCCGGCCCGGAGGAAACTCCTTCGCGCGGGCTGCTCCCGACGCTCTTCTACTGGATCGGTCTTTCGGTTCTGCTGATCTATCTGCTCTTTGAAACCAATGCGTTCTTCCGGTTCTATGCGCCGTGGCGCCTGCCGATGATGACAGTGGTGTTCTGCGTGATGGGGCTCTACACCCTCTGGCGCTTCTTCGCCACGGATGACCGGTCGCACCTGATCGCGTCGAACATCCTGCTGGGCCTTGCGGCCGCAAAGCTTCTTTTGTGGGATATTCCGCACTGGGATATTTCGCGCGGCGGACTGTATGGCTGCGAATATTCTTCCGTGATGGTGCTGTCGCGCCTGCTGGATTTCGGCCTGCTGCTGGTGATTCTCTTCGGCGTGTGGGCCCTGTTTGTCCGGCGGGACAGCCGGAAATCGCTGGCGCCGTTTTACGGCTATGGAGGACTGGCGCTTCTGTTCCTTTACACCACGCTTGAGCTGAATGCGTTCCTGCACTTCAAGGAGCCGTCATTCCGCGCCGGCGGCGTGTCGGTGCTCTGGGCCATCTATGCCGTCTGCTTTGTCGCGGGCGGCATCTGGAAAAAGCTGCGCGGGCTGCGGCTGGCCGGGCTGCTGCTCTTCGCCGTCGTCACGGCCAAGGTGTTCCTGCACGACCTCGCGGGCATGCCCGCCATCTGGCGTGTGGCCGCCTTCTTTGTGGTCGGGATCACCCTCCTGATCGGGGCCTTCGCCTATCTGAATGCCGCGCCGGGTTTCATCCAGAAAAAGGACGAGTGAATCATGAAAAGACTGCTTGCCGTTTCCATTTTCACTTTTTCCCTGGCGCATTGCGCGGACGCCCGCATCAGCCTGCGCGATTATCCGTGGATGAAGCCCCTGATCCGTCCCGACGGACCGCAGGCCGAGGTGGCCTCGTTCACGCTCGACAACCCGATGTATGCCGCCACGGATGACCAGTATGCCAATATCCGCATCACGGATGAAAACGGGGCCGAAGTTCCCTACGGCCTCCGGAAGAAGGTCTATGCCGTCACGCAGATCGTCGAGCGGGCCACCGCCTCGGAGATTGTTTCGTTTGACCGGCAGGCAAACAACAGCGTGAACGTGGTGCTCAGGAAGAAGGACGCGAAGGCCCGGCCGGAGGCGGTCATCATTCACACCCGCCACCGGAACTTCGAAAAGCCCGTGCGTATATTCGGAAGCCGCGACGGGGCATCATGGGAACTGCTGAAGGAATCCAGGATCTACGACTACAGCCGCCACATTGATGTCCGCAGCCTGCGCACGGATTTCCCGCCGTCGGATCACACCCTCTTTCGCATTGAAATCGGGAACTTCATCGAGCAGGTGCCCGACGCCACAACCGGCATCAGCACCGAGCGGCGCGGCGACGCGGTGTTCAGCGAGATTGAGCACCGCGCCCTGCAGGCCGAGACCATTCGGATTGAATCCGTCGAACTGCGCACAAAGGAGCGCGTGATCCGGCCCGACAGCGCGCACGTCAAGGTGTACGAGAGCCGCGACCTGCGGATGAGCAGCAGCGAGGAAAAGCAGACCACCTCGTGGACCTTCGGAACCGACCGCCAGCCGCTGACCTCGCTCAGCTTTGAATCGGCCAGCCGCAACTTCAGCCGCCCGTTCACCGTGGAGGGGCGGCGCGGCAGCCGGGAGGAGGCATGGCGCACACTCGGATCGGCCACGCTGCACCGGTTTGAACTCGGCGGCATCCGGGATGAGAACCTGACCGTGATGCTCGGCGGCGACTGCCGCTATGACGAATATCGCGTGACCGTCTTCAATCACGACAACGCTTCGCTCGACATCTCCGGCGTGGTGGCGACGGGATATGTCTATGAAGTGCTTTTCCTCCCCGATCCGGGGGCGGACTACACCGTGCTGTACGGCGGAAGCGGCATCCCGCGGCCGCGCTACGATGTGGAGACCGTGCTGAGCCGCGTGCCCACCATTGAATCCACCGTCATGAGCCTCGGCGAGCAGAAGGCGAACCCGAAATACAAGCCGGGCCCGCGCTGGGACGGGAAAACGTCCAAAATCCTTTTCATCGCGGCCGTCTTCGGCATGGTCATCCTGCTGGGCTGGTTCATCGCCAAAGGCGCGGGCAAAATCGAGGCCATGGAAGAGTAATAATTACGGCTCATCGCCGGGCATGCGGTTTTGAGCGCCGAACAACCCGTTTTCAGGCATTTATTCAAAAAAACGCGATTTTTGAGCGTTTTTAAGCGTTTTTGGGCCATTTTTGGCCTGTTTTTGGACTTTTTTGAGCATTTTCGAGGCCCCGTTTAATATAGTACTATTTTAGTACTATATAAGCAGAAAGGCCGGTTTCTGATACTGCTTGATTTCTGGAGGCCCGGACGGCGCTCCGCGCGGTTTTTCGGCTTCCGGTATTGAAGATTCCCCTTTGATGTGTAGTATCGATGCGAATCATTTTTTTACGGAGGCAGCAGCATGCGGATTTTAGTGACAGGCGGAACAGGTTTCACGGGCAAGGCGCTGGTCAGGCGGCTTCTGAACGACGGCCACAGCGTGATTGCCATGGACTACAAGGAAGGCATCAAGACCCAGGAGCTGCGCGACTGGGGCGCAGAAGTCGTGATCGGCAGCGTGACCGACCGCGAGGTGGTCAAGCAGTGCATGAAGGGCGTCGAGGTCGTTCAGCACGTTGCCGCCGCGTTCCGCGAAATGAATGTCCCCGAGTCCTACTACGACGAGGTCAACGTCGGCGGCACGCGCATCTGCCTTGAGGAAGCCATGGCCGCCGGCGTGAAGAAGTTCATCTACTGCTCCACCTGCGGCGTGCACGGCAATGTGAAAAATCCCCCCACCGACGAGGCCCACAACATAGCCCCGGCCGACTACTACCAGCAGACCAAGTACAACGCCGAGCCGGTTGTGAAGAGCTTCCACGAAAAGGGCCTGCCCTGCGTGATCCTGCGCCCCTCCGCCATTTACGGCCCCGGCGACCCCGAGCGCTTTTTCATGATCTACCGCCGCGCCGCCAAGGGCGTTTTCCCGATGTTCGGCGGCGGAAAAACCCTTTATCATCCGGTCTATATTGACAATCTCGTGGACGCGATGGTGCTGGCCATGGCCCCCGGCAAGGGTGACGGCAAAGTCTATCTCATCGCGGATGCGGAATATATTCCGATCGAAGACCTCGTGAAGCGCATCGGAAAAGCCATGGGCATTGATGTGAAGATCAAGCATTATCCCGTCTGGCCCCTCGTGATCGCCGGACACGTCTGCGAAAAAGTCTGCAAGCCCTTCAAAATCGCTCCGCCGATTTTCCCTCGCCGTGTGGACTGGTACCGCCAGAACCGCGCCTTCGACATCAGCGCCGCGCGGCGCGACCTCGGCTACGATCCCAAGGTCGGGCTGGATGAAGGCCTGAAGCGCACCTTCGAATGGTACAAGCAGGAGAAATATCTGTGATGAGCTTTCTGGATCTTGCCAAAAAGCGCATCAGCGTCCGGGGTTACGATTCAAAGCCCGTGCCGGAGGAAAAGCTGGCGGAGGTTCTGGAGGCGGGCCGCATGGCCCCTTCCGCCAAGAACAGCCAGCCGTACCATTTCATCGTCGTGAAAAGCCCCGAGAGCAAAAAGGCCCTTGGCGAAGCCTATCCCAAGGACTGGTTCATCAGCGCGCCCGTGATCATCGCGGTCTGCGTCGAACCGGAGAAGGCATGGCATCGTTCGGACGAGAAACACTATGCGGACGTGGACGGAGCCATCGCCATGGATCACATGACGCTGTGCGCGGCCGACCTCGGCCTCGGCACCTGCTGGATTGGAGCGTTTGATCCGGCGCTGGTGAAAAAAGCGCTGAATCTCCCGAATGGCGTTGAACCTCTGGCCATGACACCGCTGGGATTCCCCGCCGATGGCGGCCGCCCGAAAAACCGCAAACCCCTCGGCGACATCGTCCATCGCGAAAAGTGGTAATCCCCCGCCGTCCGCTGCAATCAAAACCGTCTCAGTCGCCGCAATATATCACATAGTGATATATGATTCCGCTGAATATGTGTGGTTTTGACGGAGAAAAACCCTCCATTGACCAATAATCCGGCCCGCTTTTGCCTTTGGAGGGAACCGCGGAGCCTGTCCGCCGAAGCCTCCGGCAAAGGCGGGCCGGTTCCGAGATTCTCTAAGGAATCATAGATTAACGTGACCCTATTCTTCTTACAGCGTCTTGACGTTGTGATGTTGTGACTGTAATATCTACTTAAAAGTTGAGGTGCAAAGATGACGACATTGACCAAAAGAGCAACGGTGTATTTGAGACCGGGCCTGCACAAGGCTCTGCGCCTGAAATCCGTCGAAACCTCGCAATCTCTCTCAGAAATCGTGAACGAGGCCGTGCAAGTCGCCCTTGCCGAAGACGCCGAGGATCTCGCCGCTTTCGACGAGCGCGCCCATGAACCCGTGATTTCATACGAGGCCGCGCTTAAGGAACTGAAGCGTCATGGCAAAATATGAAGTTGTCCTGCGCAAGTCGGTGCTGAAGGACCTCGACAGCATCCCGAGAAAGGACGTCGCGCGGATCATGTCGGCTATCGGCACCCTCGCCAACAATCCCCGCCCGACCCAGTCAAGAAAACTCTCAGGCCAGGAACGCTACCGCCTCCGCCAGGGCGTCTATCGCATCATCTATTCGATCAAGGACAAACACCTCATCGTCTGCGTCGTCAAGGTCGGCCACCGGCGGGGAGTCTACAGATAAACCATCATCCCTGTTTTGACTGCATAATATGCTCTGGGGAATTCATTGACGCTCCACATGGCCAACGATCAGCCCGATATGATATCGTTACAATGTGCGGGCAGACCCCTTCCCCCAAAGACGGCGCGCATTTTTCACGGGCATGGC
>JAKQHR010000192.1 GCA_029557905.1 Verrucomicrobiota bacterium
ACACGAGCTGCGCGCGGGCATGGATGATGTCCACGAGAAGCGGAGCAAAATTGAGGTGCAGCTCGCGCAGCAGGAAATGCGCAGGCAGAATTCACTGGACCGCATTCTTTCCGAATACCGTATTTCCCGCCAGCAGCTGGATGAGGAACCGACTCCCGAGTGGAGTGAAGAAGAGCCCCAGCCGGAAGCGGAGGCGCTTGAAACGACCATTGCCGAAATCCGCGCGAAAATCGAATCCATGGGCCCGGTGAACCTGGTGGCGATCGAAGAGCACGAGGAGCTGGAGCAGCGCTACACCTTCCTGACCCAGCAGCAGGACGACCTCGTCAAAGCCAAGCAGCAGCTCATGGACATGATCCGCAAGATCAACCAGACCACCACCGAGATGTTTTCGCAGACCTTCGACCAGGTGAACCGGAACTTCCAGGACATGTTCATGAAAATGTTCGGCGGCGGTTCCGCCAAGCTGGTGCTGGTAGACGAGGAGGACGTGCTGGAATCCGGCATCGAGATCATCGCCCGCCCGCCGGGCAAGAAGCTTCAGACCGTATCGCTGCTTTCCGGCGGCGAGCGCACGCTGACGGCGGTGGCGCTGCTGTTTGCCCTCTACATGGTCAAGCCCAGCCCGTTCTGCGTACTGGACGAGCTGGACGCCGCGCTGGACGACACCAACATCGGGCGCTTCGTCACCACAGTGCAGGGATTCCTTGAAAAATCGCAGTTCATCGTCATCACGCACAACCGCCAGACGATCAGCGCGGCCAGTGTGCTCTATGGCGTGACGATGGAAAAGCACGGCATCTCAAAAATCGTCTCCGTCAAATTCTCGGACCGCACGGCCGAAGAAGCCGCCGGCTGAAAAGTTCCAATCATTGGAAGTTTTCCCCGAAAAAGTTCCAACCATTGGAAGTTTTTTCCCAAAAAGTTCCAACCATTGGAAGTTTTCCGCTTCAGCCGGAAACCGCGCCCCTTTTCCCGGACTTCGCGCAGAGGGCGACGATGAGGAGTTCCATGAGAAGCTCCGAGGAGACCGGGCTGGATACCAGCCGCTCATGGGTTTTAACGATTTGGCGCAGAGCCCGGGCCAGTTCACGGTCTGTCCAGTACGCGCACTGTTCGGCCAGTTTCTGAACACGGAAAGAGTGCATCTTGCGGGGATCGTCCTTCCCCAGCCGCGAAAGGACCGCGTCCGCTTCCGGGTTTTCGCTCCAGGGGCTTTCCCCATAACCCGCTTTCGCCCTGCACCAGCGGCGGTTGAGACAGTCCCGGATCAGCGCAAGCATCCGGATGTGCGATTGAAGCGGATAGATGATGGCCATGGCGTTCAGTTTTTGCGCTTGGAGATTTTTCAGCGATTTCAGCGCTGCAGGCAGATTGCGCATCCCCACGTGCTCGGTCAGCTCAAAGACCGGCGCCTCGCGGCCGGGAGACACCAGCAGGCGGACATGATCCGCCGTCACGGAGGCCCCCTCGCCGCAGCTGACTGCCAGCTTCTCGATTTCCATGGCCATCTGCCGGGTGTCGTAGCCGGTCCGCTCCAGAAAAGCCTCGGCGACAGCCTGTGACATTTTCAGATTCTTTTCGCGCAGCAGCTCCGCGAGGCGGCCCTGAGCGTCCTTGACCGCCTGCCACGGCCGGCTTTCAATCTCAAAGGCATGCACCTCGCCGGCCTTTTCACACGCCTTGTAGAAGGCCATGCGCCGGCTGACGGCCGGCGAACTGACCACCAGATGCTGCCCGGACGGGAGGCCGTTTTTGATCAGGTCGGTCAGGCGCTCCAGTTCATGTTTGACCCGTTCAATGCGGCCGGGATCGCCCTCGGAAAGAAATGACGCGTTTTCAAGCCATACGGTTTTTCCTGCACCGAGAAAACCGACGGTCATGACCGCATCCATGCATTTGCGGATGGTTTCCACGGCTTCGTCAGCCTTTGAGGGCGAACCATCTATGCGCTCCAGGCCAAAAGCCTGTTCAGCGGGCGGGCACAGTTCATCCACGATGGCCCGGGCTTTGGCGCTCACGGCGAATTCATCGCCGCCGAGGACCAGATATACCGGCTTGCGGCCTCCATCCTGTTCCGATTTCCTTTTGCTGCTCATTTTCCGCTCTCGGCAATGGCCGACAGTTTATCCATCTGCAGGTCCGACAGGCCCCACTTTTCCCGGAGTGCCCGGTCCCAGGTCATTTCCCCGTCAAACACAAGGCGCACAAATTCCCCCAGCGATTCCGGACCGATCAGGGACACAATACCCCGCACCCATTCTTCTGACTGCCGGTAGAAGGCGCGGTTTCTGTCAGCATTCTGATCATAAGCCTGTGCGCTGACAAGCTCATTCAGGGACCAGAGGGTTTCGCCGGGGAGGCGGGGCTGAACGCGGGTGATGATTTTCCCGCCGCCCAGATGCCATTCCAGCGTGATCTCCCAGCCGAGATAGCTGGCGAGGCCCTCTTCCAGCGCAAGCGGTTCGCGATTAGCATAAACCTGGCGGAGACGGAAATGCACAATCTCATGCGGGATGGAGTCCTCCATTTCCGTTTCCGCATCCGGGATGAAAAGCACAAATTCATTTCCGTACTGCAGGGCGCGGCCGTCCGTGCGCCAGCCGCCGCGCTGCCGGACAGTTTTCCAGAGATTGGAATCGGTGATCAGGAAACAGTGCGCGTGATTGGTGAGGGGCGGAATATCCAGCGCGATCTCCACTTCACGGGAGGCGTGTTCCGCCTTTCGCAGAAGCAGTTCGACCAGCTCAGCGCTGGGAGCATAGCCGGTGAAATGCTCCGTGGCGGCGATTTTCCATTCGTTCCCGCCGGCCTTCAGCACTCCGCGGCCCAGCCGCGACATCCCGTCCGTATCCGCCCCCAGAGCGTGAAGAGCCCACAGGGTCAAACCGGCGCCCGCGCCGGCCGCCGCCAGCAGGAGCAGAAGCATTTTCAGAATGTGCCGCACTTTTCCCATAGGAGAGATGCACTCTAGCGTGTCCGGGGGCGGCTGTCAGCCACGGAATCGCGCGGATTGACATCCCCCATCCTTTCCTTCATCCTCGAATGATGATGATGAAAAGAATTTGGGCGCCGTGGCGGATGAAATACATTCTGGGAGCCCGGGAAACCGGCTGCTTCCTGTGCGCCATGCTTCCGGACGGGAACGATTCGGAAAATCTGATTTTGAAGCGCGGGCGGACCTGTTTCATTGTGATGAACCGCTATCCCTACAACAACGGGCACCTGATGGTTTGTCCACTGCGGCATGTGGATTCGCTGGGGGCCATGACGGCCAAAGAGCGGGCCGAGATGATGGAACTGACCTCCGAATGCGTTGCGCTCCTTCAGAAGGTGATGAAGCCGGACGGGTTCAATGTCGGAATCAACCTCGGAGCAGCGGCGGGAGCCGGCCTGAAGGATCACATTCATATCCACATTGTTCCCCGGTGGAACGGCGACACGAACTTCATGCCGGTGCTTGGGCAGACCAAGGTGATTCCCCAGGCGCTCCACGAACTTCGCGACGAGCTCGCCGCGGCCATGCAGGCATGATTTTTCAGACAAAGAGGATGCTGCTATGAAATACAAACTTCTGCTGACAGCCTGGCTCTACTCACTGGCCCTGCCCGCCGTGTCCGCAACACATCTGGACGAGGCGAAGCTCGATGCCCTGCAGCGGCAGGCCTTTGACTATTTCCTCGACTGCCGGGCCACCAACGGGCTGGTTCCCCTGCGGCTGGGAGACCCGCGGCTGACCTCACCGCAGGCCGAGGGACTGCATCTCTCGGCACTCATCGCCGGAACAGGCCGGGGCTGGCTGAAACGGCCGGAAGCCGCGCGCCTTGCGGCGCAGACACTGAGCACCTGCGCGCGACTGCCCCGGATACACGGTTTTTTCCGCGAGAGTTACAGCATCCACACGCTGGAACCGCTGCCCGCGCAGGGCCGGGCGGATTTCATGGGCACGGCGGCACTCATCGCAGGAGCCCTGACCTGTGAACAGTTTTTCGACCGTGAAACGCCGACTGAAAACACCATCCGTGAAACAGCGCGGCAGCTCTATGCAGAGGCGGAGTGGAACTGGATGCTTCGGGACAATGAAGGCGAGTCCGGATGCACCCCGGCCCTCTACTGGTCCGAAGACGGCGGTTATTCTGATGAACGGGCGGACGGAAGCGGGTCACTTCAGGGCATGCTGGCCTGTCTGCTGGCGGCGGGTGCGCCTGCGCATTCCATTCCGGCCGCGTGCTGGAACAAAGGATGGGCCCGCGGATATCAGTGGGAGCATATTTCCGGCGCGGATCTCGTGGTTTCTCCGCCGCTGTTCTCGCAGATCTATCCGCAAATATGGCTGGACCTGAAAAACCGAAGAGACCGGCACACAGACTACTGGCGCAACGCGTTTCATGCCGTACGGCTGAATTACCGCTACTGCACCAGCCGGCTGTATCCCGGAACAGCATTGTGGGGGCTCTCCACCTGTGAAGGCCCGAAAGGCATTGATGATTACGGCTGCCCGCCGCTGCAGGGGCACGTGGATGAAGATGCGGTTCTGGCCCCGGCGGCCGCCATTTCCGCCATCGGCTGGGCACCTTCAGAAGCCCTGGCCATGGTCGAGGAGATGGAAACAAACCACAGGGAGGCTGTTTGGGGAAAATACGGGCCGCGGGCCTCATTCAGCCCCCGGCACAACTGGGTCTCCAGGGACTACCTCGCCACTGACCTCGGCGCGATGGTCTGCATGATCGAGAACCACCGGTCCGGGCTGGTGCGCGATCTGTTCAGCTCACATGACGCTGTGCGGAGGGCCCTCGCGGATACAGGCTTCACCGGGGTCATCGCCGATTTCGAGGAAGCGTCGGGAATGGAGCCCTATCTGACGTGGGAAAGCTCATCAACTGCAATGCAGAAAATCGCAGCGGATATCTCCCGTGAAGGCTTCCAGTCTCTGGAGGTGGTCTGCCGGGACCGCACCGGAATGCTTGCGGGACGGTCCGCACTTAGGGATTTTCAACCCTTCAGGTATCTGACGCTCTGGCTGTCCAGCGGCAGCGAACTGGACATTGCGCTGGAAGATTCCGGAGGAAGATCCGTCCAGCTTGCACAGGAAAGCGCCAAAGGCGCCGAAGACGGCTGGACACGACATGTATATTCCATCGAGGGCGGCGAATGCGATCTGACAGATGTCCGCAGAATCCTGTTTACATTTCATCCTCAGCGCCCGGGGGACCCGCTCTGGATGGACGGCATCTTTCTGGCCGCACAGAAACCCGGACCCCGGCCGGAGGGGATACAGAATCTGAGGGCAGAATCATCGCGAATGCCCGGAGAAGCAGTTTTGAGATGGGATCCACCGGCGGACGATGTATTCACCTGCCACGCCAGATATTCGGCCAGGCCCATTCGCGATTATGAGTCGTTTCAGAAAGCCACCGCGGTCAGCACCGCTCCGTTCCGGCACGCGGATCCCGCCAGGGCGGAAATACATGTTCCGAACCTCGTGCCCGGAGAGACGTATCACTTCGCGGTGCAGACCGAAACCCTTGACCATGAGAAATCCGAGAATACAGCCGTCACCAGCCTGACGCTGCCCCGCACGAAGGCTCCCGATGAGTTCCTTGTGGATCATTTCGACAGCGGCGGCATTCTGAACTGGAGACCGGCAGGAACCGGGACAGAGGTGGCGGCCGATACAGGCAACGCACTGCTCGGGAGCGGCGGCTCACTGCGCATTGGAGTTTCAGACGCGAAGAAGGCATCAAAGGCCTCCGCCTATGCCGACACGGATTTCCGCGACTTCAGTCAATACGGATATCTGGCCCTTTGGGTGTCAGGGAAAACCGCCATACAAATCGCCCTGGCAAATGAAAAGGGGGATACAGAATATCTGCCGGAACAAAAGACTGCGCTGGCGGACGGCTGGTCGCCAGTGTTTTTTGACCTCGCCGGCATCCGCAAACTGGACCGGAAGACCATTAGTCGCATACTCATTCATGTGCGGCCCGACACCGAAAGCCGGGACCGGGGCATTTGGGTGGATTCCCTGCGCCTGACAAAAACCCGAAACTGAACAGAGAGGCTCGCGCCACCTCAGGGGAGGAAACCACGCGCCACATGGGCTGTACAGACACTGTGAACGGCCATATGCATGGCGGCCTTCCGCATATTGAGCCTTTTCGTCCGCGCGGTGTCATATACTCGTTGGAAGCGGTCACGCATCCGCTGTTCCAGGCGGGCCTTGACTTCTTCTTCCGTCATTTGTTCGGCCTGGGTTTCCTGGGTATATTCAAGATAAGAAACAAACACCCCGCCCGCATTGCAGAGAATATCAGGGATGATGAACACACCGCGTTTGTCCAGAATCTCATCCGCTCCAGGGGTCGTGGGCCCATTTGCGCCCTCTGCAATCACTGCGGCCTTGATTTTTGAGGCGTTTTTCTCAGTGATCTGATTTCCGGTGGCGGAAGGAGCCAGAATATCACAGGGTTGAGTCAGTATTTTGTCCCGATCCATGGCTTTCGCGCCCTTGAATCCCTTGATGCGGCCGGTCTTCGCCACATGGCGTCCAAGCGCCTCGGCATCCAGGCCGCCGTCATTCCATAACCCGCTGTCCACATCTGAAATCCCTACGATCTTTGCCCCGCGCTGCTGGAGCAGCAGGGCGGCAACCGAGCCCACATTGCCGAAACCCTGAACAACCACCCGCGCGCCCTTGATATCCCGTCCAAGCGTTTTCATGGCTTCAAGCACGGTGATTTCCACGCCGCGACCGGTAGCCTCGCGACGGCCGGGGATCCCCCCCATAATTACCGGCTTGCCCGTCACATAGCAGCCCTGAGTCGCAGCAACGCCCATGGAAAAAGTAATCGCATCCTTGATATAACCCATATCACGCTCATTGGTGCCCATGTCAGGAGCAGGCACATAAACCAGCGGGTGGATATGACGCAGGGCGTTGCGGGCATACCTGCGGACAAGACGCTGTTTGTCATCCGGAGACAATGCATCGGCATCGGCCACAATCCCGCTCTTGCCGCCGCCGAACGGGACCCCGATCAGGGAGCACTTCCAAGTCATCTCCATGGCAAGGGCTGAGACATCGTCAAGCGTGACATTCGGGAGCATGCGAATGCCGCCTTTGCAAGGGCCCAGCGCATCGTTATGCTGAACAATAAAAGCCTTGAAAAGATGAATTTTGCCGTCTGCAAGCAGAGAGGAAAGCTGTATTTCACTGCGCTCCTTGGGCGTTCCCACCCGTTTGAGCAGCTGGGGATCAAAGGTTTTTCTCATCATTTTGGCCGCATTTTCAAAGTTTTCGCGGGCGGTATCCAGCATGGATCCATTACTCATACGCAGAACTGGTACGGTTTCAGGACATAGGTAACACATGAGTTTCAAGACATAGGTAACACTCAGGCGTATAAGGTATGGTCATCAAGAGGAGGATGACGATGCCCTGGAAAGAAACTGATGTTATGAACTTGCGACAAGAGTTTGTGTT
>JAKQHR010000007.1 GCA_029557905.1 Verrucomicrobiota bacterium
TAAGAACCCTTCTGGTGTTGAAAAAGAAATAATAGCGGCCTGAAAACGTCGTCAGTCCGCATGACCCGGCGCCGGCCATCCGGTACCCATATGGATAAGAAATCCGTTGCCTTTGCGCTGCCGATGGGGCTTACACTGGGCGGCTCCAATATCTGGTCGCTGCAAATGGCCGAAGCATTGCGAGATTCGGGGCATGCTCCGGCGCTCCTCCAGCACCCGCCCATCGCGAAGGGCAGGTTGTTTGCGCTGGAAGCGCCGGCGGGTGTTCGGTGCATTCCTTGTCCCTGGGTTTATGGATCCCGTCTGGGGCGGGACGCTTTGCGCAGTCTGGCGCAGTCCTATGCGGAGGTATTGCCTGCGGTGTTCATCCCGAATATTACAACGGCGGCCTATGCCGCCTGCGCACAACTGGCCGTGCGGCATGCGGAAGGTATGCGCATTATCGGAATAGCCCATGGCCAGGGGGAACTTCATCTGCAGTGGCTCAAGTATTATGAACCGGTCATTCACCGGTTTATCGCGGTCAGCGATGAGGTGGCAGAACTCCTTCAGGAGAGCATCCCGCACCGCACGGGAGATATTTTCACAAAAGCCTGTGCGGTGGACATTCCCCCGGATTCCAATCGGAGTTATTCGGCGGCCGGCCAGCCTTTGCAGATCGTATATGCTGGAAGGATTACAAATCATGAAAAGCGGGTGCATCTGCTTATCCCGCTTGCCGAGGCGCTGGTGAAGCGGGGCGTTGATTTCCGCTTGCGCATCATTGGGGATGGCGGTTTCCGATGGGGGTTGAACAAAGCCGTTCGGGAACTTCCTCCCGAAGTGCAGAAACACATCGCTGTTGAAGGCCCTTGTCCTCCAAAGGAGATGGCTGCCGTGTGGGCCGTGGCAGATGTCTGTGTGCTGGTGTCAGACAGGGAAGGTACGGCCGTATCCATGCTTGAAGCCATGGCGCACGGCTGTGTCCCGGTCGTGACGCGCGTGAGCGGCACGGCGGCGGTTGTTGAACACGGAGTCAACGGCTTCGTGTCGGACATTGATGATCTCGAGGCGATGACCGATCACATTGTGAAACTCGCAGATGACCGGTCGCTGCTGGCGACATGCGGCCGGAGGGGTCATGAGAAAATCGCTGCCGGGTATGCGCTGGCTGATTACCGGAGCTGGTTTCTGGATTTGATTCAGGCGGCATGGGATGACAAGCCGCGCGCATGGGATGCATCACGGCCGGTTGTTATGTCCGGGCGTCCTTCCCCCCGTCCGGGGGTTTGGTCTGCGCTTGGACGAGTGTTCGCCCGGCGGGAGGCTCCGGCATAGAACATGAGTTTCAACAGTTTCAGTTACGCGCTGTTTCTGCCACTGGTGCTGCTGGTGACGCATGTTCTGCGGCGTCGCGTTGCGGGGCGGAATGCATTCCTGCTGACGGCCAGCTATTTCTTCTACGGCTCATGGGACTGGCGTTTCCTGAGCCTGATCTGGATTTCAACGGGCGTTGATTATATTTGCGGCAGGCTTCTGGACTGGAAGGATATGGATGTTCCGATCCCGGACGAGGCCTGGCCTCGCCGGAAAGCCATTTTGTTAATCAGCCTTTTGTGTAACCTGGTATTACTGGGGTTTTTCAAGTACTACGGTTTCTTTGTTGAGAGCGCGGCTGCTTTTCTGGAAACTATCGGATTCCGGGCTCATTTGCCCGCGCTCAATATAGTTCTTCCCGTCGGTATCAGCTTTTATACATTCCAGACGCTTAGTTATACCATTGACGTGTACTACGGGAAACTGCGCGCGGAACGAAACCTCCTGAATTTTGCGCTTTTTGTGGCATTCTTCCCGCAGCTTGTCGCGGGGCCCATAGAACGCGCCCGCGACCTGCTGCCGCAAATGCGCATGGCGCGGCCCGTTGCGCTGGAAGTGTTCTACTCTGGATTTTATCTGATCGGCTGGGGTCTGTTCAAAAAAGTAGTGATTGCGGACAATGCGGCGATTCTGGCTAACGATGTTTTCGCAGCATCATCGCCGGCGGGTCTGGCCTCGCTGATTGGGGTCTATGCTTTCGCCCTTCAGATATACTGCGACTTTTCGGGATATTCCGATATCGCCCGCGGCACAGCCCGGTGCATGGGCTTTGATCTGATGCTGAATTTCAATCTGCCGTAT
>JAKQHR010000009.1 GCA_029557905.1 Verrucomicrobiota bacterium
CAGTGGAACCTGTTTCCCGCCATCGTGAAACCGGCCCACGAGCACTGCAGCCTCGGCCTTTCGCCGCAGTCCGTTGTGACCACCAACGAAGAACTCAAGCAGCAGATCAGCAAGCTCATCACAGAAATGAAACAGCCCGCGCTGGTCGAGGATTTCGTGGACGGCCGCGAGTTTCACGTCGCCCTCTGGGGCAACGATGAACTCGAAGTCCTGCCCGCCGCCGAAATGGACTTTGCCGGAATCAGCGACATGCATCAGCGCCTGTGCGACTACGACGCCAAGTTCACGCCGGATTCCGAACTCTACAACAAAATCGGCACCCTGCTCCCCGCCCCGCTGACGGCGGAGGAAAAGGAAAACCTGGAAAGCACCTGCCGCGCGGCCTACCGCGCAACCGGATGCCGCGACTATGCCCGCATTGATCTGCGCCTGCGCGACGGCATCTTCAACGTGCTGGACGTGAATCCCAATCCCGACATCAGCTCCGACGCCAGCATGGCCTGCGCGGCGGACACCCTTGGAATTTCCTACGGCGAACTCGGCCGCCGGATTGTCGAAATGGCCCTTGAGCGCCATCCGGTCCTGCCGGCCCGCAAACCGCGCCCGGCAAATGCTCCCGTCTCTGCGGACGCGGTCGCAAGCCCCGGATGAAAACGGTTGATGGTTAAAGGTTGCAGGTTCAAGGTTTCCAGTCTCAAGCATCAAGCATCCAGTATCCGCTTCCTAGCAGTCTAAAGGACTACAGCCTAAAAGACTTCTTCCCTGAATTCATATGAGTGCAGTCCGCACCCCGCACATTCGCCGCCAATTTTCATTGACAAGACGTATAGTTTATATATATTTATACGTCATGAATACAAAACTCACATTGCGCATGGATGAGTCGCTGGTTGAAACCGCCAAAGAAGAGGCGGCCAGCCGCGGCAAGTCGGTTTCTCAAATGGTCGGTGATTTTTTCGGCTCACTTAAAAGCACCGCTCACAGCAAACGCAACCGACCTCCAATTACAGCATCTCTGCTCGGTGTTCTCCGCAACCGCAAATTGTCGGAGGCGGATTACAAAAAGCATCTGCGGGAGAAATATCGGTGAGGATCATTGTTGATACAAACGTGGTTCTTGATGTGCTGCTGGACCGGAAGCCGTTTGCGAACGCCGCCGCCGGGGTATTCAGTTTGATTGAAGAATCAAAATTTGAAGGCATGCTGTGCGCCACAACCGTCACAACCATTGACTATCTCCTCTCGCAGGCGTTCTCCCGCCCGAAGAGTCTCGAGACGCTGCGCCGCCTGCTTGAACTGTTTGAAATCGCTCCGGTTAATCGCCCGGTCATTGAAGAAGCCTTTCGAAGCAAAATAACGGATTTTGAGGACGCGGTGCTGGAACAGGCCGGCCGCCTCGCCGGCGCGGATGCCATTGTGACCCGGAATACACGCGACTTCCGGAATTCGGCCATCAAGGCCATTGGGCCAGATGAACTGCTCTCTGCCTTCATTGAATAATACGACGACGCTCGGGTGATCTGAATTGACTTCCATTACACGGGGGCATAGCGTCAGGATCAGATAACATATTGGAGAGTTCTATGCCGCATCAGTCTGAAACAAAAAACATCGCCGTGTTCTGCGATTTCGAGAACGTCGCGCTCGGCGTGGCGGACGCGAAGTACGCCAAGTTCGACATCATGAAGGTGCTCGAGCGCCTGCTGCTGAAGGGCAATATCGTCGTCAAGAAGGCCTACTGCGACTGGGGCCGCTACCGCGACTTCCGCCCCGCCATGCACGAGGCATCCTTCGAGCTTATCGAAATCCCCCATGTCCGCATGTCCGGCAAGAACTCCGCCGACATCCGCATGGTCGTGGACGCCCTCGACCTCTGTTACACCAAGGAGCATGTGGACACGTTTGTGGTCATCAGCGGCGACTCGGACTTCTCCCCGCTGGTCAGCAAGCTGCGCGAGAACAACAAGACCGTTGTCGGCGTCGGCGTGAAGAATTCAACCTCCGACCTGCTCATCGCCAACTGCGACGAGTTCATTTTTTATGACGATCTGGTGCGGGCGCAGCCGAAACCTGCAAGGCCGCGCGCGGCGGCATCAAAATCCGCAAAGACCCCGGCAAAGGCGGCCGCTTCAACCGATGATAAAAAGCTGGAGGCCTTCAACCTCATCGTTGCGACTTATGAGGCGCTCGTCGAAGAGCGCGGCGAGGAGGAAAACATCTGGGGCTCCATGATCAAGCAGACGCTCAAGCGCCGCAATCCCGGTTTCAGCGAATCCTTCTACGGCTTCCGCTCCTTCGGCCAGCTTCTGGAGGAGGCGGGCCAGCAGGGCTTTCTCGAACTCGAGCGCGATGAAAAATCCGGCGGCTACATCATCAAGGGCTGCCGGCAGGCGTAGGCAGAAGACAGAATTCAGAAGGCGAAGAAAGCGCTGCGGCATCATTCCATCATTCATCTTTAACCCCGTCCCCCTGTGCCCTTGTGCCTCTGTGCCCGTCTTCCTCTGCGCGGGACTTCCGGAATATTCACCACAAAAGAGCACAAAGGTCGCAAAGAATTTTGAGTCTTCTGCTTTTTCGCGGCCAGCACTCAGAATCCTTCCGAACCGGTCAGCGCTGAAAACCCGGAGCGTGACAAGGCGGACCGGATATGATAGATTACTGGCAGTGGTAATGGAGAACGTGATAAGCATGAGTGAAATAGTGTTTGAGGTTACACAGGAAGCGGATGGCGGATTTGTTGCGGAATGCCTGAATGAGAGCATCTTCACACAGGCCGACACGTGGGATGAGCTTCGCAGGAATGTCCAGGACGCGATTTCTGCCTTCTATTTTGATCGCCCTCATCCTTCTGTGGTCCGACTTCATCTTGTGCGCGACGAGATCCTGGCGGCTGTATGAAACTGCCGCGCGACCTGAGCGGTACAGATTTGGTTCAGGCATTGTCCCGGTCATGGGCTTACCAGAAGGTTCATCAGTCAGGGAGCCATATCATACTGCAAACAGAAACGCCCTTTCCTCATCGCATTGCAGTTCCGGCCCATGCCGTTTTGCGGCTGGGCACCCTGAATGCGATTCTGCGTGCAGTCGCTGCACATAAAGGGGTTGGCCGGGAAGATATCCTGAAGTCCTTGTAATCCGACGGCAGCATCAGCGCAGGCAGAAGTCAGAAGGCGCAGAAAGCGCTGCATCATTCCACCGTTCCTGTCTTTCTGTCCCTTTTCTCCGCGTCTCTGCGTCTCTGCGCGACAATTTCTTCATTCTGAATTCTGGCTCCTGAACCCTGCTCCTCCGCGCTGCCGCGGTCACCGCCCGCGGCTACAGCTTTGCGCCCTGCAGCTTTTCGGCCTTCGCCTCGGCCTCGTCGGCTTCCGCGGCGCGGCCCGCCTGCCGCAGGAAGAACGCATATTCACGCCAGAGCATCGGATGATCAGGCAGCAGGCCAACCGCATATTCATAGTCCGCGCAGGCGGCCGCCGGATCGCCCAGCGTCCCGCGATATTTCCCGCGCAGGGCGCGGAACATCGGAGCATCCGGATACGCCGCCATCCCCTGCTCCAGAAACTGCCCGGCAAGCTCCGGCTGATTAGACTGCATGGCAAGAATAACCATTTGATAAAGAGCCCAGAACTCATCCGGGCTGTACTGCAGCACCGCCTGATACTGGTACCACGCCTGCTCAAAATTTCGGTCTTCGCTGAGCTGATTTGCTGAGCGAAGCAGAAGCGAAACCATGTCATTTCGGGCCACAGGATTATTCGGCGCCAGTTTCAGCGCCTCGCCCAGCTTGTCGAATGCGGCGGACACTTCATCCCGGCTGCGGTCCACATTCGCCTGCATGGTAAGCTGTGTTGCGGCACGCATGTCTTTCAGTTTTGAAATTTCTTCTGTGCTCAGCCCTTCCACCAGACCCTCCGGGAGCTCATTGAAAAGGTCCAGAAGCACCTTCTGGTTGCTGTGGCGGGTGTACCCCACCGTGCTTCGCGGCGACGTAAACTCGACCACCGGAAGGTCATCCGTGTTGAGCTGGGCCCGGGTGAATTCACCGGCATGTTCCGAAAGATCGGCCACCATCAGACCAAGGATCATCAGCGGATCCTCAATGCCGATATCCCGCAGCGATTCCCGGACTTTCTGATCCTCGAAGTTCCTCTTCAACCATTCGGCATTCACATGCCGCTCCCCTTCGAAGCCGATCAGGAGCGAATCGTCACCGGTATAGAATATCAGCGCATTCGGAAACACCGTCATGAACGTGCGGATGATGCAGGCGTAATTCTCCTCCGTCAGCTCATACAGAGGCAGATACTGGCACATGATGCCGCCTTTTTTCAGCCGGGCCCGCGCGCGCTCAAAATGCTCGACGGTATAGAGATTGTTTGCCCCGCTGCGCACCGGTTCAAACGGATCGGATGTGATCACGTCGTACTTCCTGTCCGTGCAGAAGAGATGATTGCGCCCGTCTTCGATGTGGATATCCAGCTTCGGATGCTCAAGTATGTTGTGATTCAAATCCCCGTAAAGACGCGCCACCACTTTAACCCGCGGTTCGATTTCCGCCACGATCAGTTCATCCAGCGGATAGCAG
>JAKQHR010000011.1 GCA_029557905.1 Verrucomicrobiota bacterium
CCCCTGCGACCCATGTCCGCGGCAAGCAGCGTGGTGCGCGGTTTTGACCCGATGAAGGTTTTTCTGATGTGCACGGCTCCGGCATCCTGCAGCGTCTTGAGATGCCGGCTGAGGTTGCCGTCTGTCAGATTGCAAAGGGCCTTGAGCTCATTGAACGACAGTCCTGTCTGCGGTGCGCCGCAAAGCGCGGACATGATGGACAGGCGGCTGGGCTCATGAAAGAGCTTTTCCAGCGCCAGATACGGATTTTGTTTCGCATTCATTTATTCAGTGTCCCCCCTCTCGTGCTCATCCTGATAGCGCTCAATCAGGATGTAACGGCGTTCGTCCATGTGAAGGATCAGCCCCCCGGCCCATTCTCCGGCAAAAAACACGATACCCATCGGCAGCGGATTCAGGAAATCAACGCTCGGAGCCAGCAGCCATGCAATGCCGCTGACGATATAGAAAATTCCGACCAGCATAATCATGCGAGGGAGGACGTAGCGCGAACCCAGGTTGGAAAGGCCGAACATGCACATCCATATCCCGAAAAGATACTGGTGGGTGTCATTCATCAGCATGGCCGCCGTCAGGGCCCCGCCGACCGCCAAAGCCGGCAGACTGTCAAAGAGAGGCTTGAGGCGCGCGATGTCGCGACCGACCTTGGGATCGTGGAAAAACCAGTAGACCAGAGCCGCGCCATTCAGAACCAGCGCCACAACGAACAGGGCCCCCCACCCCAGAATATGAGAGCGGGTGTTTTGAGGGTAGAACCGGGAGGCCATGATGGCGGAAGCAATCAGCGCCAGTGTTCCCGACACAATCCGGGCCCATCCCGAATAGCCGCGGAAGTGCTGGCGTTCCATCACCATGCGCTGCAGCTCTTTGACCTGCGAAAGGGCTTCTTTAATGTGTTCTGTAAGCATAAATCCTGCCTGTTTTGAGATAATGAAGCATATTGCAAAGCACTTTGCAATATAAAGTTGATGTTTTTATTCAGCTTCTGCGGAGAGCGGAGGGCCTATCACAATCTCCCGAACGGGGGCATCCAAAGTCCAGACGCCGAGTTTTGCGCCTTCAGCCAACTGAACTTTCAATGAAGCGCCTTCTCTCACAAAAACCGGCGCATCCACCAGTCCGCAGACGACGGAGGTTTCCGCCGGACCCTCAAAAACGTCAGGCCGGAGAAGATGCCGCCAGCGGCCGGCGGGAAATTTGACGCGCCGCGCCGTTGCGCCCGCTTCCAGTATGGGGGCGACCAGCAAATTTGGGCCAAGCATGTATTGCGAGTCCTCCGATGAAAACCTCGGATCATCAGGGAACTCCATAATCATGGGACGCATTACCGGCAGGCCGGTTTCGGCCGCTTCGCGGCCCAGTTCGATCAGCGCCGGTTTCAGATTCATCCGAAGATGCGAAAGCAGCCTGTAGGCGGCCTCAGCTTCAGGCCCGAATTCCCATGGCTCACGGCGCTGGACTCCGTGATACTGCATCAGCGGACTGAAGGCGCCGAACTGGAGCCACCGGATGTAAAGCTCCGGACCGGGATCCCCAATGTATCCCCCAATGTCGTGTCCCCAGAACGGCGCGCCGCTCAAACCCGCACTCAGTCCCGCCGGAAGCAATGAACGATATTGTTCCCAGCTGGCAAACTGATCGCCGGCCCAGAGAGCCGGAGTCCTTTCGGTCCCAAGGCTCGCACTCCGCCCCCACAGCATGCCGTCCGCGCCTTCTTCGTCAAAAAGCTCATAGAGCGCATAAGCATAGAGGGCCGCATAGTCATTGTGCAACTGCCATCCGTGGCGACCGTCCGCAAACACATCGTCCGGTTTGATGTCTTCACCGTCATCGGCCTTGAACCCGCGCACGCCCATCCGGACTTCATCCCGCATCTGATCTTTCCACCACTTAACGGCTTCCGGATTTGTAAAATCAATATTGGCCATGCCCTCCAGCCATTCGCGTCTCCAGCTCACCGCACCGTCCGGATTCTTTACAAAATAATTCTTCGCCGCCATTTCATCCAGCCCGGGATGAGATGGAGGAATAACCGGAACCTGCCAGAGCACGGTGCGAATGTCATGCTGCGAGCACAGCGCAAAATACCGGTCCAGATCCGGCCAGCGGTCTTTTACGAAATTGTTGAAATCGCCCGTTTCGTACGGGCCTTTCCATGCCTCCTGCACAATCGCCGCAACCGGGAAACCCCGTTCTGCCATTCCTTTGATGGCTTCCTCCGCCTCGTTCTGGTTCTCGTAACTGTTGCGGCTGATCCATGGTCCCCAGGCCCAGTCTGGAATCCCGCGGAAGGGCCCCTGCAACCGAGCGCGCTGCAGAACAAGTTCCTTCACAGTCCGTGCAAAGGCGAGATAGAAAGTCCACTCCTGTCCCGCGCGCGAGTATCGGTTCAGGCCCTCCCCCAGCGGATTCAACGAAAAAGCGCCGTCAGGATTATCGGCCGCAAAGAATGCATATCCTGCGCTGCTGAAAAGGACAGGTGTGCAGAAATAACTGGCCTCATTCTCACGGCCCTGGCCGGGGGCATCGCGATTCCACATTTCAACCATCTTTCCGGCCTGATTCAGCGCGTTGAAGCGCTGGCCGAGGCCATAAATCGCTTCTCCCGGATGCGCCTTCCACTCCAGCCGGGTACCCGGCACATTGGCACGACCATAGGCCTGCAAACCAATGAGTCTCCCGCTCCACAACAGTTCAGCTTCCGGTATATCCGTGCGCTCCACGAGCAGCATGCCGTCTTCGAATCGCATCTCGGTATTTTGCGAGCGGCACGGAGCCGGGGCCTCATCCGCGGCCCGCGCCGATACCGTCACCCGGAACACATCCGGTCCCGCCGCGGAAAAAGAAACCACAAGGTCGGCCGCTGAAATTCCCCCTGCCGCAAAAATCAAGAGCAGGAGTCCGAGAAACCCCGTAAGCGGCCGGATGCGAATTATATTTTTCATGGCTCAGAATTATTGATCATCGTCTTCGCCGCGGCAAGCGCGAAGCCATTGCGACCAGTTCATTGAAGGTTCAGTCGCTCACATTTCGCCGCCAGCGGGCATTCGGCGCAGAGCGGATTGCGGGCGCGGCAAATCCGCCGACCGTGCTCCACAAGATAAAGATGCATCGGCAGTATAAGTTCCGGGGGCAGCTTTTTCTCAATCATGGGGCCAATATCCTCCGGGGAGGCATTTTGCGGAGCCCATCCGAGCCGTTTGGTCACGCGATGCACATGTGTATCCACCGGCATGACCGGACGCCCCATGCTGAACAGCAGCACGCAGGCCGCTGTCTTGACTCCGACGCCGGGAATGGTTGTGAGATATGCCATTACCTCTTCGCTGCTCATTTTCCTGAGCCGCGCAAGGCTCAGTTTATGCTCGCGCTCGCGAATGATTCGCAGGGTGTTCTGAATGCGCGGAGCCTTGATGCCGGCAAGTCCTCCCTTACGAATACTGTGCCGAACTTTGCTCTCGGGCGCATCCAGGACTTCCTGCCAGGTGCGAAAGGCTTTCTTCAGGCTGCGCCACGCGCGATCAGAATTGATGTCCGATGTGTTCTGCGAAAGGATCGTCTGGATGAGCTGCTCCAGCGGATCGCTGTGCGGCCGGCATTGAACCGGCCCATAAACCCGCGCCAGCTTCTCATGCACCCAAACAAGTTTTTTGAGTTCCATGTATCTATTATTCCCACAAAATATATCTGAATCTACGAAAAAATCAGAATCCGCAAAATCATGGGTATTTATATCGCTTTTTGGCCATTTTTAGGCATTTTCGGGCATTTTTGAGCGTTTTGTGACCATTTTTTTAAATTTTTCGTCACTTTCAGCACTTCTACCGAGCCCGGCCGTTCATTTTTTGAAATAGTACTAATTTAGTACTATTTTGACAAACACACGGTTTTCAGCCCTTTTTTCACGTTTTTTACCATTTTAAGCCGATTTTCCTGATTTTTTGCGATTTTCTGGTCATTTTTGACGTTTTGGGGCCAGTTTTCAGGCTTTTGGACCTTTCTTGGCCCTCTGCGGGCTTGTCCCGCAGAAGCGGAAGGTGCAGAGCCGAACAGCCCCCGTCACACCGGCGACGGGAAAATATTCGTGGTGATTGATCTGGTGGACTGTATCCGCATCCGCACCGGGGAAGACGGCCGCGAGGCCATTGGATAAAGGGGAGGGAGCAGGGACAAAAGCGGCAGCCTCCGCAGAAGGCCTTTGCGGTCAGGTCCGGTCCATGTAGCAGATGACCTTCTGGTTTGGAGCATCTGCGATGATGTTCACCCGAACCGGTGGACGGATATCCGTCACATCAACGACACGGATCAGGCCCGGCCATCGGGCGGCGCCGGGCACAAGAGCAGGCGCACGATCCGGCGCGGACTCAAAGAAGGCCCTGCTGATGAAATTTACCCCCTGCCCCGGAAACAGTGCAAGGTACAGCATCCCCGTCTCGACAAGTTCGTTCAGGAAATGTGTGCCCAGCGAAACGTCTGGCACAAGATGTTCATGCATCGCCACAATTTCGCAAAGCACCGACACCCGGTTGATCTCTGAAAATGATACAGGAATGCCGAGAGATGGAGTGCTCGTGCCCCACCGACCGGGGCCAAGAAGCATGACGGGGCCCGGGGCATCGGCGAGGTTGAGAACTCCTATGATCCGGGCCACCTCATAGCGATCAGCGACCGGCAGTTTGCCGTATAGCTCAGGTGCAACATAAATGAAACGCCCGATTTGGCCCGTCCGGCTGTGACCCACAACAGCGCCGCGGGCCTCAATAATTCGATCTTGTTCAGTCACATGAACCCGGGGAACCTTCACGGTGCCCGCTCCCTGGACCTGGAGAGGGCGGCACTGAAGCAGGTTGATTTTATATTTATCCTTTTCCGTGAAATTGGCTGCGAACTCAATGTCCACCGGACAACCATATGCGGACTCCAGTGTCCGCATCAGGGCCTGCATGTCCGCCACAAAAGGCGTCTTTGAAAGCAGGCGGCTGAAAGTCAATATGCCGGGCGTTCCTGGAGGATCAGATGTTGTGAACATGTCCAGAGGGAGGTCGCCGGCATGGGCCACCACCTCATGAAAAGGACGTGAAACCAGCTGGTTGCCTTCCAGATCAAGGCAGTCCACACGACGCTGGGCGTACTGGGCCATCTTGTCGAAATTGGATTCAGGCCGGCGGTCGGGCGCATTCAGCGCCACCACGCGGGTATAGTCATCGTCTGCTCGGTCCACCGCACGCGTACCGAGACCAAACACCAGCCGCACAACCCCCGCTTGAGGATCAATGCTCTCGTGCCACGCATACGGGTTGAAGGAAAATCCGACGCCGGCAAACTGGGGGAAGTAGTATTGCCCGTAAGAGGCTCCGGAAACGCGCATCACCAGCAGGGCCATCTGCTCATCCTTGTCCAGCATACCGCGGCGGGCACGGTACTGAAGAGCTTTTTCGCTCATCGAGCTCGCGTAAATGGCCTTAACGGCCGCCAGAAAATCCTGCATGCGGCGCTCTCTCGGCCCCTGGTTTGCACAAAATACGCTGTCATACTTGCCGGCAAAGGAATTGCCGTAATTATCTTCAAGCAGTGAACTGGAGCGCACAATGAACGGAGACTGCCCGAAATAATCGAGCATCTCGTCAAACTGCCGGAGAATATACTCGGGGAATTCACCAGTGATGATCAGGCGGCGGGCCTGTTCAGCGTTCTCAAGATATTTTTCCGGATCACGCTGCTTCTGCCGCACCCACCAGATGCCGTTGCGCACAAGAAAACTGTAGAATACATCTGAACCAATGAAGAAGGAGTCATGCTCCTCCATCCGTTCCGCGAACCGTGGCAGCGCCTTGCGGACGATCATGCGGGCCAGCAGCATTCCAACGGTCTTCCCTCCGATCAGTCCCGTGCCTATCATGCGCTGTCGAATATCAAGAATGTCCTGAAGCGTCAGATGCCGGGCGACCAGATCCCGCATGCGCTCATCACGGGAAACGATCATTCTCACCAGCTGCGAAAACAGGTCCTTGCCCTTCTCCGGAATGTCCGGGCGATACTCACCCGACTTGATCAGCTCGCGCGCCTGGAAAAAAGATGTTTCCCAGAAACCGGCAGAAGTGTCGGAAGACAGACCGGACCATTTGGACGCGGAAAGGATTTCCGTGATCACGGCACTGGCCGTCACAGGCAGGAACTCCTCCCCTCGCCGCAGATGCAGCATGTGCATCGTGGGTGAATAACGGTGCTGAACCTTCACGGGACGCACATATAACACACCTTTATGCCGATACGTGTCCAAGAACAGCTGTGTCGTGTTTTGAATGGGCCCCAGCGCATGCGTGGTGTGATAATTGCGATAGAGCGAAAAATAGGCCACCGTCTCCAGATTGAAAAGATACGGACACGTCAGCATGAAGAAATTCGCCAGCATCTGGTCCGAACACCAGTCCACCGCCAGCCGGGAAAGACAGTCAAATACATAAAAGGCCCCAGGGCCGGATTCTTCGATCACGCCATGGATCTTTTCGATAAAACTCTCAAAGCCCTCCTCGGGATCCAGTTCATGCACTTCGACTCCGGGCCCTGCGGCCACAAGCGGCTGATGCCGGGCAAAGCGGAAATAGATCAGCCTGCGTCCGTTACGGACAGCAGCCTCGCAGTACGGCGCCGCCACCTCCTGATATTCATCAATCGAATCCACCTGCCAGACAATGTTGTCTCCGGCCAGCACGCCCTTGAGCACCGCATCAAGCCCGGGCAACCCTGTGGTCAGCGAAGCATCTGCCGTACTCATTTCATAACGCTCCTTTCGTATTCAGTCACAGGAACGCTACCGGCAGCCGCTTTCATTTGCAAGCCGACGGATTCGGGATGCAATGGCATTTATCCCGACAGATTTTTTTGCTTTGGATTCTTTTAGACCCTACTGGGTCCCGTTTTTGCCCATTGATGAGCGATTTTCGCCGTTTTTCCCTTTTTTCAGGCTTTTTTCGGCCCACGCAGATAAATCTCGCGGGCCTGCGGGAAAGGCTCGAGGGCGCGGGCAAAGATGCCCAGCGAGAACGCAATGGCGAGACCGTAGTTGGTCATCGGTATGTTCAGTTCCCGGCACTGCACGATGCGCGTCAGGAGCTGCCTGCGGTTGAAGGTGCAGGATCCGCAGTGGATGATCAGCTGGTACCGGCTGATGTCTTCGGGGAAATCCGCGCCCTGAACGGTGTCGAAATGCAGGTCGCCTCCGACATATTCCCGCAGCCATTGCGGAATTTTCACGCGGCCGATGTCCTCGCCGATCGGATGATGCGTGCAGGCCTCGGCCACCAGCACCCGGTCGCCGGGCTTGAGCCGGTCAATGGCCATCGCCCCTTCAACAAAGGTCGGCAGATCGCCCTTCAGCCGCGCGAAGAGAATCGAGAAAGAGGTCAGCGGAATTTCCGGAGGTACGATTTCGGACACCTGCCGGAAAGCCTGAGAATCGGTCACGACCAGCGCAGGCGGGCGGTTCAGCCGCCCCAGCGCCGCGCGCAGTTCGCTTTCCTTCGCCACCATGCAATAGCTGTCATGATCAAGAATGTCGCGAACAGTCTGGACCTGCGGCAGGATCAGGCGGCCCTTCGGGGCCTCAAGATCAATCGGCACCACCAGCATCGCCATCTCTCCTTTTGGAATGAGATCTCCGGCGATTGTGTGCGGTTCCAGCATCTCTGCGGGCACGGCATTGATCAGCGCCACGCGCAGCGCATCCATCCCTTCGCCTGTCACCGCGGCAGTCTGCGCCACGGCCAGGCCGGCATTCTGAAGTGATTCAATTTCCTTCTGCGCAGGCAAATGCTCATCGCACCTGTTCACCACGACAATCACCGGCACCTTTTTCCTGCGGAACTCGTCCAGAAGCGACTGCTCGAAGGAATCGAGCGGGAGCGCGGCGGCCGATGTCACCAGCAGGGCGATATCCGTGCGCTCGATGATTTTGCGGGTTTTAGTAACCCTTTTTTCGCCCAGCGCGCCGATATCGTCAATGCCGGCCGTGTCTATAAACAGCACCGGGCCGATCGGGAGCATTTCCATGGCCTTCTCAACGGGATCCGTCGTCGTCCCCGCCACATCGGAAACAATGGAAACCTGCTGCCGCGTGAGCGCATTCAGGACCGACGACTTGCCGACATTGCGCCGGCCGTAGATGCCGATCTGGACGCGCATTCCTTTGGGCGTGCTCTCCATTTTCATGATCCGGTCCTTTTTTGAAAGTGCGGTGAATCGCCCCACTCGCCGAAGCCTATTGTTTCGCCCACCGACTCCACCCGGCGCTGCAGACAGTTGCGGCACAGCGCGGCGTTTTCGTCAAGGCACGGCTTGTTTTCGTAAAGCTGGTAGGCATCGCGGTATTTCGTGTCCGTGATGTTGGGCATGATGATGTTCGCGCCTGCCTGCAGGCCCATCTCGCGGCCCTGCGCATCCAGCGCCTGCAGCGCCGTTGTGGACGCAATGTTCACATCGCGCAAATAGAGCCGCGTCACCGCGATCATTCGCAGCGCCAGATCGAGCTGGCCGCGGGCCTTCTCCGCAAAATCCGGCATCTCGGCCGCCAGCGGGGTTTCGCTGTGCACAATGTACGGCCCCATGCCGATCATGTCGATGTCGCGCTCCCGGAAAAATTCAATGTCGGAGGCCAGATCGTCCAGCGTCTGGTCTGGAAGGCCGATCATCACCCCCGTGCCGACCTGATAGCCAATGGCCTTGAGATCATCAAGGCATTGCAGCCTCGCCGCATGGCTGTGGTCGGCCGGATGAAGTTTGGCATAAAGCCGGGGGTTGGAAGTCTCGATGCGGAGAAGATAGCGGTGACCGCCCGCGGCAAACCAGCGCTCAAAGGTGTCGCGCGGCTGCTCGCCCAGGGAAAGGGTGATTCCCAGCTCCCCGTTCGTCTCGCGCTTCACAACGCGCAGGATGTCTTCAATGAACTCTGCATGCTTTTTGTCCTGACGCTCGCCGCCCTGCAGAACAATGGATCCATAGCGGCTTGCGTGTGCCCATTTCGCGGCCCCGAGGATTTCCTCGCGCGTCATCTGGAAACGGCGGACCTTTCTGTTGTCCCGGCGAATGCCGCAGTAGTAGCAGTTCTTTTCGCAGATGTTGCTGTACTCGATAATGCCGCGAAAATAGACCTTGGGGCCAACCTGCTTCAGTTTCATCGCATAGGCCGCCTTGAACAGGGCTTCCTGATCCCCCGGTTCAAACAGCGCAAGCAGCGGCCCGAGGTCCTCCCTCGCAACCGCCCGGCCAGCCGCGATGCTTTGCAGGAGTGTGTTCATGTCAGAAATACAGATCGCGCTTCCCTTCGGCCTCGATTGCAAGAAGGCGCCCGACCAGTTTGTTTTTCATTTCGCCTTCCTCGAAACGGGCCAGCTCATCGCGAATGAGCGCCTCGCCGGCGGCCTTTGTTTCGGAGCTGGCATAATCCACCAGATATTCCTTGAGGGTGGACAGCGCATTCGGAGTGCAGTAGCGCTTGATGAATCCGGGGATGGCAAACTCCATGAAGTGCTCGCCGGTGCGGCCGAGCCGGTAGCAGGCCGTGCAGAAACTGGGCACATAGCCGTCCTGGATCAGCTCGCGCATAACCTCGTCCAGGGAGCGGATATCGCCCAGGGAAAACTGTTCTTTTTCCATGACCTGGGCATCGCCCACTTCAGTGTATCCGCCCAGTTCAATGCGGCTTCCGGCGTCAATCTGCGAGACTCCGAAGGACATCACTTCGCGGCGGAGTTCGGCGCGTTCGCGCGCGGTGAGAATCAGTCCGGTATACGGCACGGCAAGCCGCAGAATGGCAATCACGCGCTTGAACTCTTCATCGCTCACGAGGTGTTCCGTTTTGGTAACGGCCCCGTGCGCAGGCTGCAGGCGCGGAAAACTTATAGTGTGCGGCCCCACCCCGTAGCGCTGCTGAAGATACAGCGCATGGCTCACCAGCCCCAGCACCTCGAACCGCCAGTCATAGAGCCCAAAAAGGGCACCGATACCGACATCGTCGCATCCGGCCTCAAAGGCTCGGCTGAGCCCGTCCTGACGATACAGGTAATTGCCCTTGCGGGTCTTGCCGGGATGAACCCGGCGGTAGGTTTCGTGATGATAGGTCTCCTGGAAAATCTGATAGGTGCCGATGCCCGCATCCTTCACCTTGCGGTAGCCCTCGGCATCCAGCGGCGCGGCATTGATGTTGACCCGCCGGATTTCACCATGGTCCTCTTTTGTTTCATAAACTTTGCGAACCGTTGCGGCAATGAAGTCGGCATCGTATTCCGCATGCTCCCCGTACACCAGAATCAGCCGCTTGTGCCCGACGCGCTCCAGCGCAAGAGTCTGCTCGCGGACATCCTCCAGGCTCAGCGTCCGGCGAACGGCGCCGTCGTTGCTGCGGCGGAACGCGCAGTAGGTGCAGTCGTTGACACACATGCTCCCGATATAGAGCGGGGCAAAAAGCACAATCCGGTTTCCATAGACTGTTTGCTTGAGTTCGCGGGCCGTGCTGAATATCTCCTCGACCAGGTCCGGGCTGTCGGCCGCGAGCAATACGGCGGTTTCCGCCACTGTCAGCGCCTGCTTCGAAAGACTTTTGGCGAGAATTTCGCGCACCCGCACCGGATCAGGCCGGGCGTTTTCGATCAGCGCAGTCAGCGCGGCATCATCAATGAAGTCGCGCGCGCCCTCGCTCAGTTTCATCTCCGGCCAGGATTTCATGGTTAAGCCTTTTCCAGTTTCAGGACCGCCGTAAAGGTGCTGCCCTTCCCTGCCTCACTTATAACAGTAATGCTTCCTCTGTAAAGTTCAACCAGCCGCTTGATAATGCTCAAGCCCAGCCCGCTGCCAAGGATGTTGCGGGTCTGGTCGTTCTTTATCCGAACGAACTCCCCGAACAGTTTCTCCTGCTCCTCTGGAGACATGCCAATGCCGGTGTCCGTCACACGGATTTCGATCTGTCCCTCACCCGGCGTCAGCACAGCCTCAACGGACCCGTTGTCCCGGTTGTACTTGACCGCATTGGTCAGCAGGTTGCTGAAGATCATGTCCATTTCGCTGCGGTCGGCCGCAACGGAACAGCTTTCAGGGCACTTCACATTCACCCTGATCCCGCGTTCCTTCGCCGACGGCTTCACCAGCTCGGCGGCATCACGGAAGGCCGCGCAGATATCCATCTGCTCCACATGCCGGACTTTCTGGCCGGCCTCAATTCGCGTCATGTCCAGCAGATCCACGATCAGCTTTTTCATCTGCTCCAGACGCACATGGCTGCGGCTGATCATCTCCTTGTAGGGCGCAAGCTCCGGGCCGAGCGACTCATCTTTCATGATGTTCACATAACCTTCGACGGCGGCCAGAGGAGCCTTGAGTTCGTGGCCCAGCACGCGGATGAACTCGAAGCGGACACGTTTCTTCTCCTCGGCCATCTGGCGGGCCTGACGCGTCAGCACGACGTGCATGGCGGAACGGCGGATCACGTCGCGCAGCTCCTCGGGCGTGAAGGGCTTGGGCAGGAAGTCGTAGGCGCCCTGCCGCGTGGCCTGGACGGCTGTTTCAATGGAGGCATAGGCCGTGATCATGATCACCAGCATGTCGCCCGAACCCGCGGCCAGCTTCACCAGCAGGTCGAGACCGGTCATGCCGGGGAGCTTGTAGTCCAGAAGCAGAATGTCCGGAGGCGTCTGACTGATGATCTGAAGCGCCTCCTCGCCCGAATCCGCCGAAAGCACCCTGAAGGAAATCTCCTCATTGCCGTCAGGCATCTTGACGCGGTAATCGCGAAGCGCGCGTTCTGCGCCCGCGCGCATTCCCAGTTCATCATCCACAACCATGACACATAGCGGTTCCATATTATGCCTTCAGAAGCCTGTCGATTTCCTTGCGCAGCTGCGCCGGACGCACCGGTTTGTTCAGCACCGCATCAGCCTTGATCCAGCTTCGCTCCTCGCGTGTCGAGGCCGAAAACGCCATGCCGGTCTCGCTGGCCACCGCAGTGACAATGATCACAGGCAGTTCGGGATTATGCCTTTTCAGGCGATGGCAAAGCACAAAGCCGGAATCGGTCTCCTCCATCATCAGGTCAATGACGGCGATGTCGGGACGGGTTTCATCCAGAATTTTCTCGGCCTGCGCGCGGGTCTCGGCCTCGACAACCTCAAGGCCCATGCTCTCAAGCAGCATGCGCTGCTGCAGGCGGAAATCCATGTCGTCATCCACCAGCAGCGCTTTTTTTCTTGCCGGTCCTTTTTCGCTCATATTGTCTCCTCTGTCTGCGCAACGGAACGGGGCAGTGTCACGGTGAAGATCGTGCCGGTCGGCCCGGCCGACGGGTCGGCGTTCGACTTGAGCGCAATGGATCCGCGGTGCATCTTCACAATGCCGTAGGCCACCGCAAGACCCAGCCCGGTTCCCCTGCCCATCTGTTTGGTTGTAAAAAACGGTTCAAACACCTTCTTCGCGTTCTGTTCGGAAATGCCAATGCCGGTGTCCTCAACCGTAATGCGGATATGGGAATCATCGCCCGACGCACCGATTTTCAGCTCTCCGCCGTTCGGCATCGCCGCCACCGCATTGCTGAC
>JAKQHR010000027.1 GCA_029557905.1 Verrucomicrobiota bacterium
GCCCGTGCACGCTCGGGTTCCCGGATGGACCCATTCTTCCGTCGGTAAACTTAAAATGGTTGATTTCGCCTGCATGGCATTCTCCTATAGCCTGAGCCCGATCCAGAGGGGCTCTTTGGAAACCCGGCCTTTAGCCGCGGCGCGAAGGGTTTGCGTCAAATCATCGGTTCTGATTTCGCGGCCGCCGATGCCCGCGATAAAATTCTGGACGACCGGAAGCGATCCGGTTCCGGCCAGGTGTTCATACAGCGCCGACTTTAAATCCGACATCAGGGCGCCCTCGTATCCGTAGCTCAGCGCCTTTTCGACGACGATCACGCCTTTTTTCCCTTTCAGGGCCGCGGCGAGCGCCTCATCCGGAAACGGACGGTAATAGCGGACGCCCATCACGCCGATTTTGATTCCTTCCGCTCTCAACTGGTCCACGCAAACGCGCATCTGGTAGGTGATCGAGCCCAGGCCGACGGCGACATGCTCCGCGTCGTCGCAGCGATACGGTTCGATGAAGGGATCGGCTTTGCGGCCGAAGATTCCGGCAAAGCGCTTTTCCGCTTCCCCCGCGGTTTGGAGCGCTTTGCGCAGGTCTTCCTGCAGCAGACAGCGGATTTCCATGTATCCGTGGGCCAGTTCGCCTTTGACATCCATCCGCACATCCGGCAGCGTCACCGTGTTGAGATTGGCGGGATCCTGGGGGTGGAGAAAATAATCCGGTTTGAACGGCGGCAGAAATTTGTCCACCTGATCCTGATCCGGCAGATCAAACGGCATGAACGTGTGGGATAAAATATATCCGTCGTAGCAGACCATTACGGGAATGCTCACCTGCTCGGCCAGCCAGTAGGCCTTGATGACCGTGTCGATAATCTGCTGGTGATCCGCGCAGTAAATCTGTATCCAGCCCGTGTCCCGCTGGGAGATGGAATCCTGCTGGTCGTTCCAGACATTCCAGGGGGCGCCGACCGCCCGGTTGACCACGCACATGACAATGGGCAGCCTCGCGCCGGAGGCCCACTGCACCTGCTCGTGCATGTACAGCAGTCCGTTGGCGCTGGTGGCCGTAAACGCGCGGGCGCCGGCGGAGGAAGCGGCAATGCAGACCGCCAGCGCGGAGTGTTCGCTTTCCACGGGTATATACTCCGCCTTCATTTCGCCGGATTCGACGTATTCGGAGAGCTTTTCCGCGAGCGGCGTCTGAGGCGTAATGGGATAGGCCGCGATAACGTTGGCCCGGCAGAGCTTGACGCCCAGAGCGGCCGCGGCGTTTCCGTTTTCAATGATGTGCATGGCGTCTACTCCTTGTCTTCTTCGGCGAATCTGGCTTCGTCCACCATGGTGATCGCCTTGGTGGGGCATTCTTCGGCGCAGATGCCGCAGCCCTTGCAGTATTCCAGGTTGATGGTGGGTGGAATCGTCCGCGAGATCACGACATCGGGACAGAACAGCCAGCAGATGAAGCAGGCCTCCTTGTTTCTTTTGCAGGGAATGCAGAGGCTTGGGTCAAGGACCGGTCGCTCCACCCTCCAGGACCCCGTCCTTCCGCCGTCGCCGGCTCCGTGTTCGCTGTGAGACGTTTTTCTTCTGTAATTTCGAGTTCCCATGTTCAGCCTCCCGACACGGTTCTCTCGTA
>JAKQHR010000030.1 GCA_029557905.1 Verrucomicrobiota bacterium
GTGCGGTTCCCGTTGATCTGGCCTTTGCGCTCCGGCGGGGCCAGCCCGCCGGAGGCGCCGCAGCACCTCTCCGCCTGCGTGCCCATGCGACGCTTTGCTGTTTTCAGTGGCCTCTGTTTTCATTTTGTCACTCTGTAAAACCGCACCGTATCCGGCATGCTGTTCGTGAATGTGACGGTTTCCGCGACGGAGGTGACCGCGGCTGCGGGGCTCCAGCCGGAATGCAGATCAGAAGAGGATTCAACCTGATACACTGTTCCGGATTCCGAGGCAAAGGAAATGCGGAATCCGTCAGAATTCATTTCCTCGGCGAAGAATTCTCCGGGCGCAAAATACTGTTCAACCCGAAGATCATCATACGTCCCCTGTCCAAAGCCGTTTTCTCCGCCCCAGTTCGATGCGGCATAATTTACAAACGCCGCTTCCTTCACAGAGAAGTGCTTTTCTTCCGGAAGGGGCTGCGTCCAGTAGAACATGTCCACGCCGTTGACGGTCAGAATCTCGCTGTGTTCCGCATCCCGGTGGATGGCACACAGCGCCCGCCTCCGCAGACCGTTGGTCTCGCCGCCGTAATAGGTCAGTTCAACATATAGATTGCTGCCTTCCGGAAGCCAGTGGTTCGCGCCCATGTCGGTGTCGTGCCAGAAGTTTGTATCGTCGGCGCTGCTGCCCGTGGTGTAGTCGCCGTCCGGGCCGGCAGTATGGGCCCCTATGGTGGCGGAGACGCCGGGATTGAATCCGCCGGAGTCATTGTTGATAAAGTAATTGAACTCCACAAAATCGCAGGCATCTTTCAGCAGGCTGCTGTTGCCGGACCAGTTGTCCGACATGGTGCGGTCCGGTCCGGTTTCCGCCAGGTTGTAGAGCCCGAAATTCGCGATCTGATAGAATTCAGTGGTGTCGGGAACGGACCCGGGGGTGATGTTCAGCGTGGCGCTGATCCTGAACGTGTCCCGGTCCGTGAGGGTCCGGCCGAGGCTCCGTGACAGGGAGGAGGGGAGGATGAGATAGGGATCTGAAAGTCCTGAAAAAAAATTGGACTGGTCCCATTCCGCCTGAATCAGCTCATGGATGTTGAAGCAGCGGAACAAAGACTGCCCCGAGGTGTTCGTTGCGCCCTGATAGGACCACTGGGAAATTGTGCTCCCGTCGAACGAATCACTCAGCAGGGTTATCCATCCGGCCCTGGCGGTAATCGCGGCGGCAAAAACAGCACAAACCGCAATGCAGACCATGCGCTTCATTTCATTTCCTTTCACCCCATTGCGCGGGGGTTCGGGTTATGTCATGACGGCTCGTCTTCTGGCTTCCGGCTTCTGTCGGCTCCCGCCTTCTCTCCGCCGGGGCGGAAATGGCATTTGGAAACTGAACACCGGTTACAGCGGCGCGACCGCGCCCGATTCACACGGGCTTCCGTTTGCGGTCATGACTTTCAGTTAACGGCGAGTGACGGTAGAGAAGCGGAGGGGTTCTGTCAAGACCCCCGCGACCTTGTGTCGCGGGTGAATGAGGTTGGGGTTGGCCGGAGTTGCGTGCCGGTTTGGTTTGACCTTTGCGCTCCGGCGGGGCAAGCCCGCCGGGGGCGCCGGGAAGATTCTGGGGCAGGGCGGCCACTCCGCGGCCGCCGCGGCGCGCAACGGAGTGCGCGCCCTACCCAATATTACCCGGGCGGCCTTTGACCTCGCGCGTGCCGAGATGCTCGCCGCAGATATTGCACCGGTAGCTGTGAATTTCGCCGCCGGGCACGACCAGCAGAAGCGTCTCCCGCACCGGCCGTGAGGTCCGGCAGCGCGGGCAGAAAAGCTCGCTGGCCCTCAACTGATCAAACTGTTTTTGCATGGCGCATCAATTAATCACTTGCTGGAGTATGGCGGACGCTTACAATGCGTCAATCGGTAAAAAGGATTCGGATTGAAAGTTTGCGTGGACATTCAGGCGGCGATCGCGCAGCGGGCGGGCGTTGGGCGTTATGCCCGCATGCTTGTGGAGCATCTGGCCCCGCTCGCGGGCAAAGATGAACTGGCCCTTTTTTATTTCGACTTCAAGCGAAGCGGAGTTCCTTTCCCGGTGCCCGGCGCGGAGCAGCAGGCGGTTCAGTGGTGTCCCGGCCGCATTGTGCAGAAGGCCTGGAAGACAATGGGCTGGCCGCCGTTCGACTGGTTTGCGGGCCGCGCGGATATCTATCATTTCCCCAATTTTATCCTGCCGCCGCTCACGCGGGGAAGAACCGCCGTGACCATTCACGATGTCGCCTTTCTCCGGCATCCTGAGGCCGCCGAAAAGCGGAACCTGAAATATCTGAACAGCCGCATTGCCGACACCGTGAAGCGGGCGGACGCGATTTTGACCGACTCTCATTTTTCCGCGCGCGAAATCACGGAACTGCTGAAGGTCCCGCCGGAGAAACTCTATCCCGTGCATCTTGGGCTCTCGCCCGACATGAAGCCGGCGTCGCAGGAGGACATCGAAAAGGTGCGGAACCTCTACGGGCTTCAGAAGCCCTTTCTGCTGACCGTCGGCACGCTGGAGCCGCGCAAGAATATTCCGTTCCTGATTGATGTGTTTGAGCGGCTGGCGGATTTTGACGGCGATCTGGTGATTGCCGGCATGAAGGGCTGGAGCTATGAGCCGATCCTCGCGCGGATGCGGGCATCAAAACAGGCGGAACGCATCCGCTATCTGGAGTATGTCGAAGACGGCCTGCTCAGCGCGCTGTATTCGGGCGCAGAGCTCTTCGTCTTTCCGACGATTTACGAGGGTTTCGGATTCCCCCCGCTCGAGGCGATGGCCTGCGGCACACCGGTGGTGTCGTCCAATGCCGGCCCGCTCCCGGAACTGCTGGGTTCCGCCGCCGCGCTGGTGGACGGATATCTTGCGGGCGAATGGGTTGAAATGCTCTCGGGCGTTCTCCGTGACGAGCTCAGAAGAAACGCGCTGCGCGCGAAGGGGCTCGAGCAGTCGGCAAAATTCGACTGGAACAAAACCGCCGCCGAAACCTGGAAAATCTACAGGAAGATAATCCGTGGTTAAAACTCTTAAATATTGAAGGTCCGTGGTTAG
>JAKQHR010000079.1 GCA_029557905.1 Verrucomicrobiota bacterium
TTCTTTCTCTGGCGGGCGGCCTCAAAGCCGATGCGGGCGACGAACTCATGCTCATCAGCGAGCAGATGCAGGATCCGGACGAGGGGATGACCAACGGCATCCCGGTCAAAAAAATCGTTCCGGTTGACATAGCGCGCCTGATTGATGAGGGCGACTTCCGGGTCAACATGGAAGTTGGCGCCAACGACATTGTTACTGTTCGTCCAAATGTCCAGCAGGTGGTGTATGTGCTGGGGTACGTGCAGCGTCCGGGGGCGTTTGAACTCAAGGCCGGGCAGCGGGTGGATCTGGTGAAGGGTGTTGCTCTGGCGGGCGGTTTAAGCCCGTCAGCCCGTGCGGAAAATTCATATTTGGTGCGCGAGACGGAGCAGGGTCAGAAGGTTGTGCCGGTTAATCTGGCCCGGATGGCCGGAGGTGACGAGAACATGGAATATCTGCAGGCGGGAGATACTCTGGTGGTGGGCTCGGGTTTCATGGCCCGGCTGGCGGAATTTGTTCGACCCAGTGTGGGGGCCGGCTTCAATTATGCTCCTGCCCCCTGATGAGAAAGCCTGTTAATAACTTTGACAGAGAGACATCCAGAGTATATGTTCAGGACCATACAGGGGAGTGCGGTGGTCTTCAAGTAATTGAGGATAAATTGGTTATATGAGGAATAGAGTTCCAGAACATGGAGAGAATTATCTCAGGGGGGAGATTCTCGAACAGAAGCCGTATTTGCGCTGGCTTGGGGTGATGAGAAGGCACCTGTGGATTATTCTGGCTGCGTTTCTGATCATTTCAACCATCACAGTCTTGCGGGCATACAGGGCCGTCCCGGTGTTTCAGGCTGTGGCCAAGATCATGATTGAGCGGCAGGCTCCCACGGTGACTCATTTTGAAGGGGTTGTTCAGCCGAATGTAACATGGGGTGCGCGGGAGTACTACAGAACGCAGGAGCAGCTGGCCCGCAGCCGGGCGGTTCTGGAAATCGCCCTGGAGCGCCCCGAAATCAGCGCGATGTTCGGGGAAGAAGCAGGCGATGTGCCCCTGCGGCGGACTTTCCGGCAGACCCTTTCAGCCCTGCTGCAGATGCCCGCGCCGGAACCGCCGGAAAACTGGGAGCGGCTGCGAGGCTTCATTTCTTCTGAACAGGTGCGGGACACCTATTTCCTGTATATTCGCGCCGAGGCATCGAACCGGCAGAAAGCGGCTCTTCTCGCAACTGCGGTTGCAGAAGCTTTTGTGGAATTTCATCGCCGGAACCGGCGCACCGCCAGCAATGATGCCTTTGTATATCTGGAAGAGCAGAAAGAGAAAGAGGAGACCGCCCTCCAGCTTGCTCAGCAGAAGCTTCAGGAATTCAGGCAGGGCACACAGTCTCACTCGCTTGATCTGTCAGAGGTCGGACATCCGGTTATGAAGCGTCTCACCCTGCTTAATGAGCAGCTGACCCAGGCGCAGATGGAGCGGATCAACCTTGAGGCTGAACTGCGGGTGGTCCGGCGCGCGCTGGCTTCCGGTACCGATGCCTTTCAGGACGTGGGCGAGCAGGTGTTCTCTTTGTCCTCCATCCGGAAAGACCCCCGAATGGCAGAGATTCGCAGTGCGCTTATAGCCGCTGAAGAGGAAGCCGCCACCCTTGCCGACATTTATGGCCCCCAGCATCCGAATTATGTGGCCGTCAGCACCCGCATGAACCTGCTGAAGGGGAAACTGTCCGAGGCCCTGCTGGAGATCGTCGAATCGCTGACATCGCGCCTGGAAGTGGTGCAGGGTCAGGAAAAGGAGCTGCAGGCTGAGTATGATCAGCAGAATGCGGCGGCAATGACTCTCGCAAACCAGTCCCTGGAATTCCGAAATCTGCAGAACGAAGTGGATCGCCACCAGAAACTGTATTCTGTTCTTCTGGAGCGCATGTCGGAAGTGGAACTGACTTCCGATTACGCCAAAACAAATGTCGAACTGATTGAAGCGGCCGCTCTGCCGAAGGCCCCGGTTCGGCCCAATAAGATTTCCATGGTGGTGAAGGGGCTGCTTCTGGGCCTTGTGCTCGGCATAGCATTGGCGTTCTTTGTCGAATATATGGATGAGACGGTCCGGTCTCCGGAGGACATAGAGCTGCGCGTGGGCATTCCCGTGCTGGGTTTTATTCCCCGTATCCGCCTGGACCGTGAAGCCTCTGACAAGGAAGCCTCCCGTTTGCTGGTGTATGCCCGCGGAGAGGACAATATCATCATGGAGGCTTATCGCAATTTGAGGACGCTGGTTTTCTTCGCGCGTCCGGTTGAGGAGTCAAAAGTGCTGCTGATGAGTTCTGCCGGACCGGGTGACGGCAAAACAACAACGGCCGCAAATCTGGCCATGACCATTGCCAAGGCCAACCGGAAAGTCCTGCTGGTGGATGCGGACTTCCGCCGCCCGATGATCACCAAATACTTTGGATTGAGCGCGGAAACGGGCCTCAGCAGTGTCCTGGCCGGAGAGTCCCCGTTGGAGGATGCACTGCAGAAGACCGTTGTGGATCTGGAAGTGCTGAACAACCTTGATATTCTTTCCGCCGGGCCAATGCCTCCCGATTCCGGAGAACTCCTCGATTCATCCCGTATGGACCGGCTCCTGATGGAGTTGAGGGATAAATATGACCGGATCATCATTGATGCGCCGCCGGTGCTGTATGTCACCGACGCCAGCATTCTGGCGGCGAAAAGCGACGGCGTCATTCTTGTTATCAAGGCCGGCCGGCGTACGGCGGCGTTTGTCCGCCGGGCCTTCAAGCACATTGAAAACGTCCAGGGAAAAGTTATCGGCGGAGTGCTGAATATGGTGAACGTGCCGCGCTTCGGCCATTATTATTCCGACTATTATTACTACGGCTACGCGCGGAAAGATTCTGCATATTATGGCTCCGAAAAAAGCAGGTCCGGCCGCTGAGACCGGAAATATCGGGCCGGCATTCAACACGGCTCGGGCGCATGTAGGAACCCTGGCCGGTCGAATCTCCGGGTGGATGACGCTTGCCGTGGTGATGGCGGCTCCCTGGCTGTTTTCGGCGGGGGAGGCCTGGGTCTGGCTCTCTCTGTGCATCATTGTCAATTTGGCCCTCATTCTTTCCCTGACCAATTTCTACTGTCGCCCGGAGAGTCTCCGTTATGCTCCGGTGTGGACGGCCGCATATCCTGCCATCCTGCTGTTTATGTTTCTGCAGGCCGTCCGGTTTCCGGAACCCCTGATTGCACGGCTCAGTCCGCTGGCGGCAGATGCGGTGCAGGTTTGCCGGCAGATTTTTGCGGATACGGAGTTGAGCGGTTTCTTAAGGCAAAAGGGATTTCCCGGCCTGACAGGAGCAAGCATATCCCTTGCCCCCCTTGCCACGCGCAGGGCGTTCTATCTGGCCACGGCCTATTTCGGTGTCCTGGTAACAATTGCATCGCATTATTCGGGCTGGCGGCGCGCACAGCAGGCTGCGACGCTGCTCGCTGGAACTTTCTTCCTGCTCGCTCTTTTCTCCATCACCCAGCATTATTCCGGGACCAGCAGGCTGTACGGGTACTATGACCCCGGCTATACCGGCCGCATCTTCGGAACTTTTACAAACCGGAATCATCACGCGGCATTCATGAACATGGCGTTCGGCCTTGGTCTGGCGCTGGTTTTTTCGGGCACGACCTGGGGTGATTTCCGCAAGCTGGATTCCGGCCGCCAGCGGGTCAGCTGGCTTTTGAAAAATGAGGGCGGACTGCTGATCATTAAGACGTTTATGACCGTTGTGATTGGCGCTTCCGCATGCATGGCGCTGTCGCGTGGAGCCATGGTCAGTCTGGGAGCCTCCGTAGTGATCATCTATCTGTTTTCCCGGCTGCATCTTCGGGGAAATCATGTCTCCGGTCATTTTGTCGCCATGTTTGTCATCATCTTCGTGTCTGTCCTCATGTGGCTGGGATGGGAGGGCGTGGCGCAGCGGATGGGCTCCCTTCTGCATGTCATCAGTGATCCCATGGGCAATGCCCGGGTCATGGCGCTGAGAGACACTCTCAGCCTGTTTGCCGCGATGCCGGTTTTCGGATGTGGAGCGGGCGCCTTCAGGCATGTATTTCCGCTTTTTACAAATCCCGATATCGGTTTCGGAAGATGGATGCATGCGCATAATGACATTGCGGAACTGCTGGCCGAGGGAGGTGTCGTTTTCATGCTGCTGATCGGCTGGGCCTTTTTTGCCCTTTTTGTCAGAATATGGAGGGGCATGGAAGACAGCGATGACAACGGCCGTCTTTTTGTAACAGGTTTGCTGGTGGGCATACTGGCCATGCTGCTGCACAGCCTGCTGGATTTCAGCCTTCATCGGCCGGCCAACCCGCTGCTGTTCGCGGCGCTGGTAGGATTTGCCATTGGAGGATCGCAGCCGGATCATGACACACCAAAAATCCGGATAGCGCGCATTTCATCACTGCGGCGCAGGATTCACCGGGGCATGGCAGTCCTTGGCATTCTGCTGATTGCGCTAATCAGCCTGACACAGGTCAGAGAGCTTAAAGGAGAGCTGGCGGCGGCTCGCCACCACCAGTGGGGGAGATGTGCGCTCAAATCCAAGGGGGTAAAGCAGCGCCAGCTGTGCATACGCGAAGCGGTTTATGAGGGACAGTTGATTGCCGCGCATGGCGCGGGCAGTCCCGACCAGGCGCTGAAGATCGCCATTCGGAATATAAAATGGCTGCGCGACACCCGTTTGGACCCGGAAGTCCGCATAGAACTGGCTGATCAGGCGCTGCTTCTGACGGCGCTGGCGGTTCAAGCGGCTCCCACGGATTTTGAATACTGGCTGTGGCTGGCCCGTGCCTGTTTTATCGGCAACCGGCCGCAGGCGGCATCGGTGTGCCTGAAACGGGCCCGCCAGCTCGCGCCGGTTCAGCAGCCGGTGTACCTGTATCTGCCCCCTTCAGGACCATGAAGCGTCAGCATCGGCATAATGATGACATATATTCAATATTCTGCTAAAATTGCCAGCCAACCATGCAGGATTTTGTCTGCATGGAAATCTGAGGACATGTTGAGCCGTTCACTTGATGTCAATGCGAGGGAATTGACCGGCACGAAGTGTGCCTTCATATCCGGGAGCCTGTCGTGACCACGATCAGCCTGATGGCCTTGATGGCCCTGTTTACCGCAGTGTTTGCGACCCGTCTGGCCATTGCGGCTGCTCCCCGACTGGGTATGGTGGATCATCCCGACGGCATTCGGAAAACCCATTCCATCAGCACTCCCATGCTGGGCGGGCCTGCACTTTACGTCGGCATTGTCGTTCCCATGTTCCTGCTCTGGCATTTGTCGGGCGCGGTGACCACCGTTGCTGACCTGTTCCGGCATTTCACCGGTCAGCTTTTGGCCATTCTCGCCGGAGGAACTCTGGCACTTGTTTTGGGCCTGCTGGATGACCGGTTTGATCTCCGTCCCCGCTGGAAACTTCTGGGACAGTGCCTTATTGCGGTAATAATCTATGCCAGCGGGATGGGCATTCATGCCATCAGCAATCCTTTCGGAGGCAGTCTGGAGCTTGGTCTGCTGGGGTTTCCCGTGACCGTGCTCTGGTTCATGGGCTGCATGAACGCCGTGAATCTCATGGACGGACTGGACGGGCTCGCGGCGGGCATCTGTCTTTTTGTGGGCATCACGCTGTTTCTGGTCAGCCTCCATTTTCACAACGTCATGGGGATGGTGCTGCTGGCCGTGTTCAACGGAGCCATTCTGGGTTTCCTGCTGTTCAATTTCCCCCCCCGCGCGAATTTTCCTTGGGGATTCAGGCAGCATGCTCCTCGGCTATCTGGTGGCGGCGTTTTCTCTGCTGGGCGCTTCGCGAAAAGCCGAGGCCGCCGTCGCGCTTTTCATTCCGATTGTCGCGCTGGGACTTCCCATCATGGATACAGCGGTGGCCATTGTCCGCCGCTGGTACAAGCATCTTCCCATTGCCACTCCGGACCGGAAACATATTCATCACCGTCTGGTGGCCATGGGCTACAGCCCGCAGAGGGCTGTGCTCGTGCTGTATGGCGCCTCCGTGGTGCTGGCCGGTTTCGCCGTGCTGATCACTTTTGGACGAAGTGAGGTGGTCGTGCTCGTTGTGGCGGCGCTGGTGGTCATAACGTTCGTCACCGTCCGCATTTTCAGCGGGGTCCGCCTTCTGGATGTTCAGCAGAAACTGAAAACCGACAACGAAATTCGCCGCCGCATGGCTGGCATAAACAATATTGTGGATGCTGTGCTTTCGGAGATAGAGAGGGCCGCCACACTGTAGCAGCTCTGGGCCGCCTGCACAAAAGCTTTTGAGCAAATGGAACTGGATCGCGCCCGGATATCGTTTCGTTTCCCCGATCAGCAGCGCGATGAAACCCGTCAGTGGATGCGCAGCGACGTCGCTGCAGCAGATCGTACAGGCGCTGAACAGGACGGCTGGGCGTTCCATCTCAACCTGAGAACGGAGACAGGCCGTCTTCTCGGCCGCCTCGAAGTGGAAAAATATGATTTGATCATACCCGAAGTAACACGATTTATCGAGCGGCTGCGCAACGCTGTCGAGATGCGGATCCCTCACTGTCTCGAATATCATGCCGCGGAAGATGCATCATGAACGGGCCGGCGACAGCAGAAGAGCGAATCATTCGTCCGCGTCACGGAATGGTGGCCATCAATTTCAGGGAACTCTGGCAGTTCCGGGAGCTTTTCGCATTCCTGACCTGGCGTGATGTACTGATCCGCTACAAGCAAACTGCGATTGGCATGATGTGGGCCGTTCTCCAGCCGGTATTAACCATGGGCATTCTGGTATTCGTGTTCAGCCGTCTTGCGAAAATGCCGGACGGAGGGGTGCCGTATCCGGTGCTGACGTTTGCGGCCGTTCTCCCCTGGCAGTTGTTTTCAACTGCTGTGGCTTCATCCAGCGCATCCGTTGTGGGATCGGCTGGAATGATCAGCAAGGTTTACTTCCCGAGGCTGATCATCCCGGGAAGCGCGTCCCTCAGCGGAGCCATGGATTTCGCGGTATCCCTGGCTGTGCTTTTTCTGCTGATGCTGATCTTTCAGGTGCCGTTCCGGCTGCACCTTCTTCTGATTCCTGTTTTTGTGCTTTCGGCCGTCCTGACAGCCTTTGCATTCGGACTTTGGCTGAGTGCCCTGAACGTGAAGTATCGCGACGTGAAATATATGGTTCCCTTTCTGCTTCGCATGGGCATGTATATCAGTCCGGTGGGTTTTATGAGCAGCCTGGTGCCCGCCAAATGGCGGTTCCTTTACAGTTTGAATCCAATGGTCGGTGTGATTGACGGCTTCCGATGGGCCATTCTCGGCCCCGAGTTCGAACCCTATTGGCCGGGTTTCGGTGTGAGTATGGCCGCCGTCTGCCTGGTGCTGGTTTCCGGACTCTACTTCTTCAGGAGCACGGAAAAAACCTTTGCGGATATTATCTGACATGAACACCGTCATCACAGCCCGCGGAATCGGCAAGCGCTATCAGCTTGGTGAGCACTTGCGTCACAACACGCTTCGTGATGCCTTGCGGGCGGCTATCCACCGGCCGCCCCCGGCCGGATCGGGAGATTTCTGGGCCTTGAAGGAGGTCTCTTTTGAAATACAGCGAGGCGAGGTGGTCGGCGTGATCGGGCGCAACGGCGCCGGCAAATCCACCCTCCTCAAGATCCTCAGTCAGATCACCGATCCCACGGAAGGGGAAATCCGCATCCGCGGACGTGTTGCCAGCCTTCTGGAAGTGGGCACGGGGTTTCACCCGGAACTCAGCGGGCGCGAGAATGTCTACCTGAATGGCGCCATCCTGGGAATGACCCGCCGGGAAATCAGCGCCAGTTTCTCTGACATTGCCGCATTTGCCGGAGTGGAGAAATTTCTGGATACACCGGTCAAGAGATATTCCAGCGGCATGTATGTGCGCCTGGCGTTTGCCGTCGCCGCGCACCTGAATCCGGAAATACTTCTTGTGGATGAGGTCCTCGCCGTAGGTGATGCCTCCTTCCAGAAAAAATGCATTGGGAAAATGGACGATGTTGCGCGCAGCGGCCGCACAATCCTCTTTGTGAGCCATAACATGGCGGCCGTGGAATCGCTTTGCGCGAAAACCCTTCTGTTGGACCGGGGCCGCGTTGTGGCGTTTGGCGACACCCGCGAGGTGATCGATCAGTATCTTTCCGGGGCCTCCGCGGCGGTGTCCGAGACAGACCTTCGAAACCATCCGGGCCGGCCAGCCGGGAAAATGCCCCTCATGTCGGCCTTCCGTCTTCTGAAGGGAGGGGGCGGTCCGGCGCCTCAAACGGGCCTGGGCGAAGACATTGTCTTTGAAGTGAGCGGCATGACACAGGAGACTGTTCTGGACGCGGCGCTGAACATTCAGATTATGAAACCCGGGGGACAGCGGGTGGCCACCTGCTACAGCCGCTATCAGTATCCCGCCCGCATCGACCTGAATGGGAAGTTTGTATTTTCCTGCCGCATGGGCAACTGCCGGCTGATGCCCGGAATGTATATGCTGACGCTGATACTGAACGGCCCTGGCGGGCCAATAGATATGATTGAAGGGATTCCATGGGAGGTGGTTTCACGCGACATCTATGGTACGGGCCGCGTTCTCCCTTCGGGCACCGGCTTCTATCTTCCTGAAGTCGAATGGAGCGCGAAATCCAATGCCTAGGAAAACCATACTCGAACGGATCCGCAGTCGCCTGAGCTGGGCCTTTGCAAATCACTGCAGACCCCGTCTGCTGCGGGCGGCCTCGCGGAGCGCGGGCTTGAGCCGGCTTTACTATCTTTTGTTTTCATCGGCCTTCCGGCAGGAGCAGCATGCCGTGGTTTCCGGAATGGCGGAGTATTTCCGAAATATATCCTCATCTGCTTCCTCAAACTATCTTCTTCGAAGAAACATTCATCGTCTTGAAAAGGGCATGATCATGCGGCCCCGCCGGGACATTTATGCTCTTTCCTACATTCGCGAAACAGTGGATGCCTTCTGCCGTGCCTGCAGCGGAGGCGAAACTGAGGAACTGTTGTGGGCTGCGTCCGTGCTGGGCGCGTATTTTGACTGCGCCAAGCCTCATCCTCTTCTCGATGATCTCAAGACACGCTTCCATTCTGTTCAACCGAAAATGCCGGACGCATGCACTCCGTCGAAAATGCCGTCTGCATCCGCGCAAGTGTCTTATGCGGATCTTCTTTCCCTGATGCGCTCCAGAAAGTCCGTGCGCTGGTTCAAACAGCTCCCCGTGCCTCGCGATATTCTTGATCAGGCTGTGGCGGCGGCGGCCCTGGCCCCGAGTTCCTGTAATCGCCAGCCGTTTGAATTCCGCCTGATCGACGACCCTGTCCTGGTGAGAAAAGTGGCGGCTTCTCCCATGGGCACAGAGGGGTTTTCGGAGAACATACCGGTGATCGCCGTTGTCATAGGTCATCTGCAGGCGTTTTTCAGCGAGCGGGACAGGCATTTGATCTACATAGATTCCTCGCTGGCCGCCATGTCGTTTATTCTCGCCCTGGAGGCGCTGGGCGTCTCCACATGCTGCATCAACTGGCCCGATATGGCGGAGCGCAAGGAGAATCTTGGCGCGATTCTCCGGCTGAAACCCTGCGAGCGGCCCGTCATGCTGATAGCGGCGGGATATCGCGACGAAAGCGGCCTGGTGGCCTGGTCGCAGCGCAAGCCGGTTGAAGAGCTGCGCGCCTACAACCTCCCATGAACATTGAAATCAAAGGCATCGGTTTCGGAAACCGCGGCGCGGAACTCATGCTGATTGCTATTCTGAACCGGTTGAGGGGATCTTTCCCGCAGGCCCGCTTTGGCGCTGCAACCTATGCCGGGACCTTCGCGCGGCGTACACAGTATGGCCTGGATCATGTTGTGCCGGATCGATGGAGCATCGCGACACTTCGCCATCGCATGCGCAGAAAAGAAGGCCGGCTTATTTGTGAATCAGATATGGATGTTCTGCTGGATTCGTCGGGCTATGCCTACGGGGATGCATGGAAGACTGAATGGATTCAGAACAGCGCAGCCCATATTTCGCGATATCGCCGGCGGAACAGGAAGATCATACTTCTGCCGCAGGCCTTTGGTCCCTTTGCGAATCCTTCTGTGCGCACGGCTGCTGAAACAATCATTCGTTCGGCCAGTCTGGTTTATGCGCGCGACCCGGAATCACTTGAGCATGTCCTCGCACTGGCTCCCGGCGCCAGCCATGTCCGTCTTGCTCCGGATTTTACAGGCCCGCTGCCCGGCCGCCTGCCGGAGGATGCGGCAGCAGATGAGCGCCGTGTCTGTATTGTGCCTAATGCGGAAATGCTGCGCATCTGTCCCGATGCGTATGTCCCCTTCATGACGAGATGCATTCGGTCGGTGGCAGACAGGGGGTATGCCCCCTGTATTCTCCTTCATGAGGGCGAGCGTGACCGGGAACTCGCGGCCAGACTTTGTGAGACGTCTGAACTTCCAATTCTGGATGATGCTGATCCGCAGCGCCTCAAGGGGATTATCGGGAGCTGCGCCTTTATCATCGGCTCGCGCTATCACGGCCTGGTCAGCGCTTTTTCACAGGGAGTCCCGGCCATGGGAACGTCCTGGAGCCATAAATACCGGCATCTCTTTGATGACTACGGATGTCCTGAAATGCTGATCGATTTGCAGTCTTCTGACTGTTTCCCGGATCAGCTGCTGAACAGTCTCTGCGATCCTGAAAGCCGAATGGGCCTTCGGGGCCGGCTGCTGGAGAAAAGCCGCGCCATCAATGCCAAAACTGAGGCAATGTGGCGGGAGATTGAAACCGTGCTCCATTCCTGAATGAATCCTCTGGTTTCCATTATTATTCCCTGCTTCAATGCGGAGAAGTATCTCCGAGAAGCGGTGGAAAGCGCTTTGGCCCAGACCTACCGCCCGATTGAAGTCATTGTGGTGGATGACGGTTCAACCGATGCCGGACCGGAGATTGCCCG
>JAKQHR010000036.1 GCA_029557905.1 Verrucomicrobiota bacterium
TTCTTCAATACTTTCTCCAATCAAAATTGAATCTGGAACTCAGGAACTCATGAAAATTAATATTTCTCGCGCCCAACACGCTTTATTGTGAGCGGCATCGTCGCAAAATTCAAAAGCAGGCCTGTTTCCGTATTGACCGCTTTCATATACGAACGAATGACAGAGAAATGGATCGCATCCAAATCTTTAACAGCCTTCAACTCCACAACGGCACGCCTCTCAACCAACAAATCTAACCGGTGTTCACCAACCGGCTGGTCGCAATAAGTAACAACGATGCTCTTCTGCCTCTCGTAAACAATCCCCCTGTTTTCAAGCTCTATGCACAGAGCATTCTCATAGAATGACTCAATAAATCCAGGCCCAAGCGCCTTATGCACCATTATTGCCGCCTGGATTATTTTCTCGGTCAGTTCTTGATCTGGCAAGTCTTGTAAACTCATCTCTTTTCCTGCTTTCCTGAGTTCCTGATTGATCTTATTTCTTACAGAATCTCGTGCAGGCGGTGGATTTGACAGTCGGGGGATACATAGCGCGCTTCGCACTCGAGGGCGGCGCCTGTTTTCTCCTGCACGGTGTCGCGGACCTTGCGCGCCAGGGCAATCACGTCTGCCGATGTCGCCTCGCCGCGGTTGACAATAAAATTGGCGTGCTTCACGCTCACCTCGGCATCACCAATGCGATGCCCCTTGAGACCGGCTTCCTCAATCACCCGGCCCGGAGGACCCAGGTGCTCCAGGTGGCGCGGAAGGGCGGCAAACACCGATCCGCAAGACGGATATTCGAGCGGATATTTGTCAAAGCGGAGTTTGAGCGCCTGCTGGGCACGCTCCCGGATTTTGGAGGGATCCGATCTCCTGCATTCCAGTTCGACATGCATGATTGCAAGGGCGCGGTCATGGAAAATCGAATGGCGATAGCTGAACGCGCATTCTTCGCGGCTGAACCGGACGATCTGGCCGGTCTCGTCCAGGGCCCATACCTGGCGCACGCGCTCGCCGATGGTATAGCCGCTGCAGCCGGCGTTCATGAACACCATGCCGCCCAGCGTTCCGGGAATGCCCTCAAGGAATTCAAACCCCGCAAGCCCCTCCTCCTCCAGCGTCTGGGTGAGGTTGGCCGAGCGGATGCCCGCTTCCGCCAGCACGCTGACCCCGTCAATGTTCAGCGAGGAGAAATTCCGACCGAAGCGGATGATCGCGCCGCGGACTCCGGCGTCATCGAACAGAAGTTTCGCGCCGCCGCCGATCACGGCAAAGGGAATGTTCTGTTCCCGGACGTACTGCACGGCGTTCTGTATCTGCTGCGCGCTTCCGGGTTCGATCAGAAGGTCGCACGACCCGCCGATATGCCATGTGCAGTATTTTTTCAGCGAGACGTCCCTCCGGAAGGCGCCCACCATTTTTTCTGTCAGTTCGATGCTCATGATGTCCTCTATTTCAGCAGTACATTCACAATCATTTTTTCCCAAAGCCACTGCGCGCGGTCGCGGAACTGCTTGAAGCGCTTCAGCCGGCGCTCAAAAAAAGTCCAGTCCGGATCCTTCTTTGCACCGCTGTGCCGATGAGATGCAACCGCGGATTCCATTTCATTCATCAGCGCGTCGGAGGTTTCGATCTTCTGCGCGATGGCGTCGAGCAGGGCCTTGCGGAAAATTTTCCCGAACTCGTCGTTGGCCCGGTAGAAATCCTTGCGGTCGCCCTTGATCCAGATGCGGCTGACGGCGCCCCACTGTTCGAGCTGGCGCACGGCCATGCTGGCGCTGCCCTTGCTGATGCCGAGGTGGTGCATCAGGTCGGCGAGCGTCTGGGGCTCACGACAGAAATAAAGGTGGGCAAAAATCTGGCCGATGATGCGGCCCGCGCCGAAAGACTGGGAAAAATTGCCGGCGGCCTCGACAAAGCGCTGCTTCAACTCTTGTAATTCGTCAGGCATGGGATCTCCTAAAAAAAACCGAAAAATCGTTTAAAAATCGCGTTTTTTGTGAAATATTAGCTGTTTTTTGTTAAAAATGATGAAAATAGCCGAAAAAATCGAATATTTTCAATAAAATGTGACCTGAAATGAGTTATAAGCTCAAAAAATGCAAAAATATTCGAAAAAAGCGTACAGAAATGTCATTATTAACTGAAATATCGTAAATATTATAAAATATTTATGACATAACTCTGATTTTCAGCGAAAATATGTTAAATATCGAAACTTAAGGGGGAAAGGCTTCATATCTGCCGGCGATGGCGGGAAACGGGAAAAGCGGAGGCGGGACAGACTTCGTCCCGGTGGATTCCCGCGCGGAGGGTTCCACAAGGCGACCGAGGATTTGGGCCCGTCACGCATGCGCATAACGTTCAATACGCATTGAACATATCATACGGCGCGGGGCGCGCAAGCGAAAAATGAAAGAGACGGATGTTTTTTTCGGGCGAAGCCGGATGGCTTCCCGCAAACTAACGACCCAGCGCCTCCCGCAGCAGCTTGATGTTGATCCGAACAACATCCTTCGGCTCCGGCAAACGCGCGGCCCGTTCAAACACTTCCAGTGCCTCTTCAAGCCGGCCGTTCAGGCGCAGCTCCAGCCCAAGCTGCGTGAGATAAAAGGCGTCAGCAGGATGGGCGCTCACGATGCCGCGCATCAGTTCAATGGCTTTTTCTTTTTCTCCCAGTGAGGAATAAACCTTGCTTCGGCCATAGAGGATCTCCGGCGAATGCGCATTGCGCTGCTGCGCGGCCTCATAGTGCTGAAGCGCAAGGCCGGCGCTCTCTTTCCGTGCATCTTCATCCAGATTCCAGAAACTCCTGGTCTTGTAGACATGGCCCATCCCCATCCACGGCTGCCAGAATCCGGGATCCAGGGCCGCCGCCTTCCGGAAGCTGCTCAGCGCCTTTTCATCCTGGAATTCCCCGCGAGCCTTTTCACCCAGGCGATAGAACACATCGGACGCCAGCGCCTGCGCCGACAGGACCATCAGCAGAACCGCGGCCAGCCCCCCTGCGGCAGAGAAGGCCCATATCCGCCAGCCTTCCGGCCGACGGACCTGAAGCACGCCGGAGGCATACAGCTCGGCCGATGCCAGGCCTCCCAGCAGAAGCAGGATATGCGTGTTGGCCGAAATGTGGAAATTGAAGTCAAACACGGCATGCACCAGACTGGCCGCGGCCGCCCCCAGAAATCCCGCCGTCAGGGCCTCTGTTTCGCCGCGAAGCTCCCGTCTGACATAAACACCAAACAGACGGCCCAGCCCCCAGAGAATGAAAACCGCAAAAAGCACGAATCCGGCCGCGCCGTACTCCGCCAGGGTCTGCAGATACTCATTGTGCGCGTAGAGCACCCACGACTGGCTGGCGTGAGCGCGATATTTCGGCTCGATCCACCGGTAGGTTCCCGGGCCGCAGCCGAACACGGGATAGTCCTTCGCGACCCGAAGCGCATCAGACCAGAGCTGGGTGCGGACATCTCCCTGCCGGGCCTGCTCAATACGGTCCCTGACCAGCGGGACCGTTTTCCACAGCGTGAATCCGAGCGCGGCCACCAGCAGCGGGAGCACGATGAAACTGATATAGAAAAGTTTTCTTCTCCTTTTCCAGAGAATGAGCCAAAGCGTCACCACGAATCCGGCTGCGGCGCCGAGCCAGCCGGCTCGCGACTGTGTCAGCACCAGAACCGGCGCCGCCAGCAGCAGCGTATAGCCCGAAAACAGGCGGAGCGCTCCTCCGGCGGCAGGTGAAGCAATCAGCGCGAGACACAGGCACATGACCACTTCCAGCAGGTGGGCAAAATGATTTGGACACATGTGGGTCCCGCTGGCGCGCATGCCGTAGACTTCGGGCCGCTCGAGATTCAGCACCATGCGTGTTCCCCGCACCTGCTGCACCAGCGCATACCAGAGAATGAGCGATACCGTGATGATCAGCAGCGCCGCGATCCACTTCCACCGGGAACCGCGCGAGCCCATGGTGGTCCAGGCCAGCAGGACCAGCAGCGCGTTTGCCAGCATCACAAAATGGAACCGGCTGATATGGCTGACCTCGGAACCCGGAATCCTGATCGCAGCATAGACCAGAAGCAGCAGGCCCGCGCAGAATCCGGGCGGCAGGCGGATCTCCCGCAGCTCCTCCGCGAACAAGGGCCGCAGGAAGAAAAGCAGCAGACCGGCAGAAGAAAAGATCATCAGGAGCGAAATAGACCAGGTCCTCACCCCGCCATAGAGGAAAAGGCCCGCAAGCGACGGCGCCAGCAGAAGAGTCAGAATGATCCCGTCATAAATTCCGCGGCGGGCAGAAACGGGAACCGCATGCCGGCGGCGGCGGCGGGGGGACCGGATTTCATCAGACGGCTGCATGGTCCGCACTAGAAAACGCTTCGCGGAACCACGATCACGTCTTCCGCCTCGATGGAGATATCCTTGTCAGGATTCTTTTCGATCTGCTTAAGATCATGGATCGTGGATTTTCCGCCGCGCAGCAGCCGGACCTTTTTGGGCTGGGCGAATTCCGTG
>JAKQHR010000038.1 GCA_029557905.1 Verrucomicrobiota bacterium
TGAATGAGCCTCCGGATCACTCCCAAACAGTTCTCCCGGGCCGATTGTGCAACAAAAAGCACATCACCCTCGATTCCGCATGCGGAACAGCCGGTGGCGGGGGGCGGCTCCGCGGCCGGCTCCGGATGCGCGGCAACTTCCATGTTTCTGCCGCCGTAGTAATCGAAGAAATACATTCTGCAGAGCAGAGGAAAGAGTTCCGGATATTCCTCCATGCGGTCCCAGTAGGCCCGCACCCATTCGCGCCATACATGGAGTCTGTTGTTCATGGATTAATACGGGGGCGGTTGCCGGTCTGCAGTAGTGAGTGCTGTTACTTTTTACTCATAGCCCTGGCGGGCGCGCTTCAGCTGGTCGTGATGACCGATATCAATCCATTCATTCAGAATGTCAAAAGCTCCCACGCGCCGGCCGGAGCGCAGCAAACCGCTGGCCACGTCGGTAATGGGATAATACTCGGCCGGAATCTGACAGATCACGTCGGGATTCAGAACATAAATTCCCGCATTCACCATCTTCTCAATCGCCGGTTTCTCTTCAAGCTCGGTTACAAAGCCATCTTGAATTTCCACGCACCCATAGGGCACCTGGTGCGAATAATTTTTCACAGCCATCGTCATGGCGCATTCATGGACCTCATGATAATTCAGCAACGCGCTGAAATCGGCCGAAGAAACAATGTCCCCGTTCATCACAATAACCGGATGCTCTATTCCGGCCGGCAGCTGCGACAGGGATCCGGCGGTGCCCATAGGCTCGGTCTCGCGAAGATATCCGATTTGGCATCCAAACTGGCGGCCATCGCCGAAATGGGCTTCTATCATTTCAGAATAATGATTAACCGAAAGAAATATCTGCTGAATCCCGTGACCCACCAGATGGAGAACAATGCGCTCCAGGATCGGCCGGCCAGCCACTTCGAGCATGGGTTTGGGAATCTTTTCCGTGATAGGATAAAGGCGCGTGCCCTTGCCGCCCGCCATCACAACCGCCCAGTTGGGCTTTTTGTCGCGGGCTATCATCTTTCTCAACAGATGCACACCCATCAGCTCCTTGCCGGCGCTCACAATCGGAATGTGCCTAAGCTGCTGGGCCTGCATCAGATCCAGAACGTCCGCACGGCTGCGGTCGGGCGACACAAAACGGTAATCTTTGGTCATGAAGGGCTCAATGGCATCGGTCAGCTTCGCCCCCTTGAGCAGGGCCCGGCGGATATCTCCATCGGTTGCAACACCCTCCAGCCGGTTGTTCTCATCCACGACAAGGGCAATCCCCTCCCCGGACGCGCTCAGGGCCTTCAGGGTTTCAAGAAGGGTGTCCCGCCTGCTGATTGTGCATTCCTTGATCATTTTTCTTCCCTTATATGGGTATATATAAATTCCGCCAGTAGAAAATCAAAAGGGGTGTCAATGTCAACCGACCGCTCGGGCGGCATGATGAGGGAGTACGTGTTCTTCCCGATGTAGCTTTCAGAGCGCCGGATGAATTCGGCATTGAATATGTATATTGCGCCGTTCGGATGATAACAAACTGACAGGTCCTGCCGCCGGGAAGGTTTCAGAACCGAAGTCTCGCTGATCCTCCCGTCTTCGGACAAGGAAACGGCCCACTGGATCGGATGACTGTATTCGGTCACGCTGATCACAGAATCAGCCGAGTTCTGTCTGAATATGGATACGGCTCGCCGGATATCCTGCGCGGAACGCAGCGGTGATGTGGGCTGAAGCAGGCAGACACTGTCCACCGGCGCCCTCTGACCCATAAACTCCAGAGCATGAAGAACCACATCCCTGGATTTGGCATCATCCGCGGCCAAATGCGCCGGACGGAGGAAGGGAACCTCCGCGCCGTATTTCAGGCAGACATCCGCAATCTCCTGACTGTCTGTTGACGCCAGGACAGATTCGAAGCAGCCGCTCTGCACCGCCGCTTCAATCGTGTGGGCAATCAGCGGTTTACCGCAGAGGGCTCTGATGTTCTTGCCCGGAAGCCCCCGCGAGCCCCCGCGGGCTGTTATTAATCCCATCATAGTGCTGCCGCCTTTTCTTGCCCGTTAAATGCTTTTGATCGCTTCAAACGCTTTCCACAGATTATGGCCGTCTTCGGGAATGCGGTTCTTCTCCAGCCGCCTCCGGTCTGAATATATCCTGCCCCTCATCTTGTCATCCTGCGGGCGGGCTGAATTCCCCTTCACCGGACAGCCAAACAGAGTCGGCACCAGCATGCATGGGTCATAACTGATGTCAAGGAATCGGCAAATGGCCCGAGCAGCTGCTTCCGTGTTCGCAACCAGATCATCAAACGACACCAGGCACACCCGGTCTGGGAATACCGATTTTAAATAGAGATAATCGATGACCTTGTGATACCAGTGCTCCCAGGCCTCCTGCAGCAGCTCCGGCGTCATGTCGGCATTCTGATATCTCGACTTGATGTGAGAGACCGCATAACTGTCAAACGGCCGCAGAGAAGTGATCAGTCGCGCCCGGCTGTAGTGCTCCAGCGCCCAGCGGACCTGCCCTCGCATGCCGGAATAGCTGATATATCCATCCAGCGCACCTTTGCGGGCTGCGCGTTCCGGATCCAGATGGAGCAGCGCCTTCAAATAGAGGTTCAGATATTCCCGAAAGGAATCCCGCTGCATTTTCGCCGCCCCTTTTGTCAGAACTCTGCTGTATTCCCCGTAGTTCACATTCACCACGGTGCCCTGATAGTCTATTCCCGCCGGACGCTCCTTTATGCGCACGCCCGAACATCCCTCCGGCACAACTCCTTCCCGCCAGCAGCGCTCCATGTTCAGCCACTTGTCAAAGAAAAGATTCGTGCTCAGAAGCTTCATGTATTCAACTGCATCAGGGGAGCAAAGCTTCGCCAGATAATTGTGCAGATCGTAATTGGCCTGATAGAAGGAGAACGACAGGAATCCGTCTTCACCGGGAATGCGGGGCAGCTGCGGATGACCGTCGAGCATGGACAGCAGCAGATGATTTCCCATGCGCGACGGGCTGGAGAGCATGAGGATGCGCGTGGAATCATCATGATTGCCTTCGCCGATGAAAAACTCATGCTCCGGGGTCCGGATCTCATGATAAAAAGTGAGATAATCCCTGTTCAGCTCCCTGAACTTTTCTATCTTATCCACGGTCATCGCCCCTTTTAGTCTTCGGTTGTTGCGCCAATCCAGTACCAGCCCGCCGATTCGCCGCCCGATCCCATTTGAAACGAGCGCACTTCCCCCTGACCCAAAATGTTTGTTTCGATCAGCTGACAGTGGCCCGCAACCATGTTCGTGCTGAAGTAAACATTGTAGGCATCGTTCGACTTGGCGGTATATTTAACCCAATGCCCATCCGCCCACAAACAGGGCTTCGGGCGCGGAATTGAATCAATGAAATTGACCACATTCTCCGCGTTGAACTGATTTCCATCGGGCGTGAAATGCGTACCGTCCTCGAGATGATATTCGTCCTGATGCGGCAGCATGAGAGAACAGAGGTCATTGATGTACACATTCTGATCCGCAAGGATGTTCGTGGCCGCGCTGTTGTACACCTCCACATCTTCCGGCAGCCGGCCCTCCTGCGGGAGTATGGGCGTAGTCAGGGCAAATACAATGACTGCGCATGGCGAATCTTTTCTAATGATATTGACAATTTTCACCAGATTTTCCTGATAGGTTTCCACCGGGGTCCGCGGAGGAGCGCTGTTGTCCGGATCCCGGAAAATATCGTGCAGGCCGACATTAAAGTGAACCACATCCCACACCCTGTTCGTTCCCGAGAGCCAGTTCTCGGCGTACGAAATACAGTAAGTCGAGTGAAGAGCATTTGCCATGGTGTGCACGATGCTATGCCTGCTGCCGGCATATAGCTGAGCCCTGTACTGATAACCCAGCGAAATCGAATCTCCAATAAGCAGGATGTTGTCTCCATACAGCACACCAGATGCCGAAAGAATAATCCCCGTCATCAGCAGTATCAGTATTCGGCACTTAACATTTGTGTTCATAGAATCCTTTCTTGGGCTCGTCAGGCAGGTTGATCGTCTCAAGAATCTTTATGATCTTTTCGGTGGCATCGCCATCCCCATACGGATTTTCCGTCTTCGCCAGCCGCTTCGCGAATTCCGCGGAATACAGCGTGTTCAAGGCTTCCAATATGGAATCCCTCCGGGGCGGACAGTCAATAACACTTTCGGCCTTCAACCGGCCCTTCTGGCGGTCCCCGATGTTGATGGTGCCCGTCTTGAAAGTCGGCGCTTCGGCCAGACCGCTGGATGAATTGCCCACCACCGCATCAACAAACTGAAGCGTTGAGAGATACCGCTCCCGGCCCAGTGAAACAAATTGAACCGCCACATTCGGATGCGACAATACAAACTTGTCTATCTGTCCCGAAATAACACGGCCTTCCGCATCGGCATTGGGCGCTGTAAAAATGAAGTGCGTGTCCTTGAGCTGACCCAGCGCCAGGAGCAGTTCTTCGAACTGACTGCCCGCTGATCCGGATTCCAGCGTAACCGGATGGAACGTGATCAGCAGATTTTTCTTCCCGAATCTGAACCCCATGCTTTTTTCCAGATCCTGCCGGTTCAGCAGCTTCGTTTTCTTTATGGCGTCCACCCCCATGCCGCCGACCAGATGCACCCGCGACGGGTCCTCCCCCATTTGAATGACTCTTCTGCGGTATTCCTCTGCCGCCACAAAATGCAGCCAGGACATTTTTGTAATCGAATGCCGGATCGCCTCATCAATGGCGCCCTCGGTGGTTTCTCCTCCGTGGATATGCGCAATGGGAACGCGGGCCACGAGGGCAGCCAGCGCGGCGGAGGCCAGTTCATAGCGGTC
>JAKQHR010000041.1 GCA_029557905.1 Verrucomicrobiota bacterium
TGTTATCTCCTGACCTGTTCAAACCTGAACTGTTAATGATCCGCTTATACCAAATCTGAAAAACCGTGCAACAAAAATTTAATCCAAAGTGTAGGGTCTTTTTGCCACCCACTGGAACTGCGAAAGCGCCTGAATCCAGAATCCGTCGTTTGGATTGATCACGTTGGTTGTTTCAACGCCTTCGTTAAGTTCTGCCACCCATTTATTGATAATACCGGCTCGGGCATTGTTCCTGAAATAGTATTTCACATACTGCTGTTGAGCTGCATCCCAGATGATTAGTCTGTCGCTGATACTGTAACTCCCTCCAGCGGTTGCATTGGTCAGATTCATGTCCTTAATCGCGATCGGAGCACTGAAGGGATAGGAGTGCATGCTGAGCGCCGCGGGGATAGATTTGGTAATTTCCGAGTCGTTGACCACATCGCCAACCATTACAACCTGCTGAGTGGTTCCCGCTATTGTCTGGATCCAGAACCCGTCATCATTATTCAGAAAAGCATTGGTGGTTGGGGTTCCTTCGTCAAGCTCCGCAACCCATTTATTGATTACTCCTGCTCTGGCATTATTTCTGAGGTAGTATTTTACATATGCTTGAGAGTCTGAATCCCATTTAATGATTTTATCTGCTACACTATAGCTTCCCCCTGCCGTCAGCTGCGTGGAGATGAGGGAATTGAGTTCGGGGTCGGGAGATTCGAAGGGGTTGCCTGCAAGGGTCAGGGCTGTGGGTTTGGCGGCCACTTTCTGGAAGCCGACGACGTTGAGGGAGTAGACGGCGTCCTGTGCAAAGGCTGGCGCAGCAAGAAGGGCTGCCGCAAACAGGACCATGAAAATCTTTTCCGCATGACGACGTACATTGCGCATAATTACCTCACCTATGATTTATCCAAATATTACGCAGACCCGGGTTCCTGTAAAGTCCTTTTTGGAAAATTTTAGACGGTTATTTTTTTCTTCATTCCGGGCCATCAACACCCCGGCCAGCGGCTTCCTTGAAAAAAATGCGGCCGGGGATTGCCAAACCCCGTTTTTACGGGCATTATGCCGCTTCGAATCACGTTACGGATGGCAGGAGTTCTATGCCTATTAAGGAAATACACGATGAAAGCGCGTTTCTCTCCATGCTGGAGCAGGAGCCGATTGATTTTGAACCCCTCCGCCGCTGGCTGGAGCACGAGTTCCGGGCGGGCCGCCGCGAGACGGCCGACAGCAGCGCCGAGCTGATGCAGGTGACGCTGGCCGATCAGGGGCTGACGGACCAGGCCCTCCTTATATTAAGGATGCGCGCGGCCCATCATCCCGCCCCCGAAGCATTCCGGAAGGTGTGCGAGGAGGAGGCCCTGGCCGCCGTGGGCCCCGCGCCCGACGACCGCGCGCTGGTGTACTCGGCCGGATTCGATGAGGAGATCCCGCTGGCCGAGTGCTTCCGCAGGCTGGAACTGCTGCGCGCGCTGAAGCCCGGCACCCTGTGCTATGACGCGACCTGGGGCGCCGGCACGGTGCGCGGCACGGACGGATTCTACAAGAAGGTGACGATTGATTTCGAGAAGCGGCGCGGGCACGAGCTTTCGTATGCCTATGCCGGCGAGACCCTGAAACTGCTGGACGAAGATCACCTGCTGGCGCGGAAGATGCGCGATCCGCAGGCGCTGGAGGCGCTGATCGCCTCTGATCCCGCGGAGATCGTGCGCATCACGCTGCGCAGTTTCGGCGACATGCCGGTGGCCATGCTGCAGGAGGTCCTGATTCCGCGGCTGATGCCCGAGTCCGGCTGGAAGGCCTTCTGGGAGGCCGCCCGCAGGGTCCTGAAGAAAGATCCGCTGTTTGAAATTCCGGCGAAACGGACCGATCCGCTGCGCATTCTCCACAAGGAAAAGGGTTTTGACGAGGACTGGTTCTCGGCGCTGGCCGGCGAGCGGGACATGGGCGCGCTGCTGGAGCGGATGGACGATTACATCGCCGCCGGCGCTGATGCTCCGTCGCCGGAGCAGCTTGAGGCGCTGGGGGAGCGGCTGGCCTTTGTGGTGAAGGGCGCCGGCCTGCGGCATCTGGACTGGCGCGCGCGCGCGGCGATGGCTGCGGACGACCTGAAGGTGCCCGCTTCCGTTGTGAATGCCCCGGAACTGTATGAGACGTTCTTTGATGCCGCGCATCTGCACCAGGCGCTGCGCGGGCTTTCCGCGCGCGACATGAAGGCGCTTCTGCAGCACATGCTGGCCTTTGACGCCGAGCGGATGCGCGACCTGCTGCTGTCGGTTCTCTCGCAGCTTGAGATGCCGGCGCTGAACGAGGCGATGGAACTCCTGCTGGCGAACGGAGCCGAAGAGCAGTGCCGGGCGATCTTCCGCGAGCTGACCGTTGAGAGCCAGGTGGCGGATGTGGAGGTGCTGTACTGGCTGCTGCGCCACCCGGAATACATGGCGAAATGGGAGCTGGGCACGCCGGGCGATCATGCGCGCTGGGTGGTCCGCGCGCTGGAAACACAGCACAGCGGCGAAAAGCTGAAGACGCAGAACCAGCTTCGGAAAACTTTTTCAAAGGACGCCTGGCTGGGGCCGGTGCTGGAGACGATGAGCCCGTCCGAGCGCCGCGAGTTGTTCCTGCGGATCAAGGAAAGTCCCGGCTGGGAAATGCTGGACCGCCGCGCCCTGCTGGGGCTGATCATCAAGCGCTATCCCGAGCTTGAGGAGGAAATGCGGACATCGTCCGAGAGCACGTCCTCCGACGGCGCCGAGCGGGGCCCGCTGACATCGCGCCGCAGCTATGAGGCGCGCCAGCGCCAGTTTCAGAAGCTGGTCATGGAGGAGATTCCGGCGGCGGCGAAAGACATCGCGACCGCGCGCGAGTACGGCGACCTGCGCGAGAATTTCGAATACAAGGCGGCGAAGGACCGGCAGGCGCTCCTGCTGCAGCGCAAGGCTGATCTTGAGGCCATGCTGAACAAGGTGCG
>JAKQHR010000060.1 GCA_029557905.1 Verrucomicrobiota bacterium
CATGTACGGCCGGCGTGACGGAACCCTTGCAGCCACTCCTCAAAGAAAGATTCTGACACTGCTGGACGGAATTATTTCCGGCGAGGGAGAGGGCCCCTTGGAGGCGGAACCAGTCAGGACCGGAGCTTTGTTCATGGGAATCAGCCCGCATGTTGTGGACATTGTGACGGCGGCATGGATGGGATTTGACTGGAAAAAAATCCCGCTTCTCCGGAATGCGGCAGGCATAACCAGATGGCCGATTGAGGAATGTGATTCAAACGAACTGCGCATGACCGCAAACGGGAAGCATCACTCAATAGAGGATGTTCAGAAAGCATCCTGGCGCATGAATTTCAAACCACCGGAGGGCTGGCGGAACCATATTGAGTTTCAAGTTGCAGGTTTCATGTTGCAGGAAACGGGATCGAGCCCCGGGGATGATTTATGAGTGCGGAACAGCAGTTTGAGAATTTGGAATGCTGGAAGCTGGCGCGGCAGTTAACCAATTCGATCTATGATTTCACTCGTGGCGACAAAGTTAAAAAAGACTTTGCATATGTTGATCAAATCAGGCGGGCATCCGTTTCAATCATGAACAACATTTCAGAGGGGCATGAGCGGGGATCCAACAAAGACTTCATAAAATTCCTCTATATTGCACGTGGATCGGCTGGAGAAGTCCGCAATATGCTTTATATCGGCCAAGATCAGGGTTACTTGGATAAGCCTGCATTTGAAGAGCTAATGGACCTCGTTATACAAATATCCAAGGTGTGCTACGGCCTGATCCGGTATTTGAGCAAAAATCTTGATTGGAAGTCCAAAATCTCAATTGCCCTCTTCTTGTTGTTAATCCCTTTCCTCCATCATGGGAACATCTCACTTGCAACTTGAAACCTTCAGCTTGAAACTTGAAACCTGAAACCTGCAACTTGCAACTTCCTGCCGCCCCCCTCCGCATCCTCTTTGTCAACCGCATGGCCAGCATGATCCGGGGCGGGGGGGAGACTTTTGACTTGGAGATTTCCCGGCACTTGGAAAGACTTGGCGTTGAGACCAGCTTTCTGACGGGATTGCCTCTTTGGGGCCGCGCGCGTCTGCCTTTAAATCGTCCGCGCTGTCATGCCATACGAACGCCCTATACCGGCTGGTTACCTTGGGATCGAGTCCGTGGCGGCTGGCGTTTGCGGGCATGGGATTTCATCACTTTTCAGAACCGCGCGGCAAAATGGGCGGCCGCGCGGGAGAGTGATTATGATATTATTCAGGTATGCGAGCTGCCGCATTTTGTGGACAGGTGGAAAAGACTGGGCTGCCGTGCTCCTGTGGTTATGCGCCTGACGGCGCCCAACTACTATGATCCGGTAAAAGGCATTGAGCGGGCCGATGCCGTGATTGCAAGCGGAACAACAATAGCGCATATGCGGGCCGGTCCGCGCCCCGATGTCTATGATATCCCAAACTGTGTGGATACAGATCATTTCAAACCCGGGAGTGCTGGGCCGAGGAAGATGCTGGGCATTCCCGAATCAGCATTTGTACTGATATACGTGGCGCGCTTTCTGGAGTTTAAGCGTCATTCGGATCTGCTTGCGGTGTTCAGCCGGTTGCTCGAACGGGTTCCAAATGCCTTTCTCCTTCTGGCCGGGTCGGGGCCTCTTGAGCCGCACTGCCGCGAAATCAGCCGGCGTCTTGATCTGGGTGATCGGGTCTGTTTTCTGGGTCAGATTCCGTATGGAGATTTACCCATGGTTTATTCGGCGGCGGATGCTGGTGTGATTGCCAGTAACGAGCATGAATCTTTTGGTTTTGTTGCCCTTGAAGCAATGGCGTCTGGCCTTCCGGTAGTCTCAACGGCTTGCGGCATGATTCCGGGGCTGATCGAGCAGTCCGGCGGCGGAGCTGTTGTCCCTGTGGATAAACTGGACTGGATGATTGAACACCTGATCCGCTATGCGTCCGATCCGGCGCTGCGCCGGACCGATGGGGAGAAAAACAGGGAAATGGTGAAGCGGAATTACAGCTGGGAAGTCAGTGCCGGTAAACTGTTGTCCGTTTATGAACATCTGGTCGCATGCAAAAGGCAATGAGCAAGCCTCCCAAAGTGCTGCATATCATTTATGACCTGATGCGCGGCGGCACGGAGGGACAGTGCGCCCGCACGGCCATGGCGTGCCGCCGGATGGGTCTCGATCATCGCGTGGCTGTTTTTGTGCGGTCGGGATATTTCCTCGGTGCGGTTGAAGCGGCCTGCGGGCCAGTCTATGAGATCGGCATCCGAAAGTTCTTTTCACTTCACACACTTCGGGAAATATGGCGGTTGAAGAGCTATATCTGCCGGGAAGGATTCGACATTGTGCACGCATGGGACATGGATGCGTGCATTTTTGGAGCCCTGGCGGCCCGCTGGGCAGATGTTCCTTATATAACCAGCCGTCGCAATCTGGCCGAGGTTATGCCGGCATACAAGAGGAATATCCTGCGGTTTTCAGACACCGGAGCCTCGGCGGTGGTGGTAAATGCCAATGCGGTAAGAGATCATTTCGTTGCCTGCGGTTTAGATCCTGAGAAGGTGCATGTAATTCCGAATATGCTTGATCTTGACGATTTCAACCGGGCAGCTGAGGCGGAGGAC
>JAKQHR010000080.1 GCA_029557905.1 Verrucomicrobiota bacterium
GGAATCCAGTCGCGTTCCCCGGTCGTTGCCCCGAACGACAGCACATTCAGCACACGCTGGAGGTTGATGTCCCGGTCCGTCTGCTCGAAGATCTGTTCCCAGGTCAGTTCCGTCCCCAGCATGCCGTTGTAAAAATCCGCATAAAGCTCCTGCGACGCCGGATTGATGTAGATGTCGGTATGGTTTTCCTTCATGGAATCGGGATTTAAAACATCCACCCAGGGCAGCTTGCACAGGCCCAGATTGTCGTTGCCCAGGCGCACACGGGGATAGGTGATCAGCGCTCTGGCCTTGGATTCAAACGTGGGAAAGGCGCCCAGCAGATCCACCTTGACCAGCCAGGCGGCGGCATGATGCGCGCCGATGTCGCTGGCCGCCGCGTAGGAGGCCTGCATGGAAAGCGACCGGTGCGTGCGATACAGGGAGAAAGGAAGGCCTTTGGTCTGCATGGCAAAGGCCTGCAGCTCCTCAAGCGGCTTGGTTCTTGCGGTTCGCGCCGCGTATTTATCGGCGATCCAGCCGGTCAGGCCCACCATGCCCCGGGCGGCGGCGCGGGCCAATTCGGTCCGGCGGTACGCCAGATCATGGATGAACTGCAGCGCCGCCTGCTCATCCCCCCACGTCAGGCTAAAGCCGTCCGTGTCTTCTCCCGTCAGGTATCCGCGCTGGCCGCATTCCATGATAAATGCCATGAGAACGGCCGTGGTAATGGTATCGATGCCGTAGTTGTCGCAGTGCCAGTTGGCTTCCATGATAAATTCAGGATGCCACATGCCCAGGTTCGAGCCGAATCCCGCGGCGGTTTCATACTCGGGGCCGTCCACCCAGACCCTTTGTCCGCGATGCTCGCCGGATGTCAGCGTGACCCAGCCGCCCTTGGTGCAGCGAAGATTGCAGCCCGGAAAGCATCCGTCCATCCCGCGGTGTTCGAACAGCCGCTGGGCGTAAATTTTGCCGCAGACCTGATCCGCCTGCGGGTGTGAGCCGCGCTGGTAATTATACACAGGCAGGGACTGGTACTCGTCCTTGTTCATAAAAGAAATCAGACCGGCTGAACCTTTCAGATGCATTTTCAGCGCCTGCGGATCGACGTCCCGGACAATCCCGTGCAGTTTCGCCCCCGCCTTTTTAACCTTGTTCCAGTCGGCCGCCCCGTAAGGATTTTCTCCGCGGGGAAAAGCGGTCAGAACGACGATGGCCGCGATGCGCTTATGGCTCATCACGGACCCCAGACCCGTGCGGCCGGCCTGTTTGGTGCGGAAAAGGCCTTTGCCGCCGGGAACCGGCTTCGTGGCGTCATAGTAATGGCTGTTGATGCACCCGAAAGACGTATGCGCCGCTCCGATGCCGGTCGTCAAAAAGGCCAGGTCCTTTTTCTCGTGGCCCTCGCGCAAAAACCGGTCCACAAGCGTTTTCTCAAGGTGAAAAACCTGATCGTCTTCGGAGACGCCGACGATGGAGATTTCCCGTTTGAAACCGTCAATGACAATCATGACCGGCTCACGGGCGGTTCCCGCGACTGTCAGCGCGTCAAACCCGGCATATTTCAGATAAGCGCCGAAATGGCCTCCAAAATTGGAGACACCGGGAATGCCGGTCAGCGGCGACAGGGAAATCGCCATGCACTTGCTCGTTCCGGGAAACTGCGGAATGCCGCCCAGCGGCCCCGGCGAGAAAATCAGGGGATTTTCCGGATCAGAGGCTTTGGTCCGGGAAGTAACCTGCTCATGCAGCAGATAAAGCCCCAGCCCCCTTCCGCCGATAAAGAAATCACGAACTTCGGGATCCAGCGGACGGACCTCCATTTTGCCGGTCGCTACGTTGATGGAAAGGATTCGGTTGGCGTATCCCTGCTGAAGCGGTTGAACCGTATATTGCATTTGCTGTTCCTTTGAAAATAGTCCGCGCACGTTACGGCAATCCGGGAAAAAATTCAACCATCAAAAGAGGTTGAAGGATGGACGATCCCCCCTGGGGCAAAAGCTTCCCCAGGGACGGTCCCGCCGCGTGGTGCAACACGCTTCTCAGAACGTGAAGAGATTGAAAGGGGAATAGAGATCGGAGCGGTCGGAGGCCCATTCATTCCGATCGATATGACCGCTCTTATCTTTGTCCAGGGAAAAGAACCTTTTTCTTGCG
>JAKQHR010000090.1 GCA_029557905.1 Verrucomicrobiota bacterium
TCCCGGGCGACCTCGACCGGCCCGACAGACTGGGCGCTGAAATACAGCGGCGACGGCTATGCTTCCGACCTCGCATCCGGATCACTGAACAACAATGGAAGTTTTGAAACCATATCCGCATCGCTGACATCGGTGACCAACACCGGCGCAGTGACCTTCCGCCTCTATGGTTCCGGCGCCAGCAGCTACGCCGGCACATGGCGGCTGGACAATCTGAGCTACACCGGAAAGATTGCGACAGTATCCGGCACCTATCTGGCCACGGACGGGGATCTTCACACAAACGGTCTGGTGATCAAGGCGAGCGCTCAGGACAGCTACAGCGGACTCTATGCGATCACCAGTCCGGACGGGCCTTCCTACGATCTCATATCGCCCGCTGAAGCATCCCATAACAATGCGTTTGGCGCCGGTCCGGCGGTGGATGGTTCGCCCACAAATCAGGCCGTCACGCTGGCGGACACCAATGGTTATCCGTATGCCGATATCGTGCTGGGCACCTATACCGCGGTGGTGCAGGTTATGGACTATGACGTTGACCGGGATAGCGACGGTCTGACCGTGGCGGTGACGGGTGTGGTCACCGTTGTGGATGATGACACCGGCGCGCCGAAATACAGCACGGCGCGCGGAACCTATGTGTTCTTCGACGGCGTCAGCGCGGGATCAGAGGGGAATGCCGTGACGGACGGCATGCTGACCAACGGGCTCAGCATCACCAACAGGCTCTATGATGAAAAGAGCGGCATCCTGAGCACCAGCGTGCAGTTCCGGCTGCTGGATCCGATCGGATGGGACAGCGGCCTGCAGGACTTCACCACCGGGCCGGCCGACGGCGAATCCCTCACCAACAAATTTGCGGACGACACGGTGGTTTCGGTGGACGGATTTGACGTGGATCTCCAGAACCGCTCGCTGGGCGTCTGGACCACCCTTTTCTACGCCACGGACTTTGATCTTGATCGGCCCGGCGATGTGCTTTCCACGACCCAGAGCCTTGTAATGTACGTGGTGGACGATGACAAGCTGGGCCCGCGCATGACGAATTTCCTGTCCATGGGGTCGGCCGGGGTGCTCATTGCCTCGGGCTTCGAGGTGATTGACGGATGGGAGGCTCACAGCGAGGGGAACTGGACGGAGGAGGCCTTTGACGGCACCTGGACCGGCTCCAACATGTATGTGAACACGCTGAACGGCCGCGGCCCCGAAGGCACTACTGCGGGTTATAATGCGGGTTTCAATGATGTGAACGATTCGCTGCAGATGCCGCCGGTGGATGGACCCGGCTGGGTTGTGCTGTGGGCGAAACTGAGCGCCGAGGGCGAGTCCAAAATGATGCTGGAATGGCTCGATGATTCCACATGGACCAGCGCGGGCGAGCTTTCCATCACCTCCACCGGATATTTTGAATATGCCTGGACGGTCGGCATGACCAATGCGGGGGTGTCGCTGAGGCTTCGCATGACGGAGAAAACCACCGGAAATCGTTCAATCTATATTGATGACATCGCCGTCGTTCCGGTCAGGCCCTGGACCAATTCTGCGGTGTCGCTGGCGTGGGAGGCTTCTTCCGACGCCGATACCGGCGACTCCGGCATTGATGAGTACAGGGTCGTGGGCCTGAACGCCGGCGCGCCGCTCTATACTACCAATGGCGCCGGAGTCAGCGCGCTGTCTACATCCGTGGCTCCGGCGGTGGAGGGGGTGGTCACGGGTTATGTCTTTGCGGTGGATGCCGATCTTGACCGCGGCTCGATTGACCGGACGATGGGGCTGGCGGTGCCGTACATCCTGAAGATTGACACCACGCCGCCCGCCCAGATTGTTGTCACGAATGCCTCGGAAGGGCCTGACGACACATCCGAAATCCGCATCGGATGGAATCCGGCGGCGGATGCCGGAAATCCGGCCCTTTCTCCGTGGAAGAGCTATGTGGTGTTTTACACAGATGACGGCGGCACAGCCGACACCAATGACATGTTCATCTATGTGGACTCCGGCGGGCCTTCCGTCCTGGGTGATATTGGCACGCGCGAAGTGATACTTTCCAATTTTGTCAACGGCTCCACCTACAACCTGGCGGTGGCCGGCCTGGACGAAGCGGGCAACATGGGCCCGCTGGGCGGCTTCACGAATGTCACGCTGGCGGTGCTCAGTGTGACGCAGTCGCTCGCCGAGGTGGATACTGTTGTGACCAACGGCGTGCATGTGTCCTTCACGGCCACCAATTCGCAGGGCATCATGAACCGCAAGATTGATGTGCTCTACGCAGATAGCCTGCAGTTTGTTGAAGCCCTCACCAACGAATGGACGCTGCTGGGACTCGCTGACAGCACCAGCTTCCTGATTGACACCGGCCAGGTGTCGGGCGTTCCTCCGCGCCAGCTCGGCGCGAACATGATGCGTTTCTATCGCGCGGCTTCCCAGAACAACTGGCTGCCGGCACGCAACCCGCGCAGCGCCTCCGTCGAAATCTTCGGGGTCAAGCCCGTCACCCTGTATCCGGGTCAAAACTGGATATCGCTTCCCTTCTGGCCGACCCGCCAGAATATTCTGCATGTGCTCGGCAGAAGCCTGCCTGCCGGAACCACGGGCGGGGATGAACAGGCCACTCGGGTGTCCTGGTACGACCGCAACAACGGCGGGTGGCTTGCGACGCAGGAAGTGGCGCTGATTCAGTCTTCGCCCACCAGTTTCTGGCTGTATACCGAGGGCGGCGGTGGTGGCGACGGCAATGATGCGATTCTCCCGCTTCATGAGGCCTTTGTAATCGAACTCCCAACCAATGCCGCGCCGCAGACCATACTGCTCACCGGTCGCGTGCCGACCAACTCCATGGTGCAAACGGTTCGCGCCATGCATAACAGTGTACCCGGCCGAAACCTGGTGTCCTTCAATGCTCCGCGCTATCTGCATCCCTCGCAGATGGGTCTGCTGGAGGCGGGTTTTCAGGGCGGCGCCGCGCCGATCTGGTCCGATCAGATATGGAAGTATGACCGCTCAGGCCAGTTTGCCCCGTATCCTGTCTGGTTCCGCACAAGCGACAACACCTGGCGACATACGCATCCGTTCCCGTTCCCGCCGGTGGCGTCCAATTACTTTGGGCCTGATGACGGCATTTTTATTCACACCCGCGCCTCCACCAGCGACTGGTCGTGGACCAACAAGATTCTTTACAAGCTGCCGACCTCGCGCATGGACCTGTAAAAAGTTCCAATGACTGGAACTTTTTACAGAAAAACTTCCAATGGTTGGAACTTTTCGCGGCAAAACTTCCAATGATTGGAACTTCTGGGCCGGTTCAGGCCCAGAGCTTTTCGGGATAGATTCCGCTGTCGGTCAGCGTCCTGATTTGCGCCTGCACGAAGGGCCGGTCCTCTCGATAGGTTACGCCGAACCAGGTTGCCGGGGTATGCAGAACCTTCACACGCATCGCCCCGGCGCGTATCGCGCCGGTGACCGCGGCGGGAATGCCAAACTCCGCCCGGGGATTCGCGATGTGCTCCTTCAGGAAGTCCGTAAAATGCATTCGCGTCTGTTCAAGGAAGCCGGGCATGAAGCCCCAGCAGTTCATCGAAACAATTTCATTTCCGGTCAGTTTAATTCTTTCTCCGAGCGGGCTGATTCCGCTGATACCCCCCCCGGTTTCGCGGATATCCGTGTGTTCAGAGGTCCCGGTCAGAAAGCCTTCCGCGCTGGTTTGACAAAGGCCCCGCGAAACGGCCCCGTGAGGCGACAGCGTCTGGCGCAGAATGAATCCGACCATGCAGGAGTCTGTTTCTGCGTCGCCCGACAGGTGCCGGGCCAGGGCGCGAAAGGCCTCCGCGCCGTAGAAATCATCGGCGTTGATAACCGCGAAGGGCCCGTGCAGCTGATCTGCCGCGGAAAGGATCGCGTGGGCCGTGCCCCAGGGTTTGGCCCGTTCGGCGGGCGGTTTGAATGGCGCGGGAATATTCTCCATTTCCTGAAAGGCGAAATCCGCGGCCACCGGTTTTAAACCTATGCGCTCGCGGAACGCCTGCTCCATTTCGCGGCGGATCACGAAGACCACCCGGCCAAATCCCGCGCGAACAGCGTCAAAGATGGAATAGTCCAGAATGGTTTCCCCGGACGGCCCGACGGGATCAAGCTGTTTGAGGCCGCCATACCGGCTGCCGATGCCGGCGGACAGGATCAGGAGGGAGGGCTTCATTGTTCAGCTCCTTTTCAACTGCCGGTCGAGGCGTGCCGTGATGTCGGCCGCCATGCGCTCAATATAGCGCTGCACATAGTCGGAAATGTCGAGATCCGGATTTTGAACCAGCGGAGACAGATCCATTGCAAACGAAACCTTTGACGCAATATCCTGTGATCGGGGATCAAAGAACGTGGCATTGCTCAGCCAGCGGCCCACAGTGGCGCGGTTGTATTTTTTCCCGCTGGAAATCTGCGAGTCGTGGGCCCCAAGCAGGGCATTCGCGATGTTTTCGTGTCCGGCCACAGACATGATCACCTTGTCGGCATCGAGGAGCCAGTCAAGACTCCGCCAGACTTCGCACCCGTAAACAGTGGGCGGAACATCGCCAACGGGGCTTTCGCGAAGAGCTTCGATCACCGCCACACAGACGGCAACGTGCGTGTCGTGCTTGTCGGCCGGGTTGTGAGTGTAGATAATGGATGGGCTGGTTGTCTTCAGAAGCTGCTTCAGATCGTTCTTCAAATCTTCGCTGACGGGATTCCTGATTGATTCTGAGTTGTAGTCCAGCTGAGCGACGAAGCTGTACTGGCCGATGGCGGCCGCCGTATTCTGTTCCCGGGCCCGGATGGCGTGCATTTCCTCCTCTGTGCAGTGCGCATAGGGGCCGTTGCCCGGGGTTCCCCGTCCATCCGTGCAGGCAATGCCGCCGAACCACAGCTCCTTTTTGTGGAGACACTGGAGGATGCCGTGATAGGCCATGATTTCAATGTCGTCCTGATGGGCGCCGATTCCGAGGTGGGTGGTGTGCGCAAAGGCCTCTTCGGGCGTGAAATCATCGGGGAAGAAGAGCGTCGCTCCGGGATTGTTCAGCTTAATCATAATCAACTTCCCCTGCAAGCAGAAGAGCCGCCTCTTGCGAAGCGGCTCTTCCATTCACGGTTTGAAATCTAGCTCAGCTTCGCTTTGGCCGCCGCCGCGATGGACCCGAAACCCTCCGGGTCATGGATGGCGATTTCGGACAGCATCTTGCGGTTCAGACGGATGTCCGCCTTCTTCAGCCCGTCCATCAGACGGCTGTAGGTGATGCCGTGGGCCTTGCAGGCCGCCGAGATACGGACCACCCAGAGCGAGCGGTAATCGCTTTTCTTGCGGCGGCGATGCTCAAAGGACATCGCCATGGAGCGGTCCACGGTTTCCGTGGCTGTGCGGAAGAGCTTGCTGCGCCCGCCCATGAATCCGCGGGCGAGTTTCAGCCTTCTTTTCCGTCTTTTTCTTGAAGCGGGTGCGTTGGTTGCGCGTGGCATGGTTTACCTCCTGAAATCAGCTGTGAAGCAGCGTGGCGATGCGCTTGTGGTCGGCTTTGGACACCATGGCGGCGGACGCCATGCTGCGTTTCTGTTTCCGGCTCTTGCCCGTCAGAATGTGGGCGCCGCCGGCGGAAGAACGCTTGAACTTCCCCGTGCCCGTTTTCTTGAAACGCTTGGCAATGGCTTTTCTGGTTTTCTGCTTCGGCATAACTGATTCCTGTTTAATATTCTCTTCCCTGAAAACGGGGGCTATATGTACGACAGACCCGCCCGTTAGTCCAGCCCTTTTGCATAAAAAAAGCAAAAAAATTTGAATTACAGGCTGAAATTTCCGCCCGGACTGATATAAGGTTATATAGAGATCAGAAGCATTCAGCGGGACAGACTGTCATGAGACTCGTTTTGGGCGGAGTCCGGGGCACCAGCCCGGTAGCAGATCCGAAGTTCGCAGAGTTCGGCGGTGACACGTCTGCCTTTCTTGTGGAGGGCTCAAACGGGGAGGCCATTGTTATTGATGCCGGCAGCGGAGTGCGCGTCCTCGACCCCTATCTCCGCCAGACGGACCACTCCTCCGCTGTGCTGCTCCTGATGACCCATTACCATCTTGACCACCTTATGGGGTTCCCTTCTTTTTCTGTGATATATGACTCCACGTGGGATTTGGAAATCAAGGGTCCCCGGCTGGACGGGGTTGCGGCATCGGACGCCGTCAGGCATATTCTTTCGCGCCCGTTCTGGCCTCTTCAGCTCGAGGCGCTTGGCGGGAACATTGTCTTCACGGACCTTCCGGAAGACGGCGGCGCGCCGCATATCTATCACGGGCTGGAAGTGCGCTGGTGTCCTGTCCCGCATCTGGGGGGGTGCGTTTCGTATCGGTTGGATGACCCGGCCACCCGCCGCAGCGTGGTCATAGCCACGGATGTGGAATGGCCTCTGGCCTCGGAGACAGAGCGCCACAATTTCATGGAGTTCTGCAAATATCCGGCTCCGCCGGACCTGCTGGTTTTTGACGGTCAGTTCACCCCGGATAATTATGCGCGTTTTCGCGGCTGGGGCCACAGCACGTGGCAGGACGCCATTGATGTCGCAAAGCTGGTGAAAGCCGGCGAGCTGATTATCACGCACCATCATCCGCGCAGCGATGATGAAAAGCTCCGGCAGATTGAAGCAGAGGTGAAGCGGCAGATGCCCAATGCATGGCTGGGCCGGCAGGACGCCGCAATCGAAATCGGCTGACGCGCCTATTTCGACTGCTTGATCCGCAGCTCGGGATGCTCGCTCGCCACAAAGCTGTTGGGCGGCACGGTCTCCATCAGAAACACGTTGCCTCCGATGGTTGAATTGCGGCCGATCACCGTTTTGCCCCCCAGAATGGTGGCGTTGGCGTAAATCACCACATTGTCCTCCACTGTGGGATGCCGCTTGATGTGCTTGACGGGCTGCCCCTGTTCGTCGAGATCAAAGCTGCGGGCGCCCAGTGTCACACCCTGGTAAATCTTGACATGATTCCCGATGGTGGTGGTTTCGCCAATGACGATGCCGGTCGCGTGATCCATGAAGAACCCGTGTCCAATCGTGGCGCCCGGATGAATGTCCACGCCGGTCTGATGGTGGATGTACTCGCTCATGATGCGCGGGACAATGGGGACCTTCATGCGGTAGAGTTCGTGGGCGAGCCGATGAGAGGCAATCGCCAGAAGCCCGGGATAAGCGAGCTGCACTTCCGCATAGGTGAGCGCCGCCGGGTCCCCTTCATAGGCGGCCCGGACATCCTCCACCAGCAGTTTGCGCACATCCGGAAGCCGCTTCTGCAGTTTGCGCAGGATGTTCACGGCCTCGCGAGCGGGATCGCAGACTTTTTCAACGCCCTCCGTCCGCGCGGCCTGTCCCAGCCAGCGGAAGGGAATAGCCTTTTCCAGTTCGGGGCGGAGAAGCCTCCAGCCGTGACTGAGCCGCCTTAGCAGAAAAATGCCCAGTTCTCCGCGCTCGATGGTGTCCGGGGTCATTTTCCCGGGAAACATGACGTCGATATAGATCTTAAGGGCCTCAATGATGTTGGTGGCGTTCGGATAGGATGAAAGAACGGCCTCCGGACTGTCCTTGCCGTCGACGGAGTACAGCGGGAGCAGTTCCGCCACCGCTTCGCAGAGGCTGTGCTGGTTTTCGCCGGCGATGCATAATTTCTTCTCTTTGGTCATAGAAACCGCCTTTCAACGGAAAACAAGGCTACTGCACCCGGCTCGGCGAATCAAGTTTATGCTTGGACAAAGCCGCCCGTGCGCATAACGTCTGTCCTGATCATGAAAAGATTCGTCAAAATTGCGCTGATTGCGGCGGCAGTTCTGGTGCTCATTGTGCCTCTTTTTTTCCGAATTCTGGCCAGAAAGGCCGTTGTCTGGGCTGTGGGCCGAGAGACGGGCCTGAATCTTGAAATCGGCCGGCTGAAAATAGGGAAGCTCGGATCATGGTTTGAAATAACAGACTTTCGGCTGATGAATCCGGAGGGTTTCGAGCCTGGACCCTGTGTCGAAATCGCCAGACTGCATGTGCGCTACAGTCCCCGCAGTTTGTTTTCAGACACCCTTCGCATTTCCCGGCTTTATCTGGATATTTCCCGTGTGCTCATCGTGGAGGAGGGCGGGGCCTCCAATCTTGACCCGCTGGTGGAAAAAACTCTTTCTGCGCCGGTCCGGCCGGAAACCGCGCGTTCGGCACATAAATCCCGTCCAGCCCAAACCGAGCCGGATTCCTCACCTCCGCCGACAACATCGGACGGTCGGAAGGATGTGAGCATTGGCGAGCTGACGCTGAAACTGGGCACACTTGAACTGCGCCGGCGCGCGGCAGATGAAGACGAGCCGGTGATTCAGGAGTTTGTTTTTAATGAAACCGTTGTTCTCACAAATGTGGTCAGTCCGGAGCAGGTTGTTCAGCGCGTGGCCGCCGGCTTTCTGGTGAAGCAGATGGCATCCGGCCTGCTTGAACCCTGAACAAATTCTGGTCAACAGACATTGACGTCGGCCCTGTGATGAGTTAGTTATCAGCGGTTCTGAAATCCTCTGGTCGGGGCGTAGCGCAGACTGGTAGCGCGTCTGAATGGGGTTCAGAAGGTCCCGAGTTCAAATCTCGGCGCCCCGACCATTTTTATTCCCGCCCAAAATCCACGCGGCAGGCCCTTCGGGAGGGGGCGGTAGAAATTTGAACGCGGTGAGTTTCTCTGCCGGCGCTGCGTCGAACCGGGGGCCCGGCTGAATTCACCAAAACAGGTCAATTTGGGGCTGACAACCCCAATTTAGGCGAGTACACTCATGATGGAGTTTTGGGTGATTAATCGGCGGGAACGGGGAATGTCTGCCCACTTCTGTGCAGAAGGGCTATAATGAAGAATGCTGCATCCGGTAAGAGAAGAGTGGTGATCGTGGACGATCATCCTCTGTTTTGCGAGGGTCTGGGCCGGGTGATTGACCGGCAGCCGGATATTGTGATGTGCGGTGCTGCGGCCGATGCGGCCGGCGGACTTGCGGCATCGAGAAAGCTGAAACCGGATGTGGTCATTGCCGACCTGACGCTGGAGGAGGGCAGCGGTCTGGAAATGATTGAATGCCTTCATGCGGAACAGCCGAAGCTCCCCATCCTTGCCCTGTCTGCCCATCCTGAAGATGTTTACGCCGTTCGCGCATATCGTGCGGGCGCCCGCGGTTATGTAATGAAACATGAGCCGTCCGCCCGTGTGCTGGAGGCGCTAAGGAGACTGCTCAACGGCCAAATGGCTTTCAGCGAAGGCGTGATCAGTCAGGTGATGGAACTTGGCATTGGAAAGGATGCCTCGCTGCCCCGGTCTCCGGTTGAACTGCTGAGCAACCGTGAGCTGGAAATCTACCGCGCGATCGGTCTGGGCCGCGCCACCCGGGAGATTGCGGCCAGGCTGGGTTTGTCTGTGAGCACGGTGGAGTCCTATCGGGCCAGCATTAAGCTGAAACTCCATTTGCGGAACGCGGCGGAGCTGGCGGCCAGCGCGGCCCGATTTCTGGCGGAAGAAGCCGCTCGTTAGCCCCCTGTTTTCCGCCACCCCGAAAAAGTGATTCCCGCGATACTCCTTTCGGACCCTGTCTGGTAAAAATGCAAAATAGTTGCCGGGTCTGTTTCCGGTCGCTTGCAGGTGACCCGCCGTTTCGGGGGAGCATGCAATGTCGCCGGGGAAGCACAGGCGGTTTTTGCCGGCTTTTCGGGGAAGGCGCCATAACCAAACTGGCGGACATTGCGGCGCGGGAACGGCGTCGCCTGCGCCGCCTCCGGGTGCATCTGCCGCCGGAGGCGGCCTGCCGTATCCCGTGCTTCCGGAAGCGGGGCGGCCGGAGCGGGACCCCGATGCGGGGATTTGACTGTAACCGCGCCATAGCATATTCTGTGAGACAAAATTCAAGAATATAATGAGTAAAGAATCTCCGGTTGAGTCGCGGAACAGGAAGACTGTTGCTGCGAGAGAGTATTTTTCGGGAAGGGGGCGCGAATGTCTTGAGGCGGCGGGCAGCGCGTTTTCAGACTTCTTGTTTGTGCTCGATCGTTCTGGCGTGATTACAGACTATTTCGTCGTGCACCCTGAACTTCTCTATATGCCCCCGGATGAGTTTCTCGGCCGTGATATCCGGAAAATTCTCCCTCATCCGGCATCAGAGATCATTGGCGAGGCAATAAACCATGCGCTGAAATTCGGCGGAATCAAAGAAACCGTCTATTCCCTTCCATATCCCGAAGGAGACCGCTGGTTTGAGCTGGCCATTGCGGATCAGGGACAAAGCCCCGCGGACTCAAACAAACTGGTCTTTATTGCGAGGGACATCACCTGGCGCAAAAAGGCGGAAGACGATCTGCGTGCGAGCCGGGATCGCCTGAACCGGACAGAGGCCATTGCTCATCTGGGGAGCTGGGAACTGGATCTGATGAGCAACCGGCTGATCTGGTCGGATGAGGTGTTCCGCATTTTCGGGCAGCCGCCGCAGTCCTTTGCGGCAACCTACGAGGCGTTTCTCGAGCTTGTTCATCCCGAAGACCGTGCTGCGCTTGACATGGCGTACAGGAATTCACTGTGTGAAGGCGGTGAGGCTTATCAAATGGAGCACCGGGTTGTCCGCGCGGATACCGGGGCGGTGCGATGGGTGGAAGAGAAGTGTTTTCACGTTCGGGATAAAGAGGGCCGGGTGGTTTGTTCCCACGGCATGGTGATAGACGTTACCGAGCGCAGGCAGGCGGAAGAGGCGCTGAAAGAGAGCGAGGCACGCCACCGCGCCATTCATGACAATCTGCCGAACGGACTCATTTACCAAATCGATTCCGGAGAGGACGGCCAGTCGCGCCGCTTCACATTTGTCAGTCAGGGCGTTGAGCAGCTGCACGGTGTCACGACAGATGAAGTAATGAAAGATTCAGGGGCCATTTACCGGCAGGTCATCGACAAAGAACTGGTGGCTGGACTTGAAGCAAAGGCGGCGGAATCAATGACTCCATTTAATGTGGAAGCGCGTATTCGGCTTGCTTCTGGAGAGAAGCGCTGGAGATGGTTTGCTTCAGCCCCCCGTCGGCTTCCTAACAGGCATCTGATATGGGATGGCATTGAGCTGGACATCACGGAGCGCAAACAGGCAGAGGAGGCCCTTCGGCGGTCGGAAGCAAAATATCGTCTGCTGTATGAGAACATGGAGGACGCATTTATTATTGCGGATATGAAAGGGCGGCTCCTGGAAACCAATCCGGCCTTTGAGCGGCTGGTTCAGTATTCAAAAGAGGAAGTCACGGGTTTGAGCTACAAGGTCTTCACTCCTCCGGAATGGATCGAAACGGATGAGATGGCGTTCAGGCAGGTGGCCGAGCGAGGCTATACCGACATCATAGAAAAGGAATTCATTCGCAAGGACGGGACTCGCGTTCCGGTGGAGATGCGCGGCTGTCTGCTTCGGGATGAGGCGGGGAATCCGGCCGGGGTGTGGGCCGTTATCCGTGACAACACGGAGCGCAAGCAGGCCGAGCAGTTGTTGCGGGGAGCGCATGACGAACTCGAGCGGCGTGTTGAGGAGCGCACAGCAGAACTCCGGGCATCAGAGCGGGCGCTGTCCCGGTCAAGGGAGGAACTGCGCGCTCTGCTGTCCCGCCTGGAACAGGCCCGGGAGGACGAACGGATACGCATCGCCCGCGACATTCATGACGACTTTGGACAGAGCCTTACAGCTATCAAGATGGACTTAAGACGAATTGAGAAGTTAGCAGAGAAGATTTCCCCGGCCCTGTTGCAGGACAAAATACAAAAGCGGGCTTCTGGCGCTATCAGTCTGGCGGATTCCGCCCTGAGCATGGTGCAGAAACTCGCTGCGGAACTGCGGCCTGGGGTTTTGGACAAACTGGGGCTGTGCACAGCGCTGCAGTATGAGGCCCGTTGTTTTGAAGAGAGGCATGGAATCAGGTGTACCATGGCTGTGGCTTCCCGGTTGTCGGAAGTGCCCCCTCTTGTCGCCACGGCCCTGTTCCGAATATTCCAGGAATGCTTGACCAACATCGCGCGGCATGCCGGGGCCAGCCGGGTTTCTGTCCGTCTGGGCATGGCTGACAGAAGTCTGAAACTGTGTGTCCGGGACAATGGCCGGGGGATTGGGGAAGCGGCGGTGAACAACCCCGCCTCGCTGGGTCTGATTGGAATCAGAGAGCGTGCCGTTGCTCTTGGCGGGGAGGCCGCGTTTCGCCGCGGGAACAAGAACGGGACAGTGGTTGAGGTGCGCATTCCTCTGAGCCGGGCAAAGGGCGGTTCTCGCCGCTCCAGGAAGAGGGGCTCATGAACAAACAACCGGCCGCGCCCAATCGCCTGCGCATACTGATTGTCGAAGATCATCCGATTCTGTGTCGCGGGCTGAGAGACATTCTTTCCGAGGAGTTCCCCGACGCCGTGTTTGGCGAAGCGGACGAATCGCGTTCCGCGCTGCAGGCATTTCGCCGCCAGCCGTGGGATGTTGTTCTGCTGGACATCAACATCCCGGGACGGGACGGATTGAGCCTGCTTGATGATGTCCGGCGGATTCGGCCGGCGGCCCGGGTGCTGGTGGTGAGCGCTTATCCGGAGGAAGAATTCGCTGTTCGCGCACTCAAGCTGGGCGCGGCGGGTTATCTCGGAAAGAATGAAGCGCCGGAGAAACTTGTGGAGGCCGTGAATAAAATTCTCGGCGGCGGCACGTATGTCAACGCAATACTTGCTGAAAAGCTGGTGACGGTCCTGACGGCCAGCAGTGACGCTCGACTTCCTCACGAAACTCTTTCGGCCCGTGAACTTCAAGTGCTGCGCCTCATCGCTGACGGGAAAACGGCCAAGAAGATAGCCGAAGAGCTTTCCCTCAGCGAAAAAACAATCGCGACCTACCGTGCTCGCATTGCGGAGAAAACGGGACTTTCCACCAATGTGCAGCTCACGCGCTATGCATTTCAGCACAATCTGACCGGTTGAGTTCGGCTTTTGTGCGCCTGAGCAATCTGTAGGTAAAAACACCTACAGAAAAGCCAGTGATTCCCCGACTTCCAGCCGGTTCCTTCCTCTGTTTAGTCTATGAATATGAAAAAGGATTCACAACGGCCTGAAGCAGAGTGTCGTTGGTTTCTGCGGCTGCGGGATAAAACCGCAGCGGGGGTTGCCCCGGAGGGCCGCAAAGGAACTGAACAGATGAATTTTTCCAGGCGTATCGCTGCCTGGTGGCCGGGTTTTATGCATCGGCATATTGTGGGCGATTGGCCGTTCGGGGGAGACATGCAATGATGGACGGGAAGTACAGGTGGCTGTTGGCGACCGGCTTTTCGGGGGAGGCGCGATAGGGACACTGCCCTGACTCGCGATCATCATGAAGGGGCGGTCAAGTCCGCACTGTCTCCGGCCGCATGGACGGCCGGAGACAGAATGCCGCAGGGGAAAGGCGAACTGGTCCTGATCGTTGACGACGATGCTGCCGTCCGGTTTCTGATCGGGCTGGCATAGTGTCACAACGGCTGTCGGACTCTGGCGCCTGCAAGCGGTTCGAAGGCGGTCAGCTTGTTTGTGGCCCAAAACGCAGAGGTGGACGCGGTGATTCTGGACATGACTATGCCCAGTATGAATGGATACAAGGCCATGCTGGCCCTGCGAAAATTCATCCCGGCTATGCCCGTCCTGAGAATAAGCGGGGATGTCCTGGAAAACCCGTACCTTCATGATGGTTGCACATTATTCATGATGAAGCCACTGGGAACGGAAGCTCTTCTCATTTGCCTGCGCGGTCTGCTGGAGCAGCGGACCGGGGTGCAAACTCAAAAATCTGCTGCATCACGGCATAGCGCGGTCCATTAAGGAGGCGTGAAGGAATCGGTCGCGCTATGCCGGCCAGCAGCTCCCGGTCAACTTCCAGATACTTTCCGCTTGCGCCTCGGCGGCCTTCAAGTATATGGTGCATAAATGAAAATGAACTGGTGGCACAAGAATGGATTGACTGGGGACCTCCACAGTTAAATTCGGCTTGTGCTGATGGATGGAACCCCGGATGAACCGGGGTTTTTGTTTTTCAGGAAACGGCAATGCTGGCTAAAAGAATAATTCCGTGTCTGGACGTGGCCCGCGGACGCGTGGTCAAGGGGGTTAATTTTGTCAGTCTTCAGGACGCGGGCGATCCGGTAGAGTGCGCCAGGGCTTACAGCGAACAGGGTGCGGACGAGATCACATTCCTTGATATCCGCGCCTCGCATGAGGGTCGCGATACGATGGTGGAAGTGGTAAACCGGGTGGCCCGGCAGGTGTTTGTTCCCCTGACCGTGGGCGGGGGAATCAGGAACAGTGAGGATGTCCGCATTCTGCTGCAGGCCGGCGCTGACAAGGTTTCGATCAACACCGCGGCTGTGGAACGGCCGGCGCTGATCAGCGAAGCCGCGGAACAGTTCGGAAGCCAGTGCGTGGTGCTGGCCATTGATGCCAAAAAGAACGAGTCCGGCGGGAGATGGACCGTCTACACATATGGAGGCCGAAGGCCTGCCGGCATGGATGTGCTCGAATGGGCGCGTGAGGGGGTCCGTCGGGGCGCCGGTGAAATCCTGCTGACCAGCATGGACCGGGACGGAACAAAAAACGGCTACGATCTTGCCCTGACGCGCGCCGTTTCGGAGGCTGTTACTGTTCCTGTGATTGCCTCGGGCGGCGCCGGCAGCCTTGAACATCTCTATGAAGCCCTGTCGGCCGGCCGGGCGGATGCGGTGCTGGCTGCCTCGATTTTTCACTATGGAACCTACACCATCAAACAAACAAAAGACTATTTGCGCGAGAGGGGCATTCCGGTTCGCGCCTAGCGGGAGAATACAATGAGCAGAGAACTTGAAGAAGGGTTGGAACTGGCGCTGGATTTCGACAAGCTGGCCAAGGCGTCCGCTGCGGCTCCGGGGATCATCCCGGTGGCCGTGCAGAATGCGGACACGCATGAGGTGATTCTGGTGGCTTATGCGAATGAGCTGGCCCTGAAGAAGTCCATTGAAACCCGTTCGGCTGTTTTCTGGAGCACGTCGCGCAATGAGCTCTGGGAAAAGGGCAAGACGTCCGGAGAGACGTTTGATCTGCTGGAGGTGAGGGTGAACTGCGAACAGAATTCGCTGGTTTATATCGTGCGCCCGCGCCGCGGCGGCATCTGCCATACAAAAAACCGGCAGGGCGCCGCCCGGAACTGCTATTACCGCCGGTTGAACTTCGTAACCGGAAAGCTTGAAAATCTGGACCCCTGAAACGACTGGAGCAGAGCATGTACACGCCAACCAGAGAAGGATTTCTTGAAAAAGCAAAGCAGGGAAATCTGATCCCGGTCTGGCGCGAGCTGCTGGCAGACCAGGATACGCCCCTGTGCGCCTATGAGCGCATGCGCCAGGCGCTGCGCTCCCGCAGTGAGCCGGCACAGACTTTCCTGCTCGAAAGCGTGGAGGGCGGCGAGCATATTGCGCGCTATTCGTTCCTGGGAAGCAGTCCCCGTGCGGTGCTGAGTTCAGCCGGTCGGACCACGACCATCACCAGCCGCGACGGCAATGTTGAAACGATCGGAAATCGCGAACCGCTTTCTGTGCTCAAGGAGCATCTTTCCAAATACCGGCCCGTGCCCGATCTGTCGCTTCCCCGCTTTTATGGCGGCGCGGTGGGATATATCGGTTATGATGCAGTCGCGCAGTTCGAGCGCGTGCCGCTTTGCGCGCGGGGCGGCACAGAGTGGCCGGACATGATGCTGGCCATTACGGATACAATTGTTGTGTTTGACCGCGCGCGCCACACCATGAAAGTGGTCGCCAATGCTCTTGTCGAAGAGGATCCGGAAAAGGCCTATGATGATGCCGTTGCGGCGATTGACTCGCTGTGCCGCGATTTGAGCACGCATGTGCCCCATGTGATGCTGGATGCGTCCGGTGCGGCCGATGAGCCGGAGTTCCGCTCAAACATGACGCGCGATGAATTCGAAAATGCCGTGATGACCGCCAAGGAGTTCATTCGCGCCGGTGATATCATACAGGTGGTGTTGTCGCAGCGCTTTGAAACCGGCACGGCGGGCGACCCTCTCGATGTGTATCGCGCCTTGCGATCGGTTAATCCTTCTCCCTACATGTTCTGCCTTGAGAACGGGTCGCGCGCCATTGTCGGGTCGTCGCCTGAGGTTCATGTTCGCTGCGAGGATGGCCGGGTTGAACTGCGGCCCATTGCCGGCACACGTCCGCGTTCGGCCGATGATGCGGAGGATCATCGGCTGGCCCGGGAGCTCCTGGCCGACCCGAAGGAGCGCGCGGAGCACATCATGCTGGTGGATCTGGCGCGGAACGATCTGGGCCGTGTGTGCGAATACGGGAGTGTGACGGTGCCGGAACTGATGGTTATCGAGCGTTACAGCCATGTGATGCATATTGTCTCTGATGTGACCGGCCGGCTCCGCGCTGACCGGGACATCTATGACCTGATGCGGGCCACATTCCCGGCGGGGACAGTCAGCGGAGCTCCAAAAATCCGCGCAATGGAAATCATTTCCGAACTCGAGGCCGGCCGCCGGGGCCCCTATGCCGGCGCGGTCTGCTACTTCGGCTATTCCGGAAACCTGGATTCCTGCATTGCCATCCGAACGGTGCTGATGGACGGAGATAAGTCCTGCGTCCAGGCCGGGGCCGGCATTGTGGCGGACTCTGATCCCGCCGCGGAATACATGGAAACCTGCAACAAGGCCCGCGGCATGCTGAAGTCGCTTGTGCTTTCGCGCCGGTTTGGTGAACTGAGGGGGAAATCATGATCCTTGTTCTGGATAACTACGATTCTTTTACATACAACCTCGTGCAGTATATGGGCGAGATGGGGGCAGACGTTAAAGTGGTTCGCAACGACGCCATGACGCCGGATGAATTGTGTGCGCTGAAACCGGAGAAGGCGCTGATCAGCCCGGGGCCATGCACGCCAGACGAAGCCGGAGTGTCGTGTGAAATCATACGCCGCCTGGGCCCGAAAATTCCGGTCCTCGGCGTTTGTCTCGGACATCAGTGCATAGGCCAGGTCTATGGGGGACGCGTGATCCGGGCCAGTCGTCTGATGCACGGAAAAACGTCCCCGATCCGGCATAATGGTGAAGGTGTATTTCGGGGCATGCCCCAGCCGTTTGAAGCAACCCGTTATCATTCGCTTCTGGTTGAGAGAGCATCGCTTCCGGAATGCCTGAAGATCACCGCGGAGACAGAGGAGGGGGAAATCATGGGGCTGCAGCACGCCGAGCATCCGGTGCATGGCGTGCAGTTTCACCCGGAATCCATTCTTACTCAATCGGGCCGTTTGATTATTCAGAATTTTCTGAAGCTCTAACTGGAGGACACTGTGAGCAGGTTCAAGAAAAACCGCGGGAATTCGCCGGCAGGCGCGTCGGGGGCCGGCGCCGAAATCACGATGATCGAAGCGCACCGGCGCACACGGCTGACATCCATGGCGTTTCTGGCACTGATGGTGGTTTTCCTGCTGCTGGCCTGGTGGATGTGGGCTGAAAGCCGGAAGCATGGGGATTCAGACAAGGATTTCCTCCTGCTGAGTCTGGATACAAACGCCGCGATGACGGATCGGCCCGCGACAAGTCCCGGCCCGCTGTATACCGCACCCCGTGAATGGACGGAACCCTCTGTGGATTCCGGTGACGCGGCCCCGCCGCTTGATCCGCAGAAAATGACTGCGGCGATGGGCGAAATGCGGAAGGCGCAGGAATACCTTCAGGGCGGGAACTATGATGCAGCCACCCTTCATGTCCGCAAGGCGCTGGATATTCAGCCTGATATGGATGCGGCCCTCAGGATGCTGGGCGTAATCTATATCCAGCGGGGACAGTTTGATCAGGCCATCTCCATTCTGGAGAAAGCCCTGGCAAGGGATGCGTTCAATCCGGAGACTTTAAGCAATCTGTCCACGGCCTATCTTCAGCGCGGAGACCGCGAGAAGGCCGAGGAACTGCTGCTCACGGCGGTGCAGATCAAGCCGGATTATCATATCGGCTATGTGAATCTCGGTCTGCTCTTTCTGGCCTCGGCTCAATATGAATCGGCGGCGGAATATTTCGAAATGGCCATGGCCGGCATGCGGGACAGCATATCGCTGCGCAACAACTATGCGGTTGCCCTGTTGCGTCTGGGACGCTTTGAGGAAGCGCGCGAGCATTTAAACTGGCTGGTGACGAGGCATCCGGATGTCCCTGAATCGTATTTCAACATGGCGATCACCTATGTCTATGACAACGACGCCGCAAGTGCACTGGAGTGGATCCGCCGCGGGTCGGAACACTGTTCGCCTTCGGCGCTGCAGGAGTATCTGCGCGACAGCGACTTCAACGCGATTCGCCAGCATCCGGGATTCCAGTCTCTGGCGCGAGGCATCGAGCCAGACCTCCCGCGCCGCCCTGTCGCGCCCCGCAATTAACGCGGGACGGGTTTGGTGTAGATAACCTTATCGTCGCCGAGGGCGTAGAAATCTTTCACGCGGGCGGCCTCGGTGTAGCCGATGGAGAGATAAAATCTGCGCGTGGGTTCATAGTCCTCGCGGCCTGCAGTTTCGAGTACGGCAAGGCGTCCGCCGGCTTTCCAGATGGATTCCTCGGTGAAGGTCATGAGTTTCTTCCCGATGCCTTTTCCCTGAATCTTTTTGTCCACGGCGAGCCAATAGACATCGAATGTTCTGTCGGTGCAGGGCGTCGCGCCCCAGCAGACCCATCCTGCCGGATGGCCTTCAATACAGGCCGTGAAGCTCTGGTAATCGGATGCCTTGAACTCATTCACGGAATCCAGAAGAACTTCCTCGGCAATCTGCAGTTCGTTGTCGTGGAAGAATGCAGTTCCCGCCAGAATGTTCATCAGCGGTTTCACATCGGCAGACATGGTCCGGCGAATTTCAACGCCGCCGTCAATTTTTGCGGGCCCCGGCCGAATTCCGGACGATTTCTCCGCAATTCGACGGCCGGAAGCATTGCGGATCATTTGCATCACGAACTCATTGTATGCAATGCCCGCCGCGGCCACTGCGGCCGCAAGACCTGCTTCGGGCGAAATGTCCGGATTGGCGTTGATTTCAAGAATGAAGGGATTGAGGTTGGCATCAAGGCGGAAGTCCACGCGGATATAATCACGGCAGCTCATGGCGCGCCATGCGCCGAGGGCCAGATCGCGGATTGTATTTGCCGTCTTTTCCGGAAGGGCGGCCGGAATTTTGCGGGGCGTGTTGTTGTAGGCGAAGGAATTCTCGATCCATTTGGCTTCGTAGTCCACAATCTTGTGGCGGTTTGCGGGGAAGGCCGAGAAATCAATTTCCGCTATGGGCATGACCTGCGGTCCACGGCCCATATCTATCACCGACACGTTCAATTCGCGCCCGTCAATAAAGGTCTCGACCAGCACGGGCTGGCCGAAGCGGGCGTGAAGTTCTGCAATCCGGTCTTGGATGTCCGCATAAGGATGGGGAACAACCGAAGACTGGGTGATCCCTTCGCTGGCGTCGGACAGCAGGGGTTTCAGCAAAAGCGGCTTCATGATATCCGGCGGCCGTGAAAAAGTCTGTCCGACCGGAACAATCCATGCCGCGGGCACGGGAAGACCTTTCTCATGAAGCAGGAGTTTGGTGACCCATTTATCAAGGCTCTGATGGAGACATTCTGTTGTGTTTCCTGTGCATCCGCGCCCGAAGGCTTCGCACACCACCGGGACGGCATTGACATCTCCGACGGGCCCCTCCAGCCCCTCAACCAGATTGAAAACAATCTCATCGCTGAATGTGTTCAGAACCTTCGGCAGTTCGCTCAGGCATGAAATGGCTGCGGTGTTGAACGGGACGCCATCCCTTTTCAGTGCGCCTGCCACCGCCGCCACTTCCGCCAGCACACCGGCGTCCGACTCGCGCGTTACGCCTGCCGCCGCGGATTCACGCGGCTGGTTGTAAAGAATCAGTACCGTCTTCAAAAGACTACGCCTCCAGCCCGGCGCGGGCCGCTGCGCTTTTGATGATGTGATCAATCAGGTCGCGATAGCTCATGCCTTCCTGCGTGGCGATCATCGGCAGGTCGGAATGATGCGGATGCAGGCCGGGCAGGGGATTGATCTCTATGAACGCCGGCCGCCCGTTTGCGGCCACGCGGATATCCACGCGGCCCGCATCGCGGCATTCAAGCACGCGGTATGCATTCAGCGCAAGCTCTTCCGCCTCTCTCCGAAGCGGACCATGTTCAAGCGGTCTGTATACCACAAACTCCTCGCATCGCTCCTTGATTTCATAAGTGTAATCGCGGGAGGGTGCGTGGGCTCCTATGACGACTTCCATTGTGCCGAGCACCCGCGCATGTGGCCCCGTGCCAAGAATCCCCGTGGTGAATTCGCGGCCGGGCAGATATTCTTCCACCAGCACCGGCTGATGATACTTGTGGAGCAGGGCCTTGCACAGATCGTGGAGCTGTTCCGGATTATCCACGCGCGACAAGCCATCCACCCCTTTCCCGGTGCCTTCGGCCACCGGCTTGGCGAACAGCGGGAACCGGAGTTCCACTTGCTGTGAATCTCGGAGATTTGCAATCAGCCGGTAGGCGGGGGTGTTGATTCCCGCCGATGCAACCAGCCGCTTGGTGATGGCCTTGTCCAGCGTCACGGCGCAGACGAGCGGATCGGACATGGTGTAGGGGATGGAATACAACTCCAGCAAAGCCGGCACCTGTGCCTCGCGGCTGCGGCCCGTCACGCCTTCGGCGATGTTGAACACCAGATCCCATCGTTCCCCATTCGCCAGCTTCTGGCAAAGAGCGCGGCCGTGGCCGATGCGCACGGGATCATGATCCAGATCGCGCAGTGTGGCCTCTATGGCGTCTATTGTGGAGTCGGTGTCAAATTCGGCGACCTGATCCTCTGTGAAACCCTCGCGGAGATAATCCGACCGCAGGTCGTACGTCATGCCAATCTTCAACCTCATATTCCCTCCGCCGCGCCGGCTCACGGCGCTCAAGCCTCCGGGGACAGCATCGCGGCGGTCTGCTTGCGCGTCTCTCGGCGGTTAAGCCGCGCGCAGTTCTGCGGCTGAATCTTGGTGTGCTGACCCGATGACAATTCCCATATTCCGGCGGCGGAATCTCCTCTGTCCGTTTTACCCGTGTGCGGCGCTTTATGCGGGCCGGGTTCCGGATAGGATACCATCTGGCCTTCAAAATTGCGCAGAACGGTGTGGGTCGGGCTGGTTGAGACGATGTAATTCGGGAGCACGGGGATTTTCCCGCCGCCATGAGGCGCATCCACCACATACAGCGGGATGCCCAGTCCGCTGACGCGGCCGCGCAGGTATTCCATAATCTCAATTCCCTTGGAGATGGGCGTGCGGAAATGCTCCACGCCTCGCACCAGGTCGCACTGGAACAGGTAATAGGGTTTGACGCGGGCCTTCAGCAGGCCGCGAAGAAGCTCTTCCATCACATGGGGATCATCGTTGATGCCCTTCAGCAGCACCGACTGGTTGCCAAGAGGAATTCCGGCATCCGCGAGTTTCCCGCAGGCCTCGATGGCCTGGGGTGTCAGCTCGACAGGGTGGTTGAAGTGGGTGTTGATGAAGATCGGATGATACTTCTTCAGCATGTTCACAAGATCATCCGTGATGCGCATCGGAAGAACCACCGGAGTGCGCGTGCCGATACGAATGATATCCACGCTTTTCACCGAACGCACGGCTGCGATGACGGTTTCCAGCATTTCAGTGGACATGGTCAGAGGATCGCCTCCGGAAATGATCACATCGTGAATTTCGGGATGCATTGAAAGATACTTCACGGCCCGCTCCAGGCGTGTACGCGTGATGCAGGTGTCCCTTCGTCCCGCCACGCGCTTGCGGGTGCAGTGGCGGCAGTACATTGCGCAGGATGTGGTGGAAATCAGCAGTGCGCGGTCCTGGTAGCGGTGCACCAGGCCGGGCACGGCCATGTCCTCGTCTTCTTCCAGCGGATCATCTTTCAGGCAGGCCGGATCAAACAGCTCGGCCATCTGCGGCACGCTCATGGCGAAGACGGGATCTGTCCGTTCCGCGCGGCGGATCAGGGAGGCATAATAGGGTGTGATCGCGAACGGAAACTTTGCGCCGGCTTCATGAATTCCGGTGGAGTCCAGTCCCGGGAAGTAGTCGCGCAGGCGCGCGATGCTGCGAATGCGGTTCTGCATCTGCCACGTCCAGTTGTTCCATCGGCTGAAATCAGCCTGAACCGGCATGCTGCTGAACAGCGATGTCTGCAATGCGGAGCTCTCAGCCGTCTCCGCCGCAAACGCGGGCGGAGGTTCGTCAGTTGAGGCATCCGTTTCGTTGAATAAACGGTTGTCCTTCATGATCTGCATTTCTCCATTTAGGCTTTGGCGGTTTGATCCGCGTCGGCGTTTTTTTCTGTTTCACTGAGGAAGGCGCTGGCGCCTTCGATAAAAATGGTCCCCATGGGCATCATATTGCTGTCGATTTCGTTTGCTCCGAGCCCAATCATGGCAAAGGAAAGAAAACCCGACACAAATCCGGCCAGCGCGCATGCGAGCCTTTTGAGTTTGATGGGGCTGAGGCTGCCGGGCACAAAGGGGGCGAGCATGTTTTCCAGCTCCCCCAGATAGAGCACGAAAGGCTGCTCAAAATCCTCTTCCATTCCGCGCTGCAGCTTGAGCATGACGCGGCCCTGAAAGAGAAGAATGAACTCCTCGCGCCGTGTGTTGAAGAAATTCTTGTGAGCTTCGAGCAGTTTGCCAAGCAGCGTTTTAAGGTTGCCGGCTCCTGCCGCAGATTTGTGCATCTCTTCGATCAGGCCGTCCACCGCCTTCTGAACCAGCGCGCTCATCAGCTCTTCTTTGGTGCTGAAATGGCGGTAGAACGTGCCCTTCCCGAGGTCGGCGCGCTCGGTGATATCCTCAACGGTCGTGGCATCCATGCCCTTTTCGGAGAACATCATCAGAGCCGCATTCAGCAGTTTGTTGTGCGTGCGCACAGCGCGCAGCTGGGCCCTGTTCTTGCGAACCGGCCGCGCTTTTTCTTCAAATTGTTCCGGCATCAGCACCATACTTATACTTCCAGCGTATTTTAGCGACGGACCAAACAGTCACTTGCGAACCCGCCTCAAAAACAAACCTTTATCATCTAACAGTGACCAATTAGTCATATCTGGAAAAAAAGTCAAGAGGGAATCGGCGTTTTTTTCGTGTCCGCAAGTTGTTGATGTCTTGAATCTCCCGCCCTGTTGGCGGCCGGTTGGCCCTGTATTAACGCAATAATCGAACTTTCCCGGTCAGCTTTTCAATACCTGTGCTTTTATCTTTACGCGCTTTTTTATAGAGTACGATCAGCATTATGAATGATGACCCCGTCAGTTTGGGTTCGCTTGCGGATGTTCCCGTTTCCGCCATAAGAGGAGTGGGCCCTGCGCGGGCGGCCCTGTTTGAGCGTCTTGGCATTTCAACGCTTCAGGATTTACTTCTTGCTCTTCCATATCGTTATGAGGATCGCCGAGTCTTTGCACGGATTTCTGATATGAAACCCGATGTGCCAGCCTCCGTTTGCGGTGAAATCAGGGTTTGCGGATGGAGCCCGTCACACCGCGGCCAGGGCTTCTTTGAAGCCGTGCTTGACGACGGCTCGGGGCTGCTCCACTGCCGCTGGTTTGGCGCGCCGTATCTGAAGAATGAAATCCGGCGCGGAGGCAAACTGGTTGTTTACGGGAAGATCAGCCTCTATCGCGGCAATCGAATTCTGCAGCATCCCGATTTCGAAGTTTTGGGCAGCGGGATTGATGACCATATCCATATCGGCCGCATTGTGCCGGTTTATCGGTTGACCGAGGGGCTGGGACAGAAAACCGTCCGGCGCATTATGTGGGATGCCGTGGAGAAATATACCGGCGCGCTTGTGGAAAGTCTGCCGGAAAGCATTCTTCTGCAATGGCGGCTCCCCGGACTTTCGGGCGCGATCCGGGAAGCTCATTTCCCCACGGCGAAAGAGGGCGCAGAGAAGGCCCGCTTCCGGCTGGTGTTTGAAGAGTTCCTTTGCGCGGAACTGGTGCTGGCCGCCCGAAAAATTCATACGGAAAAATTCACGGCCGGCAATCCGCTGGTTGCGGCAGGACGCCTGAAGAGCCGCTTCACAGCCCGGCTTCCGTTTCAGTGCACGGCTGCGCAGCTCCGGGTGATTGATGAAATCGAGGCCGATCTGCGCAAGCCGCACCCAATGCACCGCCTGCTGCAGGGAGATGTCGGTTCCGGGAAAACCATTGTTGCCGTTTTTGCGATGCTGACGGCCGTGGAGAGCGGGGCCCAGGCTGCCGTGATGGCCCCCACGGATGTGCTGGTGACGCAGCACCATGAAGTGTTCTCGGAATATCTTGTGCCCCTTGGCCTGCAGGTCGAGCGCCTGTCCGGAAACATGCCCGCCGTGCGCCGCCGCCATGTCCTGGAGAGAGCCCGCAAGGGCATCATTGATGTGCTGGTGGGAACCCATGCCTTGATTCAGGAGGCGGTGGAGTTCCGCAATCTGGGTCTCGTCATTATTGACGAACAGCACAAGTTCGGCGTGGAACAGCGCGGCCTGCTGTGCGGCAAGGGAACCCGGCCCGATGTGCTGGTGATGACCGCCACGCCCATTCCCCGCACACTGGCCATGACCGTGTACGGTGATCTTGATGTCAGCGTCATAGACGAACTTCCGGGCGGCCGTCAGAAAATTGTCACAAAAGTCATTACTGCCGATCAGCTTCCCCTTGCGTATGAATTTATCAAGAAGCAGATCGCATCCGGCCGGCAGGCCTATGTGGTCTTTCCGCTTGTTGAAGAGAATGAACATTCGGTCCGGCCGGCCGCGGTTCAGATGTTCGAAAAGCTCAGCACCTCCACTTTCGCCGAGCAGCGCACCGGGCTGGTGCACGGACAGATGAACACGGACGACAAAAGGGCGGTCATGGACAGATTTCATGCCGGAGAAATTGATGTCCTGTTTGCCACCACGGTGGTGGAGGTGGGCGTGGACGTGCCCAATGCCAACGTGATGCTTGTGGCGGGGGCCGAACAGTACGGGCTCTCGCAGCTGCATCAGCTCCGCGGCCGGATCGGCCGCGGCCCATACAAGTCCTACTGCCTGCTTCAGGGCGATCCCGGCACGCGCGAAGCATGGCGGCGGCTGCGCATTATGAGTGAAACCACCGACGGTTTTCGCATTGCCGAGGAGGATCTGCGTATCCGCGGCATGGGCAATCTTCTCGGGCCCGAGCAAAGCGGCTTCCCGCGAATGCGTGTCGGCGATCCGCTGGCCGACAGCCACATCCTCAAGACGGCCCGCCAGCAGGCATTTGATATTGTAACTTCCGATCCCATGCTCAAAGATGTGAAATACCGCGAGCTGTATGAACGTGCCCGGAAGCTGTACAGCCGGGTGGGCGGTTTTGTGGAGGTTGGATGAGAAAAAAAATGCTGGCGGCTTTGTCTGTGCTGCTGATCCTGATTGCGCTGGTTTGGCCGGTGCCGCACTCTGTCTATAACCGTCTGACGCTGGCGCTTTCCGATTACATGCACTTCCCGCTCGCGTGGCTGCTCTTCTGGCTAGTCTGGAGAATGGGCGCGTCGCGCATCCTTTCGGCCATCTTTGTGCTGACCTTGTCGGCCGGGGTCGAAAGCCTGCAGCCCCTCTGGGGCCGCTCGGCCTCCGCCGTGGATTTGATCTATGCGGCGCTGGGGGTCACGGCGGGTCTGCTGCTGACCCGCAAACCTGTTAAGAAGACGCTGTTGTTTCTTTTGTGCGCGGCAACCCTGTTGCCGGTGTGTTCAATCCTCTGGGACCAGTGCGCCGCCCGTCGCGCCTTCCCGCTGCTGGCGTCCTTTGAGAGTCCTTTTGAGCGGGGCCGCTGGACGCTGAACGGAGTCTCTGTGAAACGGGTTCCCCTGCACAGTGCTCACGGGCGGTATTCGGCTGAGGTTCGCGTCAGTGAAGCCGGCTTTCAGTATCCCGGACTTTTTCTGGAATCCATGCCCCGTGACTGGCGCGGGGCGGAAGCGCTGCTGTTTGATATCTTCTGGCCGGAGATCAGCGCGCGTGAAATCTGTGTGCGGATGGATGATCAGAAGGGCAATCCCGCCTATGCGAATCGCTTTCAGAAAAGCTTTGTTTTGCAGCCGGGGATGAATAGAATCCGCCTGGAGTGTGAAGAATTCAGTCGGACTTCCGGCGGCGCGATGATGGATCTGTCGCATGTGATGAGGATGGGACTTTTCTATTTGAAAGCGGAAAAGGACGACGTGTTTTATTTGGATAATGTCAGGCTGCTGAAAGGTGAAACATGAAGCTTTCCATAGTCATCCCAGTTTATAATGAGGTTAAAACCCTGGCCGAGGTGCTGCAGGTCGTGAAGGGCGTGGATATTCCGCTTGAAAAGGAAATCATTCTGGTGGACGACTGTTCCACCGACGGCACGCGCGACCTGCTCGAAAAAATGCAGTCCGAGGATTCCCGGCTCAAGGTCGCCTTTCACGAGGTGAATCAGGGGAAGGGTGCGGCGCTGCACACAGGGTTCGCTCAGGCCACGGGGGATTTCGTGATCGTTCAGGATGCCGACCTGGAATACGACCCCGGCGAATACATGCATCTGCTGGATCCGCTCATCAGGGGCCGCGCGGACGTAGTCTTTGGTTCGCGTTTTCAGGGGGGCGGCCCGCATCGCGTGGTTTACTACTGGCATTATCTCGGGAATCGTTTTCTGACCACCCTGTCCAACATGATGACGAACATTAACCTGACGGACATGGAGGTCTGCTACAAGGTGTTCAGGCGCGAAATCATCCAGTCGCTGAATCTCCGGGAGAAGCGCTTCGGTTTTGAAGTGGAGGTCACGGCCAAGGTCGCGCGCGGAAACTGGCGGATATACGAAGTGCCGATTTCCTATTACGGCCGAACGTACAGCGAGGGGAAAAAAATCACCTGGCGTGATGGTTTCCGGGCCCTCTGGTGCATTGTGAAATACCGGTTTGTGGACTGACCATGAGCGATTCCTCTCCCAGCATCCCGCGGCATGTGGCCATCATCATGGATGGCAACGGGCGCTGGGCCAAACAGCGCGGCCTGCCGCGCATCAGGGGGCATGAGGCGGGTGCGGAATCCGTGCGGTCCGCCGTGCGCACGTGCAAGAAACTGGGGATCAAATATCTCACCCTCTATGCGTTCAGCACGGAGAACTGGATTCGTCCCCGCGCGGAAATTGAGGGCCTTATGGGGCTTCTGCGCTATTTTCTGGGCAAAGAGGAAAAGGAATTTCACGAAAACCGGGTTCGGCTGCGGGTGATGGGGCGCATGCGGGACCTTCCGGAAAAAGTGCAGTCCGCGCTCAACCGCATGATGGAAATCACCGCGCACTATGATGAAGGCCAGCTCATCCTTGCCTTGAGCTACAGCGGCCGCGCGGAACTGTCCGATGCCGTTCGGAACATAGCCCGGCGGGTGCGGCAGGGGGCGCTTGAGCCGGAAAAAATAGATGAAAAGACCATATCGGAATCGCTCTATCTACCCGATGTGCCTGATCCGGACCTGATGATCCGTACCAGCGGCGAGCTGCGGCTCAGCAATTTTATGCTTTGGCAATTGTCATACTCGGAGTTATATTTCGCACCGGTTTTCTGGCCGGATTTCCGGGAAAAGGATTTGATTGCGGCGGTTGAGGAATACGGCTGCCGCCAACGCCGCTTCGGCGATGTGAAGTAGGGGTTATGCTGAAAAATAGAGTCTTGAGCGGTCTGCTGATGGGGGCGCTGCTGATTTCGGCGGTCGTGTGGATGCCGGATTTCCATTTCGGTATCCTGCTCATTTTCGCCTTCCTCGTTGTGGCGGCCCTGATCGAGTTCTACCGGCTCCTCGATGCGGCAAAAATCGGGAATTACAAGTTCATCGGATCATTTTTCGGAGTGCTTCTGCTCTCCGCCACGTGGGCCCGCACACAGGCCGACATTCCCGATGTCTCCGGGATCATCATTTTTCTTTTCATCGCCTCCGTGTTTATCCGGCAGCTTGCCATCAAGGTCACGGACGGCGGATTTCTTCCGGTGGCGGGCACGGTGCTGGGCTTTTTCTACATCGCCTTCCTGCTGGACTTCATGGCGCGGCTGCTGTTTGACTGGGACGGCCGGGAGGGCCGCTTGCTGCTGATCTACATGATCGTTGTGGTCAAGTTCACCGATATCGGGGCCTATTTTATCGGTTGCGCAACCGGCCGGCATAAACTCATTCCCCATATTTCCCCCGCGAAATCCTGGGAGGGCTGCTTCGGAGGCGTGGCCGTCGCCACGGCCGTCAGCGTGATCTGGCAGCTGGTCAGTCGCGGAAACCTGGGAGTTGTCCATTTCTCGATTCTTCAGGCGGTGATCATGGGCGTTCTTCTCTCCGTGACGGGCATCGTCGGCGACCTGATTGAGTCGCTGTTCAAGCGCGCCGCCGCGGTGAAAGATTCCAGCTCTGTCATCAGGGGCATGGGCGGCCTGCTGGATGTGATTGACAGCCTTCTTCCGGCGTCTCCGGTGCTCTATATATTTGCCCATCTCTTTCTCAAATAACCACACAGGACATCATGCTCAGCATTATCATAAACATCTTCAAAATCCTTATTCTGTTCGGCGTCACGGTTTTTGTTCATGAACTCGGCCACTATCTGGTGGCCAGAATGCTGGGCCTGCAGATTGACGTGTTTTCCATCGGCTTCGGGCCCGCCCTCCTGAAGCGCCGCCACAACGGCATTGTGTACAAAATCGGGGCCATCCCGTTTGGCGGATATGTGGCGCTGCCTCAAATGGATCCCGGCGGCGAAGAGAAAAGCGACCGCGACGGCCGCCGGCTTCCACGCATTGCCGCATGGAAGAAAATCCCGGTGGCATTTTCCGGCGCGGCGGGCAATCTGATTCTGGCCTTCGTTCTGGCATACATTATTTTTCATGGCGGCCAGGCCTACGCGCCCGAAAAAACCAACATCATCGGTTATGTGTACACCAACAGCCCGGCCTATGAGGCGGGCCTGCGCATTGGAGATGAAATCACGGGGCTTCGCGGCGCAGACGTCAGCCGGCCGCCCATGGTGATCACCAGCTGGGAGCAGTTCCTGCTTGAATCATCTATGCACGAGCGCGTGGAGCTTCGGGTGGTGAGCGGCGAGGGGGAACATCGTACGGTGCTGTGCGAAACCGAGAAGTTCTGGGGATCGCGCATGATTCCCGGCATCACACCGTTCACCTACTGTCTGGTGCTCAACGTCCGGCCGAATTCCAGCGCCCGGGAGGCGGGCATTCAGCCCCGCGACCGGATTGTGGAACTGAACGGCCAGCCGCTGTTCAGCCGCGAGCATCTGGTCATGCTGGTGGGTCAGTATCGCGACGTGACCGTTCCGGTTGTGATCGAGCGTGGCGGCGCGACGATGGAACTGCAGGTGACGCCGAAATATGACGAGGAAATCGGCCGGGCGCTGATCGGCATCGAGTTCAACACGCTGGATGTGCGACGCCCCGCCGAACAGATCAAATCCCATGCCACAATGATTTTCCGCATCCTCCAGAAGCTGGCCACGCCGCGGGAATCGAAGGCCGCCTCCGATTCGCTGGGCGGGCCGATTGCCATCTTTGTGATCTTCTGGCTTTCCGTACAGGGAAGCATCCTGGTGGCGCTGTCCTTCACCTGTTTCATCAACGTGAACCTTGCGGTGATCAATCTTCTTCCGCTGCCGGTGCTCGACGGCGGGCACATTCTGTTTGCGCTGATTGAGATCATCACGCGCCGGCCCCTGCACCGCAGGGTGGCGGATACGCTGGCCAACATATTTGCCGTGCTGCTGATCACACTGTTCGTGCTGCTTTCCTGCCGCGATGTGAAGAGAATGGTCCTGCCGATGTTTGCGGGTGATGAGGTGCCGGCCGCGGAAACCAATGCGCCGCCGGTCCCGCAGGAATAGTGCGCCATGAAAAACCGAAAGGCTGTTCCCGAATTTCCTCCCGCATGGGCCGCAGAGGCGGTCTGGTATCAGATTTTTCCTGAAAGATTCCGCAACGGCTGTGCCTCAAGCGATCCTCGCATGGAGGACATTTCGGGCACACACGTCCCGGGCTGGAACATCACGCCATGGGGAAAGGACTGGTACAGTCTCTCGCCGTGGGAGGCTGAAGCGGGCGGATTCCAGAAAAGCGTTTTCATGCGGAGATATGGCGGAGACCTTGTGGGGGTGCGCGAGAAGCTGGATTATCTCCAGAATCTCGGAGTGAATGCGATTTATCTCAATCCCGTTTTCATGTCGCCTTCGCTTCACAAATATGACGGGAGCACCTATCACCACATTGACCCGACGCTGGGCCCGGATCGGGAAGGGGATGTTCGTCTGTTGTCATCTTCCAGCGAAACCGAAGATCCGTCTACGTGGATATGGACCGCGGCCGACCGGTTCTTCCTTGAGCTTGTGCGCGATGTTCATGAGCGGGGCATGCGCATCATTATTGACGGCGTTTTCAACCACACCGGGACGGAATTCTTTGCTTTCCGTGATCTGCGGGACAGGGGCCCGGCCTCGCGTTTCCGCAAATGGTACCGCCGCGCGCGCTGGGATGAAAACGGCCGCCTGCACTACAAGGGCTGGTTTGGCCATCCCAGTCTGCCGGAACTGGGCCGCACCGGGAAGAGCCTGGCCGCGCCGGTGCGCGACTATATCTTTGCGGCGACCCGCCGCTGGATGGCGCCGAACGGTTCGGTGCGGGACGGAATTGACGGCTGGCGGCTGGATGTGGCCTTCTGCGTGCCTCACGGCTTCTGGCTCGAATGGCGCGCCCTCGTGAAATCCATCAATCCGTCGGCGTTCCTCTGCGGCGAGATCGTAAAGCTTGCAGAGCCCTACCTGCGCGGCGATGAACTGGATTCCGTCATGAACTACATGTGGAGCTATCCGGTCATTTCCTTCTTCTCCCCGGCCCCGCATCCGATGACGGCCGGCTCACTGAAGCGCCGACTGAACCGGATTTTTGAAGCATACGGCTTTGAGGTCTGCCTC
>JAKQHR010000112.1 GCA_029557905.1 Verrucomicrobiota bacterium
CCACCCGACAGTTATATTTCGGTTTCCGATATATCGGTAAACGATATATTGCGGTGATTATGGCGAGCACATTGAGCAGAAGATTCCAAAGTCGAGCGCGGTTTAACTTTGCTGAAGCGGGATGACTTAAGGAGCGCGGGCATCCTGCCCGCTTTCCCATGTGACCGAGCTGGAGGCCGACATTCCTGGAGCCGCATAGATCAGGGCAAGTTCAGTGCGTTGCAGAAGCCCTCAAAGAGCAGCGCCCGGCGCCCGTTCAAGCGACGTCCACTGGTCATATTGCGGTATCCGATATATCGGTTAATGATATATTACTGCAACCATCACAAAGTCGTTGCTGAAGCAAAAAGGACTTCAGGGGAAGCTGGCAGGATGCACGCGCCCCTGCCCCGCGTCGGATCGTCGAGGCGTCCCACCAGGCCGATTACTGATTCAACGAATCATTTCGCCATCTGCGGATCGTGCTTTTTCTCGAAGGCGGAGATATCCGCCTCATAGCCGAGGGTGCTTCCGATATCGTCCAGACCCTTCAGGAGGTACTCCTTCAGGCCGGCATCTATATCAAAGCTGAAAACCAGCTCCTTCGGCAGGTGAAAGATCAGTTTCTGCGCGGGCAGGTCGGCGGTCATCTGCAGCCCTTCGCTGGCCCTGACCAGATCCATGATCTTCGAGACTTCATCCTCCGAAAGCTCCACCGTCAGCACGCCGTTTTTGGTGCAGTTGTTGCGAAAGATGTCGGCAAAGCCGGAAATGCGCTGGCCGGAAGCCTCGCGCCAGGGCGCGATGAGCACTTTCAGCCCGTACTGGGCCACGGCCCAGACCGCATGCTCGCGGCTTGAACCGCACCCGAAATTGTTGCGCACCACCAGCACCGACGCGCCCTTGTAGCGCGGGTGGTTCAGCTCGAAATCGGGATTGTCGCTGCCGTCATCCAGATAGCGCCAGTCGTAAAACAAAGCCTCGCCGAAGCCCGTCCTGCGGATGGATTTCAGGAACTGCTTCGGGATGATCTGATCCGTGTCCACGTTGGCGCGGTCCAGCACCGCCACCAGCCCTTTATGCTTTGAGAACGCTTCCATGATTAACCTTTCACCCATTCCCGGACATCCACAAAATGGCCTTCCACCGCCGCGGCGGCGGCCATCAGCGGGCTGACCAGGTGTGTGCGGCCGCCCTTGCCCTGCCGGCCCTCGAAGTTGCGGTTGGAGGTCGCGGCACAGCGCTCGCCCGGAGCCAGCTTGTCCGGATTCATTGCAAGGCACATGCTGCAGCCGGAGAGGCGCCAGTCTGCGCCCGCATCGCGGAATATCTGCCCCAGCCCTTCGGCCTCCGCCTGACGGTAGACCGCGCCGGAACCCGGCACGACCAGAACCCGCAGGCCCGAAGCCACTTTGCGGCCCTTCATGATGGAAGCCGCCTGGCGCAGATCTTCAATGCGGCCGTTGGTGCAGCTGCCGATGAACACGGTGTCCACTTTGATATCGGTCATGGGCGTGCCGGGTTTCAGGCCCATGTATTCAAGGGCCTTTTCAACATCGGTCGCGGAATAACCGGACACATCGTTCAAGCCGGGGACTTTCGCCGTAACATCCGTGACCATTCCGGGGCTGGTGCCCCAGGTGACCTGCGGCACCAGCTTGTTCACATCAATGCCCAGCGCGCGGTCGAACTTGGCATCCGGATCCGAAGGAAGCGTTTGCCAGTACCCAATGGCTTTCTCAAGCTGCTCGCCGCGCGGAGCATAGGGCCGGTCGCCGCTGCGGATATACTCAAAGGTCGTTTCGTCGGGCGCGATCATGCCCGCGCGCGCGCCCGCCTCGATGCTCATATTGCAGATGGTCATCCGCGCCTCCATCGAAAGCCTGCGCACGGCCTCGCCCATGTATTCGATCACATAGCCGGTGCCGCCGGCGGTTCCGATGATGCCGATCAGCTTCAAAATCATGTCCTTGGAGGTGACGCCCGGCTGGAGCTTCCCGCTGAACTCCACCTTGAAGGTCTTGGAGGGCTTCTGGCGAAGGGTCTGAGTGGCCAGCACATGCTCGACCTCAGACGTGCCGATGCCGAACGCCAGCGCCCCGAACGCACCGTGCGTCGCGGTGTGCGAATCGCCGCAGACAATAGTCATGCCCGGCAGGGTAATTCCCAGCTCGGGACCGATGATATGCACAACCCCGATATTCGGGTCATCCAGGTCAAACAGGCGGATGCCAAAATCGCGGGCATTTTTGGAGAGCGCCTCGATCTGCGCGCGGGACACCTCGTCGGTGATCTCGCGGCCGGGCGTCGTCGGCACGTTGTGATCCATCGTCGCAAAGGTCATTTCCGGATGGCGAACCTTGCGCTGAGTCATGCGCAGGCCTTCAAAGGCCTGCGGACTGGTCACCTCGTGCACCAGCTGCCGGTCAATATAGAGCAGAGAAAAACCGCCGGGCAGGTCTTTGACGACATGCCGGTCCCATATTTTTTCGTATAATGTTTTACCCATAGCGGAGTAAATGTACCAGATGACTTTGAAACTACAAGTCCGCTGTTCATTTCGCGATGCGATAAAACAGAGAACATTCAGTCGGGAAAAAAGAAATCCAGCGCCGGACATTAAAATAGTACTATTTTAGTACTATTTCATTTTTTGGGCGTTTTTGAGGCATTTTTAAGCGTTTTTGGCCTATTTTTGGCCAATTTGGGCCGTTTTTTGGCATTTTTTCAATGTTTTGGGCCGGTTTCAGGGCCCCCGGGGGATCCCTCGAAAAATCACATTTTGAGCCTGCGGCCAAGGGCGTACATGGCGATGCTGCCGGCGACGGAGGCGTTGAGGGAATTGATCTGGCCCGTCTGCTCGATGCGGACCACATAATCGGCCATGTTCAGAATATACTGCCCGACGGACTTATCTTCGCCTCCGATCACGAGCATCACACGATCGCCGGACGAAACATTCACGTCTTCCAGCGCCGTTTTACCGGCTCCATCAAGCGCGATGATGGTGAAGCCCGCCTCATGCGCCTTGCGGGCATAGATGTTTGCGGATGAGTCTTTGCATATCTTCAGGAATTCGGTTGCGCCGGCCGACACCTTGACCACCGAGGGATAAATGTCAGGGACGCCTTTCATGGGGGCCAGCACATGACTGAATCCAAAAATCTCCGCCGTGCGGAGGATGGCGCCAACGTTGTGCGGGTCCTCGACGTTGTCGAGCAGAAGCACCTGCTGTGCGGCGATCACTTCTTCAAAGGGCACATAGGGATAGGTGCTGGAACGGATCACCGCGCCCTGGTTGTCCTTGCTGCCGGACAGGTCCATCACGCGTCCCTTCTCCACCCATTCCACCGGGATCTGTTTCCGGAGCAGATATTCCTCCAGCTTTTTGATCCGGGGATTGTTCGCCGAAGAGAGGCTCAGGAAGGCCCCCTTGATGCTGCGGCGGCCGGCACGGATCACCTCGAAAATGGGGTTGATTCCGTAAATATATTCAACGGAGCGTTTGCTCATGATCAGGCCCGCGAAAGGAACGAGTTGGTGCGGGTGTCCACGCGGATCACCTCGCCCGGCGAGATATACTCCGGCACGAGCACAGTCAGGCCGGTGGTCAGTTTGGCCGGCTTGCTCCTGGCCGTGGCGGAGGCGCCCTTGATGGACGGGTCGCACTCCTCGATTTTCATTTCCACAACGTCCGGCATGCGAATCCCCAGCACACGGCCGTCGCTGAACAGCGCGGTGATGCCCTCCATGTCCTCCACAAGATACGGGATGGCGTCTTCAATCTCCTCCTCATTCAGTTCGAACTGCGAATAGTCCTCTGTGTCCATGAAGGTAAAGACATCGCCGTTCTTGTAGAGGTACTGGACATTCCGCGTCTCAAAGTCGGCCTCCTTTAACGGGTCATCGCCGCGCAGGGTCTGGTCCACTTTCTGCCGGGTTTTAATGTTCCGGAAACGGATTTTGTACAGAGTGGCCCCGCCGCGGGCGGACGGGGTCTGCACCACGATGTTCTCCACGGTGTGAGGGGCTCCGCCAATTTCCACAATTGAATTTTTCGTTATGCTGCACGCCTTGATCACAATATCTTCTCCTGATTCAACGGACCGGGAGTGTAAAACATGGTCGTCCCGCGCGCAATGCGAAGCTTTGCCGGTGGCGCATTTTCATTCAGGCAGCACCTCGAAATCGCACACGAGCGGCAGATGGTCCGAGAGCGTGACATGCGGCGCCCAGAAGCAGGTCGGGCGGATGCGCGGGCTGTGCAGAATGAAGTCCAGGGACCGCTTCGGGGCCCAGCTGGGATGCGTGGGCAGGTCCGGCGGCCCGGCGCGGACCAGGCCGGTCGCGGCCAGAAACAGGCTGATCTCGACATCGCCCCAGAAGGCATTGAAGTCACCGGCCACAATATGGGGTTTGCCGGTGTTTCGCACGAGCTGGTACAGGTGCTCCAGCTGATGATGGCGGATCTTGAAGCCCAGCGCCAGATGCACCAGAAATATCGTCAGATTTTCCATCTCCAGTTCGATGACCAGCCTCTTTATGCCGCGGGTGAAATAATGAAACTTGAGTTCGGCAAAGGAATCTCGCGTGACGAATGCGTTCCCCTGCTTGTTCATCAGCGGAAGGCGGCTGGCCAGATGGGCATCGTGATATTTTGAGCGATAGGCGTGATAATGTCCGAGACGGGAGGCGATGAGCTCTGCCTGGTTCGCCCGCGATGAGCGGTAGGATCCGGCGTCCACCTCCACAAGGCCTATGATGTCAGGATTCAGCGCGCGGAAAAAAGAGATGATTTCCTCCAGCTTGGCATGCGTATGCCGCAGGTAATTCATGAACGGGAAAATCCGGCTCCGGCCGCCGGTCGCATAGCACATGTTGTAGAGTACAAACCTCATTTTCATTATTTTACCGCGCAGGCCTCCAAAAATGAAGCAGGAAGCAATAGGAATTGAATAAGCAGAAAACAGCCGTTAGAATAACCGCATGAACTGGACATCATTCACGGATCGCCTTCCCGGGGCCGATATACAGGCTCCCTGGTGGGAATGGCTTTCTCTGGGCGGTGTGCTTCACCTGGTTTTCTTTCTGCTGGTGCTGATGCACTGCCTGCGGCGGCGGCGCGAAGCTCCGGCGACCCTGCTCTGGATATTCGTCGCCTGGGCCTTCCCGTTCATCGGCCCGCTGGTCTATCTGGCCTTCGGCATAGACCGGGTTCCGCAGAAGGTCTTCAGCAAATACCGCAAGGATCAGGCCCTGTGGAAGGAACTGAAGGCGCGCAATGCGGAAACCCTGCCCCTCGCATACTGGCGGGCCGTGCATGAAGCGGTGGCCGACATTCCGCGGGGCGCGCCGGGGCACCGGTTCAACCGTGCGGTCGATTCCATGCTTTCGCATCACCCCCTGCTGGACGGAAACAGGATCGCTCCCCTCGTGAACGGCGACGAGACCTACCCCGAGATGATCAAGGCCATCCGTTCAGCCGGGCACCACATCCATCTGCAGAGCTTCATCATTGGCAGCGATGCGACGGGACGCATGTTCATGGACCTGCTGGCGGAAAAGGCGCGCGAAGGGGTCACCGTGCGGCTGCTTTATGACCGGTTCGGATGCACCAAAGCCATCCTTTCAGGCTTCTTCCGGAAATACCGCCGGATTCCTAATTTTCACATGGCCGGCTGGACCCTGGCCAATCCGCTGAGACGCCAGTTCCAGGTCAATCTGCGGAATCACCGCAAATGCCTCATCGTGGATGGGCGCCTGGCCTTCACCGGCGGCATCAATCTGTCCGACGACAACATCACGAGCGCGGAGCGCCCCGCGATCCGCGACTACCATTTTGAAGTGGCCGGGCCCATTGTTCAGGAGCTGCAGTACACTTTTCTCCGCGACTGGTATTTCATCACGGATGAGGACCCGGACCACTTTCTTCAGGAGGTGTATTTCCCCCAGCTTCCGTCCATCGGCACGGCGCGGGTGCGGCAGGTGGACAGCGGCCCCTCCCATGTTTCCGAAGTTCTCACGGATGTCTATTTCGCGGCCATTGTTTCGGCGCGAAACGACCTGCTCATCGTGACCCCCTATTTCATTCCCAACCGCGACCTGGTCCGGGCGCTCCGGGCAGCCGCGCTGCGCGGCGTCAATGTCCGGCTGATTGTTCCGCAGAAAAACAATCATTTCTATGCCGGGCTGGCCGGACGGGCCCTGTATGAAGAACTTCTGGAGGCGGGAGTAAGGATATTCGAGCGCAAGCCGCCCTTCCTGCACGCCAAGGCGCTGATCGTGGATGATTCCGCCGCGCTGGTCGGCACGGCCAATTTTGATGTGCGCAGCTTCCGCCTGAACTACGAGTCCACCCTTGCGGTCTTTGACACCGATTTCTGCAATCGCCTGAAGCCGATCATACTCTGCGACCTGGCCGAAAGCGGTGAAATCATGCTGAGCGAATGGGCAAAGCGCCCGGCCCGCCGGAAAATGCTTGAAAATCTCGCCTTCCTGATGATGCCCGCGCTGTAGGGTTTTGCTTGTTTCACGGCGCAAAATCTGGATGATGACGCCTATGCAGAGATTTATTCACATAACCCTCGCATGGGCCTGCATCCTCGGAGCCGGGAGCGCGCAGGACATCTTCCTGGATGTCGGCCGGCCTGAAGCCCGCGAGCATCTTGGATACGGCTGGGGCGGGAACGAACGCTCGGGCCCGACCCGCTTCGCATGGATCAAGGAGCTTGAAGGGGATGTCTGGTTTGACCTGATGGCGGCGGAAAACCTCGAAATCACCATCCGCGCGGTTCCCTTCTTTGTCGAGCACCGCCGGCAGCCCGTGGCCCTGTATGTCAACAACCGCTATGTGACGGAATGGGTCTGCCCCCACAGAAGCGAATGGAACTTCAATCCGTACACTGCAGCCGTCCCGTCGGAACTGCTGCAGCCGGGGCGCAACCGGCTGACGCTGCGCATGGGTTATCACGTCCGGAGCAAGAAGCGTTTTCATGCGCTGGCCGTCGAATCCATACGGATCCGGCCCGTGGAATCCGAAGCAGAGGAAGGCATCTGACATGGCCACAAGAATCACAATTGAGCTTCCGGAACCGCTGCCCTTCACCACGCGCATTTCCGTCCGCATCGGGGACATCAATTACGGCGGACATGTCGGCAACGACGCCATGCTCCGGATCATGCAGGATGCGCGGCTGCGGTTTCTGGCGCAGTACGGCTGGAGCGAACTGGACACGGCCGGCGCCAGCCTGATCATGACGGATGCCTGCGTGATCTATAAAGCCCAGGCGCGGTTCGGGGACGATCTGGAAATCGGTGTTGCCGCGCGGGATCTCACGCGCACGGGATTCACACTGGTTTACCGCATAGTCCGAACGCAGGACCGTGTGGAGATCGCCCGGGGTGAAACGGGGATGGCGTTCTTCGATTACGGCCGCAACCGCGTGGCGCGCATGCCGGAGGCCTTCCGTCAGGCATGCGGCTGATCTGCCTTGCGCAGATCGCGCTTCTTTTTCGCCTCCATCCAGAGCCGGCCGGCGGCCAGCCCGGCGACCAGGATTACAGTGAAGAACAGCGGAATCTCCGGATGAATAGTCTCCAGCCATCCGTACAGATTGTCATACGCATACATCCAGCAGACGGCCGCAGACATGGTTCCAACCGTCACGGTGATCATATTGGTCCAGGTTTTCAGGCCCAGCAGATAACCCAGCACCGCGCCGACCACCACCCCCGTCATGAAAAACGGGAACCAGACAAAAATGAAGACCCCCGCGATCTTGTACTTCGCAAACCGCCCGACGTTCTTCTCGGCCGACTCGATGATGCCCTTCATCCGTTCATCAACAAACCGGCCCTCCAGCAGATTGCGATAGGCCAGAATCAGCGCCGGATAAAAAATGAACACGGTGACGGCATCCACATAGGTTGCGAGAAAGATAATGAGTCCCGGATGCATTCCCATTTCGACAGCCTTGGCGATGGCGACGCCGCGCCCGAGAAAGAGCTCGGTAAAACCCATGATGATCCACTGCATCCATGAAGGATGCCCCATGCGCCACAGAATCGTGATGGCGGCGATCCACGCGATGAGCATCCAGCTGCCCAGCACAAA
>JAKQHR010000125.1 GCA_029557905.1 Verrucomicrobiota bacterium
ATTCGGCTGCCGGTCATCTGCATTCTATAGCTTTGTGCCTTCATCTCAACATCCCCACCTGCACCCATCTAATGCAAATGGCATGCCAAGATTGGTAGAATGCTGTTATATATTCATTATTAGATAATTATGAATATTCAAAGGAGGACGGAATCGTCTCATATTAAGACAATTGTCTCATTATGAGACGCCAGGAGACGGCCCGGCGGCGGGACTGGTGCCGGTCATCATCATTCCAGCGCCGAAAAGAAGGCCGCGCAAAAAGTTCCAATGATTGGAACTTTTCAGCGAGAAACTTCCAATGGTTGGAACTTTTTCCTCCAGGTTTTCCAGGGATTGGAACTTTTTCATCTCGCCTCCTGACACAATAAGGATTCATGCACAGGAGGCGCCGGAGGCACGGCTTTACTTGCAGAAAATCCCGGGGCTGATCAAGTCCGGCTTTTTTTGTAACCCCTGCGGGATTTTCTGTGCTATGGTGCTTTCCGCATTTGCAGAAAGGCGCATGAGCATGAAGCTTCTGGATCGAATTCAAAAAGGCATTTTCATCATGGACGGGGCCATGGGCACCCAGATCCAGAATTTCGACGTGCCGCCGGCCGCATGGCAGGGCAAAGATGGCTGCAACGAGCTGCTGAACCTGACCGCGCCCGACATCATCCGCCAGATTCATGCCGCCTATTTTGCCGCCGGAAGCGATGCCGTCGAAACCAACAGCTTCGGCTCCTCCCCCGTCACACTGGGCGAATACGATCTTTCCGCAAAATCCCGCGAAATCAGCCGCGCCGCCGCCCGCATCGCGCGCGAGGCCGCCGATACCGCCTCCACCCCCGACCGGCCGCGGTTTGTTTTCGGTTCCGTCGGCCCCGGGACAAAACTTCCTACCCTTGGACAAATTCCGTATGGCCGGCTGCGCGACGGCCTGACTGTTCAAATCGAGGGCCTGCTTGAAGGCGGCGCAGACGGAATCCTGCTTGAAACCTGCCAGGACCTGCTTCAGATCAAGGCCGGCATTGCCGCTTTTGAAAAAGCCGGAGGGCTCACCGCAGGAATTCCGCTTTATGTTTCGGTGACGGTCGAGCAGACCGGAACGCTTCTCATCGGATCCAGCATTGCGGCCGTCGTCGCCGCGCTTTCGGCTCTTCCCGTGAATATTCTCGGCCTGAACTGCGCGACGGGGCCGGAGGCCATGCGCATTCATCTCGACTATCTGGCCGCAAACTGGCCGGGGCTTCTGGCCTGCATGCCCAACGCGGGCATGCCGGAACTGCGCGACGGTCAGGTTCATTATCCGCTGCAGGCTTCGGATTTCGCCAGGAAGCTCGGGAGCATGGGCCGCGAGGTCGGCCTGAACGTGGCCGGCGGCTGCTGCGGAACAACCCCCGCGCACATTGAAGCGCTTTGCGGGGAACTCAAGGATTTCCGCGCCCCAGACAGATCCGTTTCCGCGCCCCAGCAGATCACCAGCGTGTTCGGGCCCGTGGACCTCACGCAGGAGCCGCCGCCGCTCTATATCGGCGAGCGCGCCAACGCCACCGGCTCAAAGAAATTCCGCGACGCGCTGCTGAAGGATGATTATGACGCCTGCTTCGCCATTCTGCAGGAGCAGGAGGAGACCGGCGCGCATGTGCTCGATCTCAGCATGGCCTATACCGGCCGCGACGAGGTGAAGGATGTCGAGCATCTGGTCGCCCGCGCCGCAAAGGAATGCCGCCTGCCGCTGATGATAGACTCCACGCAGACCGATGTCATTGAAGCCGCGCTGAAACTTTACGGCGGGCGCATGATCATCAATTCCATTAATTTCGAGTCCGGTGAGGAACGCGCCGAAACTGTGACGGCGCTTGCAAGGACCGCCGGCGCGGCGCTGGTGGCCCTCACGATTGATGAAACCGGCATGGCCAGAACCGCGGATGAGAAATTCCGCATCGCGGAGCGCCTGGTGAAGTTCTGCGAGGCGCGCGGCGTGCCTCGCACCGCCCTTTTCATTGATCCGCTGACCTTCACCGTCGGCAGCGGAGATGAAACGCTCCGGACCGCGGCCGTCGAAACACTCCAGGCCATACGCCGCATCAAAAAGGAACTGCCCGGCGTACGGACCGTTCTCGGCCTTTCCAATATTTCTTTCGGCCTGAAGCCCGCCGGACGAAAGGTCCTGAACGCCGTGTTTCTTGACCGCTGCGTCAAGGCCGGCATGGATGCCTGCATTATCAATGTCGCGGGG
>JAKQHR010000126.1 GCA_029557905.1 Verrucomicrobiota bacterium
ATTCGGCTGCCGGTCATCTGCATTCTATAGCTTTGTGCCTTCATCTCAACATCCCCACCTGCACCCATCTAATGCAAATGGCATGCCAAGATTGGTAGAATGCTGTTATATATTCATTATTAGATAATTATGAATATTCAATGGAGGGCGGAATCGTCTCATATTAAGACAATTGTCTCATTATGAGACGCCAGGAGACGGCCCGGCGGCGGGACTGGTGCCGGTCATCATCATTCCAGCGCCGAAAAGAAGGCCGCGTAAAAAGTTCCAATGATTGGAACTTTTCAGCGAGAAACTTCCAATGGTTGGAACTTTTTTCTCGAGGTTTTCCAGGGATTGGAACTTTTTCATATCTCCTCCTGACACGTTAATAAGCCTACTCCCGCACCGCGGCGACGGCAAGATTTTACTCGAATAAAATGCGGGGCTTTCTTCCTGAAGCGGGCTTTTTTTGTAACCTCCACGAGATTTTCTGTGCTATGGTGCTCTTCGCATTTGCAGAAAGGCGCATGAGCATGAAACTTCTGGATCGAATCAAAAAAGGCATTTTTATTATGGACGGGGCCATGGGCACCCAGATCCAGAATTTCGACGTGCCTCCGTCCGCATGGCAGGACAAAGAGGGCTGCAACGAACTGCTGAACCTGACCGCACCCGACATCATCCGCCAGATTCATACCACCTATTTCGCCGCCGGTAGCGATGCCGTCGAGACCAACAGTTTTGGTTCCTCGCCCGTTACACTGGGCGAATATGATCTTTCCGCAAAAGCCCGCGAGATCAGCCTCGCCGCCGCGCGCATAGCCCGCGAGGCCGCGGCGGCCGCCTCCACCCCCGACCGGCCGCGATACGTTTTCGGTTCCGTCGGGCCGGGAACAAAACTTCCAACCCTTGGACAAATTCCGTACGACCAGTTGCGCGACGGCCTGACTGTGCAAATCGAAGGACTGCTTGAAGGCGGCGCGGACGGCATTCTGTTCGAGACCTGCCAGGACCTTCTCCAGATCAAAGCCGGCATCGCCGCGTTTGAAAAGGCCGGCGGGCTCAAGGCCGGAGCGCCCCTCTATGTCTCGGTGACGGTTGAACAGACCGGCACACTTCTCATCGGTTCCAGCATCGCGGCCGTAGTCGCCGCGCTCTCAGCCCTCCCCGTCAACATTCTCGGGCTGAACTGCGCAACCGGACCCGAAGCCATGCGAATTCACCTCGACTATCTGGCCGAAAACTGGCCGGGGCTTCTGGCCTGCATGCCCAATGCGGGCATGCCGGAACTGCGCAGCGGGCAGGTCCATTATCCTTTGCAGGCTCTGGAATTCGCAAAGAAGCTTGGAAGCATGGCCCGCGAGGTCGGCCTGAACGTGGCGGGCGGATGCTGCGGCACAACCCCCGCGCATATTGAAGCGCTGTGCAATGAACTCAAAGGCTTCCGTGCGCCGGAAAGAATAATCACCGCGCCCCAGCAGGTCACCAGCGTGTTCGGGCCCGTGGATCTCAGCCAGGAGCCGGCCCCGCTCTATATCGGTGAACGGGCCAACGCCACAGGCTCAAAGAAATTCCGCGATGCGCTTTTGAAAGATGATTACGACGCCTGCTTCGCCATCCTGCAGGAGCAGGAGGAAACCGGAGCGCATGTGCTCGACCTCAGCATGGCCTACACCGGCCGCGACGAGGTGAAAGATGTGGAACATCTCGTCAGCCGCGCCGCCAAGGAATGCCGCCTGCCGCTGATGATAGACTCCACGCAAACCGACGTCATCGAGGCGGCCCTGAAACTGTACGGCGGGCGCATGATCGTCAATTCCATCAATTTCGAATCCGGCGAAGAACGCGCAGAAACCGTGACCGCGCTGGCGCGGGCCTACGGCGCAGCGCTGGTGGCTCTCACGATTGATGAAACCGGCATGGCCAGAACCGCCGACGAGAAATTCCGCATCGCGGAGCGCCTGGTAAAATTCTGCGAAGCGCGCGGCGTGTCCCGCACCGCCCTCTTCATTGATCCGCTGACCTTCACGGTCGGCAGCGGAGATGAAACGCTCCGCACCGCGGCGGTCGAAACAGTTGCGGCGATTCGCCGCATCAAGAAGGATCTGCCCGGCGTACGGACCGTTCTCGGCCTTTCCAATATTTCTTTCGGCCTGAAGCCCGCCGGACGAAAGGTCCTGAACGCCGTGTTTCTTGACCGCTGCGTCAAGGCCGGCATGGATGCCTGCATTATCAATGTCGCGGGG
>JAKQHR010000148.1 GCA_029557905.1 Verrucomicrobiota bacterium
GAACGCGACTATCTTTTTGAACTGCTCTACAAGAATCCGCCGGCCGCAGAACGTGTTTATCTCCGCGAACATGACGGCGCCTCCACCGCCCCCGGACTTTTTGAACCGCGGACCCTCGAAGAACTGATCAGTCTATCTGAAACCAATCGCGCGGGTGAACATCAAAGGCTGATTCTCGATATGGGGAAAAACCACCGCCATCTGGCAAAGGATGCCCGGAAATCGGTCGAACGCACTCTCAAGGATTTACGGAAACATGACATTCAAGTGGTGTTCTTCACCCCCCCGTATTTCTATCGCTATACAGAACTCTTCAATCCCGACCTTGTCGCAGAACAAAGGGCCAGCACGGCTGAGCTGGCAGAAAAATACGGCGGCGTTTATTATGATTTCTCCATGGAACCCGATTTCATCCATAATCACCAGATGTTCCGCGATGAAGACCACCTGAACCTGAAATACGGCGCGCCCGAATTTTCCCGGAGGCTGCGGGCGCGGCTGGAGGAGGACGGCATTCTTCCATGATCATTGTTTCGGACTATCGCGATCCGCATTTGAATCTGGCCATCGAGGAGATGCTGATGCGTCAGGCCCCGGACAAACCCGTGCTTTTTCTTTGGCGCAGCCTTCCCGCAGTGATCATCGGCAAGAACCAGAATCCGTGGAAGGAATGCGACCTTGAATTCATGGAAAGCATGCACATGACAATCGCCCGGCGGATTTCGGGAGGAGGGGCGGTCTATCATGATCCCGGAAATCTCAACTGCTGCCTGATCACGCAGCGCACAGCGTACAATCCGGATGATTTGTCTGCAATCATGCTCCGCGCCATTGCCAGTCTGGGCATGGAGGCCCGTCGCGGCGGCAACAGCCTCTTTATACAGCAGCGGAAGATATCCGGCAGCGCCTACTGCCTGCAGAAGAACATGGCGCTTCATCACTGCACGCTTCTGGTCAGCGCCGACCTGGATGCGCTCCGCCGCGCGCTCACGCCGCACAAGGAATGCTTTGATTCAAAAGCCGTGGAATCCATCCCCTCGCCCGTGGCCAGCCTGAAGGATTTCCTGCCCGGGATTACCATGGATCAGGCCGCCGAAACCATCAGGCGCTCCTTCGGGGATTCCCGGAGAATCCATCATGCCGCGGACATCTGCCAGCATCCGGATTTCCGGGACATCTATGCGAAGCACCGTTCATGGGACTGGACATTCGGACACACCCCCCGCTTCAGCGTGGAGCGCGGCGGAAAAAGTTTGACCGTTGAACACGGAATGGTCACGGGCCCCGCCGGCGCGGGCAGCCTGATCGGGAAACGTTTCCCCGGCTGAACCGGCGCGGCGGCGCGCGAATATGCCGCCGTTTCCATTTGCGCATAATCTAGTAGACCTCAACTGGGATTCAAAGTAGTATCGGGCTTGTTTTGCGGAAGTTTTCGACCCATGAATACAGAATTGTTCACGGAATTATACCGGGTCATGCTAACCAGCCGGAAGCTGGATGAGCTGGCGGAATCGCTTGCCCATCAGGGGGAAGTCCCCTTCTATGTCCCGAGCTGCGGCCATGAGGCAACCGCCATGCTGGCCCCGCATCTGAAGGAGTACGACTGGCTTCACTGCCACTATCGCGACCAGGCGCTGGCGCTGGCGCGCGGCGTGGAACCGCTCACTATTCTTTACGGACTGCTGGGGAAGACGGAATCGAACTCCGCCGGACGGCGCATGCCCGGATTCCCCAGCTGCAGGGCGCTCCGGATTCTCAGTTCGCCCACGGTGGTTGGAAACAGCGCCCTGCAGGCGTGCGGGGTGGCCGCCGCCGTGAAGGCGCAGCCGGAACAGCCCGTGGTGCTGTGCTCCATGGGAGACGGATGCACGCAGGAGGGAGAGGTGCTGGAGGCTCTCGCGGAAGCCGTGCGGAGCGAGCTCCCCGTCCTCTTCCTCATTCAGGACAACAGCTTTGCCCTGTCCTCCAGAACGTCGGGCAGGACCTTTTATTCGCTTCCCGGAGGCGAGGCGCGGGAGTATCTGGGAAGACCCATCGCCTGGCTGGACGGGACCCGTCCGGAAACGGTCTATGAGGTGCTGGGCAGGACCATTGAGACCATCCGCAGGGACCGCAAGCCGCAGATTGTGGTCATGCGCACCGAGCGGCTCACCAGTCACACCAATTCCGACGATCACCGGATGTACCGCAGCGCTGAAGAAATTGCGCACATCAGGGAAACCGCCGATCCCGTCCGCATTCTGGGAGAGTCGCTGGAAAAAGCCGGAGTGGAGCTGGCCCCGATCGAAAAGCAGGTTGACGAAACGCTGGAGCGCCAGCTCCAGCAGGCCCGCGCCGGAAGCAATCCGGCCGACGCCCGCGATGTGAAGAAGGCCCTGCCGCCCGAGGTTTCCGATCCCGCGCGCGAATACCGCGGCACCGGCGACAGGAAACTGAGCATGCTTGAGGCCATGCGGACGGTGCTGCGCAATCAGCTTGCGTCCAGCCCCAGGGTCAGCCTGTACGGCGAGGATATTGAAGATCCGAAGGGCGACGTGTTCGGACTGACACGCGGTCTGAGCACGCAGTTCCCGGACCAGGTTCGGAACTCGCCGCTCAGTGAATCCACGATTGCGGGCGTGTCCATCGGGCGCGCGCTGGCCGGTGAGCAGCCGGTGGCGCTCCTGCAGTTTGCGGATTTCATGCCCCTCGCCTACAACCAGCTCTTCTCGGAAATGGGGTGCATGCACTGGCGGACCAATGGCGACTGGGAGGCGCCGGTCATTCTGATGGGTATCTGCGGAGGATACCGCCCGGGGCTGGGACCGTTCCATGCCCAGACTCCGGTTTCCATGGCTGCCAAGATCCCCGGCGTGGATGTCTTTGTCCCCTCCACTGCGGCCGATGCCGCGGGCCTGCTCAATGCCGCGTTTGCCTCCGGCCGGCCGTCCATCTTCTTCTATCCGAAAAACCTGCTGAACGACCGCACCGTGGCGACCTCGGAAGACATCGGGGAGCACCTGGTCCCCGTCGGCAGGGCCCGCGTGGTCCGCACCGGACGCGACATCACCTTCGTGAGCTGGGGCAGCACCATGCCGCTGTGCGAGCGGGCTGTGAACGCGCTGGAAGAGGCCGGCCTCAGCGCGGGCCTGATTGACCTGCGGACGATGATTCCGTGGGATGTCGAGACCGTGATGGCGGCCGCGGCCAAAACCGGTGTTCTCCTGATTGTGGATGAGGACACGCACACCGCCAGCCTCTCCGGCGAAATCGCGGCGACGGTCAGCGAAATGTCCGGCGGGAAAATCCGCGCGGGCCGCGTGACCACAGCCGACGCCTATGTCCCCTACAACTTCGGGGCGCAGCTCGCCACCCTGCCCTCGTTTAAGTCCGTCATGGAAAAAGCCGCGGCGCTGCTGGACTGGGACATCGCATGGGAACAGCAGGTGAAAGAGGAAGGCAACGAACTCATCGTCAACGCGATCGGGTCCAGCCCCTCCGACGAGACCGTTAAAATCACCCGGCTTCACGTCAAAAAAGGCGACCCCGTCGAGACCGGCGCCATGATCGCCTCGGTGGAAGCCGACAAGGCCACGATGGATATTGCCGCCCCGGCGGCCGGGCGGGTTTCAGAAATTTTCCTGAACGAGGGCGACACCGCCACCGTGGGCACCCCGCTGGTTAAAATCCACACCGCCGAAAGCGCATCCGCCCGTCCGGTCACCGAAGACAATCCCGGCCGGCCCATCCTGAACAAGCGGGCGGCCGCGCCCGTCAGAGCGGCCGTCACGGCGAAAGCCGAAGCGCGGCCGGTCATTCTTTCATCCATCTGTTCGCAGATGGGTTCGCGCGTGATGACCAATGAGGAACTCGTGAAGCGCTGCCCCGGATGGTCTCCCGACGATATCGTCCAGCGCACCGGCATCATGAAGCGTCACTGGATCGGTGAGGGCGAGAGTGTGCTGACACTGGCTGTTGCCGCATGCCGGAAACTGCTGAAGGCCGAAAATATCGACATTTTGGAAATAGATGCGCTGATCTGCAGCACGGGCACGCCGCTTTCCACCACGCCGTCGCTGGCCTGCCGCATCCTCAAGGAACTGAGCCCTGAAAGCGGCGAACTGCTGATGCAGGCCCATGACATCAATGCGGCCTGCTCCGGCTATCTCTATGCCCTGCAGCAGGCCTATGACATGCTGACGCATAATCCCGCCGCCCGCATCCTTGTCGTCACCGCGGAGACGCTGTCGCCCATCCTCAACGCCTCGGACCCCGGCACCTATTTCCTGTTTGGAGATGCCGCCACGGCCTCGCTGGTGTCCTGCGAGCGCCGCAAAGGCAACATCAACGCCCGGGTGAGCCGGCCGGCGCTGTCCGCGCTGGGCGAGGCGCCCGAAATCCTCTATGTGCCGTCCCTCAACAGCGGGGAGCACGTGATGATGGACGGCCTGCCCGTTTTCCGCATGGCGGTCAAGAAGATGATCATGATGCTGGAGCGCGCCTGCGCCGCCGACGGGATCACCGTCAGCGACCTGGACATGATTGTCCCGCACCAGGCCAACGAGCGAATCATCGAGGCCATCCGCAAGGCCATCAAGTTCCCGACCGAAAAAGTCTATTACTTCATCCGCGATTACGGCAACACCTCTTCCAACACCATTCCGCTCGCGCTGGAATCCATCATCCCGAAGCACCGCTCCACCAACAAGGTGGGCCTCACCGCTTTCGGCGGCGGATTCACCTTCGCGGCCGGAATTCTGGAAGTGCTCTGATCGAGGGAGGATGTTCATGAAATACCTGCTGGCGGCTCTTTCTTTTCTGGCGCTCACGGCGGGAGGCGGCGATCCCGTCGCCAGCCCCCATGCGGCGCGCGGCGGGCAGATCACGGCCTATGCCGGCCCCTGGCCGCAGAGTTTCAACTACTATCTCAACAACAATGTCTTCAGCGCCACCGTGTTCTCGTTCATGTACGAGTCGCTGCTGGGGCTCGATCCCGTCACCGCGGAATACGCCCCCGGCCTGGCCGAGAAATGGGAAATCTCCGGCGACAAGAGAACCTTCACCTTCTGGATTGATCCCAGGGCAAAATGGAGCGACGGGAAACCCGTCACCGCGCAGGATGTCGCATGGACCTTTTCGGCCGTCATGGACCCCAAAAACCTGACCGGAGTCCACAAGGTCAGCCTCGAAACCATTAAGCCGCCCGTGGTGGTCAGCGAGCGGTGCATCCGCTTCACCACCGACGATATTCACTGGCGCAACCTCGGCGCGGTCGGCGGTTTCAGCATCCTGCCGAAACACGCCTTCGCCACACAGGATTTCAACAAGATCAACTTCGCCTTCCCCGTGATATCCGGCCCCTACCGGCTGAGCGGCGTCCGTGACGGGGTCCGCGCAGATTTCACCCTGCGCGAGGACTGGTGGGCGCGGGAAAAACCCGAAAACCGGCATGTCGCCAATTTCAAAACCATCGCCTTCCGGTTCTACGAGGAGCAGGAAAACGCCTTCGAGGCCTTCAAGAAGGGCATGATTGACATCTTTCCCGTCTACACCGCGCGGCTGTGGGTCAATGAAACCGGCGATGAACGGTTCCTGAAAAACTGGATCATCAAGCAGAAAATCGAAAACTACAGGCCGATCGGATTCCAGGGCTTTGCCATGAACATGCGGAGGCCGCCGTTCGATGATGTGCGGGTCCGCAGGGCGATGGCCCACCTGCTCAACCGTCCCCGCATGAACGAAACCCTGATGTACAACCAGTACTTCCTGCACCGGTCCTACTTCGAGGACCTCTATTCGTGCGACATCCCCTGCCCCAACGAATTCTTCGACTTCAGCCGCGAAAAAGCCATCGCCCTGCTGAACGAGGCCGGATGGAAAATGAACACGGAAAAAGGACTGCTGGAAAAGAACGGTCAGCCTTTCATATTTTCATTCCTCTCGCGCGACGCCTCCACGGAAAAGTTTCTCAACATCTATGCCGAAGACCTCAAGGCGGTCGGCATAGAAATGAAAATTGACAGGAAGGACTGGGCCGCGTGGACCAAGGACATGGACGAATTCAACTTCCAGATGACATGGGCCTCATGGAGCGCGGGGATTTTCAAGGACCCGGAGGGGATGTGGGCCTCAAAGGAAGCCGAGCGCGAGGGAGGCAACAACATCACGGGCTTCAAAAACGACCGCGTGGATGAACTGATCGAGAAACAGAAAACGGAATTCGATATCGAGGTGCGGAACGATATCTGCCGCGAAATTGACCGCATCGCCGCCGCAGAGGTGCCGTATGTCCTGCTCTGGAACATCAACTGCGTCAGGCTCCTCTACTGGAACAAATTCGGCACCCCGCCCACCGTGCTTTCCAAATTCGGCGACGACAGCTCCGCGTTCAGCTACTGGTGGTTCGACCCCGATTCAGCCGCCGATCTCGCCGAGGCGATGAAAAACGAAGACCATCTCCCGCCCGCGCCGCCGGTCGTCAACTTTGACCGGAGCTTCCGCGGAGGAAGTGAAAAAGACGGAATTCAGTAGTCAGAATTCAGCATCGGCGGTCTTCCCGATCTTCATAAGGTTCAACGGGAACAAAACCGGGCGCCGGCGTTAAAATAGTACTAATTTAGTACTATTTCGATTTTTGGGCTATTTTGGGCGTTTTTTGAGCATTTTGGGCCGTTTTTGGAGGTTTTTTCGTGTTTTTTGGCCGTTTTTGGTCCGTTTTTGGCCATTTTTTGGCTTTTTTTGCGTTTTTCCCTCAGGGTGACGCTTCCAGCCCGTTTCTCTTTTTTGCATGCAAGTTTTGCGTCAAACGGGTATAAACGAGCCCAATATGCAGAATGTGATTCAGATTGCCGGAGTGATTGATCAGGCCGAGGCGTCCATGCTGATGGACTGCGGGGTGGAATATCTGGGGTTTCCGCTGCGCCTCGCCTATCACCAGGAGGACCTTTCCGAAGCCGAGGCCGGAGCGATCATCCGCGCCCTTCCCCCGCCCTGCGCAGGCGTGCTGATCACGTATCTGGATCAGGCGGATGAGATTGACCGCTTCTGCCGCGAGCTGGGCGCGCGGCATGTGCAGCTTCATGGCGGGATCACGGTGTCCGAACTGAAAAAACTGCGCGCATTGAATCCGGATTTGTGTATATTCAAGAGTCTGGTGGTCGAACAGGACAACACCGGCGAACTGAGAAGAACGGTGGAAGCGCTGGCTCCGCTGGCGGACGCGTTCATTACAGACACGTTTGATCCCGCGACCGGGGCCCGCGGAGCAACGGGGAAGACGCATGACTGGAACATCAGCCGGATGCTGGTGGAGCTGTCGCCCAAACCGGTGATTCTCGCGGGCGGGCTGAACGCCGAAAATGTCCGCGAGGCCATTCTGGCGGTGCGGCCGGCGGGGGTGGACAGTCATACCGGGGTCGAGGGTCCAGACGGGCGCAAGGACCGGGAGAAGGTGAAGAAGTTTGTGCGGGAAGCCCGCGCGGCATTTGCAGGCATAAAGGGAAGCTGATGGACAAGCTGATACGAGAATTTCTGGTGGGGCTGGGCGAAGACCCCGATCGCGAGGGACTGAAGCGCACCCCCGAGCGCGTGGTGGACGCATTCAAGTTCCTGACCCACGGCTATTCCCTCGACCCGGCCGAGGTCGTGAAGGACGCCATTTTCACGGTGGAAGCCAATCACATGGTGATTGTGAAGGACATTGAGATATACAGCCTCTGCGAGCATCACCTGCTGCCCTTCACGGGGCGCTGCCACATCGGATATATTCCGAACGGCCGGGTGCTGGGCGTCAGCAAGCTGGCGCGGCTGGCGGATGTCTTCGCGCGCCGGCTCCAGCTCCAGGAGCGGCTGACCAACCAGATTGCCGACGCCATCATGACAGCCATTGAGCCCGAAGGGGTCGCCGTGGTGATTGAAGCCCAGCACCTCTGCATGATGATGCGCGGTGTCGAGAAGCAGAACTCCAGCATGATCACTTCCGCCATGCTCGGGGTTTTCAATGCCAATACCACGCGCAACGAGTTTCTACAGCTGATCAAGGGGCATTTGACGGGGAATCGCTAAATGGGGATGAATCGGGGAATCATAATCACGATGCTGGTTGTCCTTCCGGCATGCGTGATGACGGCGGGGGCGCAGGATGACGCGGCCGCGCCGCATATTGAGGTGATCGGAACCCGGGTCACTTTCCCCGTGTATGATCTTCAAACCGCCGCGCAGATTGGAAAACCCCTGAGGCTCTATCAGGAGCTCACCAACGCCTATATCGTCAAGGTGGAGCAGCCGGACGGGAGTTACGCGCTGGGGGCCTTCCCGAAGTTTGACAAGAAGGGCAAGGCCACCGCATGGATCACGAAGGACAAGTCGGTGTTCTTCGGCATGGTTGTGCCCTCGATGCCGGCCGAGTTCACACTGCAGCCCGGGGAGAATCTGCCGGTAATCGGCCAGACCACGCGGCAGTGGATTGTGGCGCTGCGGCGCTACGGGGATCAGGTCAGTATCCGGCTGACCAAAAACCGGCCCGACATCCTGTACAAGAAGCCCGTGGTGACCGCGAAGAAGGAACCCTCCCGGCAGGAGCTGCTGGAAGAGGAACTGAAGAAATACAAGACCGCAGCAGAAACCGTGGAAGAGCCTGAGCCGCCCGAAGAAACCGGCCTGCGATCCTTTTTTGGAAGGAGCTCAAGGAAGGACACGGATAAAACTGTTAAATCCCGGAGGATTGTCATTGCCAAGGGGGAAGGCGACGAACTGATTGCGGAAATTGACGGACAGAAGCTTGAGCCGAAGGCCGAAGCACCGCCGGAAGAATCGCCGGCCGGGGAAGCGGACGGCTCCGAAGAAGCCCCTCCGGTGATTCAGGCCGCGGAAGAACCGGCGCCTGCTCCGGAAGACGGGACGGAAGTCCCGAAGAAGAAAACGGACATGATGGGGCTGATTCAGTGGATCGCCATCGCCGTTCTGGGAACAGGCCTGCTGACGGCGGCAGGAGTCCGGATTGTGCAGAAGAAGCGGGCGAATGATTTCAAGGTTCCCGATTTGAAGCTCGGAAAGGGCAAAGACAAAAAAGAGATAGAGCCCGAACCGCCGGCCGCTGCGGCAGAGCCGGACGGGCTGTCCGACGCCAGTGTCTACTTCAAGAAGCTGGCGAACAACAAAGTGGACTTTTCGGGTTCACTGGCTTCCTTCTCGCTGCTCGACCTGATCCAGTTTCTGAACTCGACCAAAGAAACCGGCGACCTGCAGATCAGGGATGACGGCGGGGAAGAAAGGGCCGAGGTCTATTTCGACAAGGGCGAAATCATTGATGCCGTGTTCGGGAAAAAGCACGGGGTCGCCGCCATTTTCAGCCTTGTGAAGAACACGGAGGGGAATTTCGCATTCTTCCGGAAGAAAGTGAGCGAGGCCAAACGCACGATAGAAATGCCCACCATGTCCCTGATGCTGGAAGCCTCGAAGAACATGGATGAGGGGCCGGCCGCTCCTCCCCCGAAGCCCGCGCCGAAACCAAAGCCGCTTTCGCTGAAGAAGAAAAAATAACTCAGGGCCGGCGGCGGTGAATGCACACGGACACGCCTGAAGTTCCCGGCAGCGCCTCCGGCTTGTCCACCGTCACAGTCACGGCAAGCACACGCGGAAATTCCAGGCACTTCGCGGCGATCTGCGCGGCGAGGGATTCAATCAGCCAGCAGCGGCTGGCTGTGACAAAGGAAGCCACTTCCTCGCAGACGGCCTGGTAGTTGAGCGTGTCGAGAATGTTGTCATTCTCGATCCCCGGCATGAGGTCGGCCTCCAGCTCCAGGCTGATCAGCAGCCGCTGATAGCGCGCGCGCTCCTCCGGATGCACTCCGATGATGCACTGCACCGCAATCTCCCTGACGATGATTTTATCCATGGGTCCCTCCTGCGGGGTTTTTCGGGCGGCGCGGCGTCAGCACACGGGCCGACGGCACAAACTCGGACGCCGGGCCGGCGTGGGCGTGCTGGTCATCAAAAAAGATGTGCGGATTGAACTGCTTGAGTATCTGGTCTTTTGACACGCCGCCCATGAAAAACATCTCATCAATGCGGATGCCCCACGCGCGCAGCGTCAGAATCACGCGCTTGTGCGCGGGGCTGCTGCGGGCGGTCACCAGCGCGGTGCGGATCGGAGCCTCGCCGCCCTGCCTGCGGCACTCCTTCTGTATCTCCGCGATGGCATGCAGGAAGGCCGCAAAGGGGCCGGCCGACATGGGGTTTTCGGCATTGGCTTTTTCATGGCGATAGAAGGCATCAATCCCCTGCTCCTGATAAATCCGTTCGGAGTCATCGGAAAAAATCACCGCATCACCGTCAAATGCGATCCGGAGCTGCTTCATGTCGTCCTCTTCCCTGCGCGCGGGCGGATCATAGAGCAGGCCGGCCGCAACGCCGCAGTCCAGCGCCTCCTGCACGTCCGTTTCACTGCGCGAAAGAAAAAGCTTCACGTTGTAGGCGGCCAGATACTTGGCCACGGGCTCACCGCCTATGAAGGCCGCGCGTGTGATATCCAGCTTGTGATGCTCAACGGAATTCATCACCCGCACGCCGACTTCCGGCTCCATGTTGGAAAGAATCACCACTTCCACCAGCCGGCGGCCGGGCGTCAGTTCGTTGAGCCGCAGCAGCGCGCGAATAAGCGGCAGCGCGGCGCCCGCCGCAAAGGGCTCGTTTTCGCGGCTGATCTGATGGTCAATGTAATCGTCGAGGGTTTTATTGAGATACAAATCATGCTCGGCGCGGTTTTCAAACAGCGCAGTGGATGAGATGGCCACCACCAGCAGACTGGTCAGATCGTATGACATCGTTCGCCTGTCTTTCCGTTCTGAAGGACATCAGGACGCATCCACGGCCGTCAGCCCGAGGTGCTGTCCCGAATCAACAAAAAGGGTCTGTCCGGTCACTGCAGGCGCGGACATCAGATACACCACGGCTGCTCCGACATCCTCAACCGTCGGCCGGTGCTTCAGCATCAGGGCTCCGGCCGGCTCTTTCACATGCAAGGGGGGAAGCACGGGCCCGGGGGCGACCGCATTGACCGTGATGCCGGGAGCGAGATCACAGGCGGCCTGGAGGGTGGCCTCATAGAGCATTTTCTTGCTCAGTGAATAAGAAAAATAGCGCGGATCGGGCCGGCGGATGTTGCGGTCGAGCACATTCACAATGGCGCCGGATTTGCACTGCTGCGCGAAGAGCTTCATCAGCAGGATCGGCGCGATGGCGTTGATCTGCAGCTGCCGGTGTGATTCTTCGGGATCGAACTCGCACAGGGTGTCCGGCAGATAAATGGCGGCGTTGTTGACCAGTCCGTCCAGAGGTCCGGCGTCACTGATGAGCCGCTCGCACTCGTCGGCATAGGAAAGATCCGCCTTGATGGCCTGTGCGGAGTATCCCTGCCCGGCCAGTTCCGCGACGGTTTCATCCGCCGCCGCGCCGGACTGGTGATACTGGATCACGGGAACCGCGCCGGCCGCGGCCAGTGCGGCGGCAATGCCGTGTCCCACGCGCACGGCCCCGCCCGTCACCAGTATTCTGCGATTCTTGAGATTCATGATTAATAACTGTTGCGGAGCCATCATATCCTCTATAATTCGCATCAGCAAATGAATAATCACGGGTTGAGGCCGCTTATGAAAAAGATATGCATTCTGTTCCTGATTTGCGCGGCATCCGCGCCGCTCCCGCTTCCCGCCGCGGTGGAAAGCCCGCCCGGCCCAGTCTATGTCATTCCCGTCGAAGGCATGATTGAACCCGCCCTGCTGTATGTCATCCGCCGCGGCGTGGCCGAAGCCGAGCAGAGAAAAGCGCGCGCGATCATCCTTCAGATGGACACTCCGGGCGGCACGATTCAGGCCGCGGAGGAAATCATACGCATTCTGGAGCATGTTTCCGTCCCGACCTACACACTGGTCGACAGGAATGCCATATCCGCCGGAGCCATCATCGCCATGGCCACCGATCACATTTATATGACGCCGGGAAGTAAAATCGGCGACGCCATGCCGATCATGATGTCCCCCTTCGGCGGGGTCCAGAGCCTGCCGGATGGCACGGAAGAGAAGATGCTGTCCTACGTTGCCGGCCTGATTCGCGCCACCGCCCAGCACAAGGGGCACAACGACAAACTGGCCGAAGCCATGGTCCGCCGGGAACTTGAATATAAAATCGGCGACGAGGTCATATCGCCCGAAGGGCAGCTGCTCACGCTGACCAGCGCGGAGGCCGAAAAGAAATACGGAGAGGATCAGCGGCCGCTTCTTTCCGCCGGGACCGTGGACTCTCTGGAAAATCTGCTTAAGTTGATCGGCATGGACAATGCCGAGGTCCGCGAGCTGGGCATCACCACCGCTGAGCGCATTGCGCGCTTCATCGCCGCGCTGGGACCGGTCTTCCTCATCATCGGGATGCTGGGGATTTACATTGAAGTGAAAACACCCGGGTTCGGCCTGCCCGGGATTACGGGCGTCCTCGCGCTGGCCATTTTTTTCTGGGGCCATCATATTGCGGGACTGGCCGGGATGGAGGACCTGCTGATCTTTCTGGCCGGCGTGCTGCTTCTGCTGCTCGAAATATTTGTGTTCCCCGGTTTTGGGGCGGCCGGCCTGCTCGGGCTGCTCTGCATCGGGTGGGCCCTGCTGAACGCCATGGTCCAGCATTATCCGGGCGGCCCCTGGTATCCCGACCCCAATTTGCTCTACATACCCTTTCTGAAGCTGACATTTTCTCTGATCGGCTCCGTCGTGATCGCGATGCTTCTGGGGCGCTGGATTTCAAGGCATCCCGCCACCAGCCGGCTGGTGCTGGCCGAGGACACCTCGCACGACAAAGGATTCGTCAGCTCATCCAATCGCCCCGAAGAGCTGGTGGGGCTGCAGGGCCGCGCGCTGACGGATCTGCGGCCGGGCGGGACCGGCATGTTTGGCGAAAGGAAACTGGATATCGTGAGCCGCGGGAACTATATTGAGGCGGGATCGGCCGTGCGCATTGTGGAGACTCACGGCCTGCAGGTGATTGTGGAGCCTTTGGAATCATGAAGGAGTTCCGGTTATGATGCTTTTCCTGACGCTGCTGTTCTGCGGTTTTCTGCTGCTGGCCGTCGAAATTTTTGTTCCCGGCGGCGTGCTGGGCACTCTCGGCGCGGTCGCGCTGTTCGGCGCGGTGATTTCCGCGTTTGCCGTCTTCGGCCCGCAGACCGGTTTTCTTGTCGCTATTCTCATGCTCATCCTGATGGCGGTCGGGCTCGTGCTCTGGATCAGAATATTTCCCAATACCCCCATCGGTCGCGCGCTGACGCTCTCAAAGGACGGGCAGTCCTTCAAGCTTGATTCGGAGGCCAATCCGCCGCTTGTCGGCGCCGAAGGCAGCGCCCAGACCGATCTGCGCCCGGCCGGAATCGCCGTGATCAACGGCAGGCGCATGGATGTTGTCGCGGAGGGGGAATGGATTGCGGCCGGGACACCGGTCCGGGTGATCTCCGCGAAGGGAAATCATGTCACCGTGAGGCGGAAGGGAGAACCGGGATGAGGCTTCTGCGTCTGATCCCGGCGGCCGTACTGCTGACAGCCCTTCAGGCGGGGGCGGCCATTGATTTCCGCAGCACGAATGAATACCGGCTGGCGGGAAACGAACTGCAGGAGGGACAACTCTGGCTGGCGGCCGTAACGACGGAAGTCCGGGGCGCCGTTTCAGACGATTTTCATGCTCTGGCGCAGACGGCACTGCTGGGCGGAACATTCAGCGGCAGTGTCTGGTGCGCCGCGGAAACGGCTGACTTCAGCGGCACCGCGCAGGGGCATGCGCGGCTGCTGGCGGCACAGCAGGTGACCGTGCGGGGCCGGATCATGCGCTCGGCGATGAGCGCTTCCGGAACCTCGATCTATATCACTCCGGAAGGAGTTGTGGACGGAGATGCGGTGCTGGCATCCAAACGAATCGTGGTCGAGGGAAAAATCGGCGGCGCGGCACAACTGATTGGCGATGAAATAACGCTGGCCGGGACAATCGAAGGCCCCCTTCGGATTATTGGAAGCGACATTGCCGTCATGCCTTCCGCGGTGCTTCGCGGAGATATTGTATACAGTTCCAGCAAGGAACTGTTTCTGGACCCCCGCGTCAAGCATGAGGGCCTGCTGGTTCGAAAACCCCTGACACAGCCCGCCTCATCATCCTCCGCGATGCCCTGGGCGCTGCGTCTGCAGCTTCGCGTGGTCCAGTTCATGGGGGCTTTGCTGGTGGCCTGGGTATGGCTGAGACTCGCCCCGCTGGCGCTCAGCCGGGCCGCGCATCAGCTTTCCGTGGCTCCCTGGCGGTGTTTTTTCACCGGTCTGGCCGTCTGTTTTCTCATGCTGCCCGTTATTCTTCTGCTGGCGATCAGCCTGATCGGCATTCCTCTTGCCCTGCTGGGGACCGGCATCTTTGCCATCCTGCTGTATGTATCGCGGATTGTGACGGCTGTTCTGCTCGGACGCATCGTCCTTCGTTCGCGCGGAGGAAAGACGCCCGCATCCCCGCTGCTGATCATCACCGCCGGCCTGCTTTGCCTTTACATCCTGACGCTGGTTCCTAAAATAAGCGGCGGTATCTGGATTGTGGCCGTGTGCGCGGGATTGGGGGCCCTGGTCCTCAACGTGGCGGCGGGTTCGATCATTTATGTGCAGCCGCCAGGTGCAAAGCCCCCGCAAGAGATTTCGCAAACGAATACTGACAGCAGCAAAACAGAATAAGGAGAACTGAAAATGCCTATTATCGCAGCCGTACTGGTGGTCGTCGCCCTGATCATCATCTTCACGTTCATCTATTTTCTGAAGGTATGGATACGCGCCCTGATGTCCGGCGCGCGGGTCAGCATCTTCAATCTTGTCGGCATGAAGCTGCGCGGGGTTCCCCCCACCCTTATTGTCGATGCCCGCATTCGTGCCGTCAAGGCAGGCCTGCCGCTCACCAGCGACCAGCTTGAAGCCCACTATCTTGCCGGCGGCAATGTGATCCCGGTGGTTCAGTCGCTGATCGCGGCGGACAAAGCCAACATCGAGCTCGCCTTCCAGCGCGCGGCCGCCATTGATTTGGCCGGCCGCGATGTATACGACGCGGTGCGCACGAGCGTGAACCCGAAGGTGATTGACTGTCCGGATCCGGCCAAAGGCGCAACCATGCTGGATGCGGTGGCCAAAGACGGCATCCGTCTGCTGGTCAAGGCCCGCGTCACCGTCCGGGCCAATCTCGACCGCCTGGTCGGCGGCGCAACGGAGGACACCATCATTGCCCGCGTCGGCCAGGGCATTGTGAGCGCCATTGGATCCTCCACCACCTACAAGGACGTGCTGGAGAATCCGGATCATATCAGCCGCAAAGTGCTGAACAGCGGACTGGATGCGCAAACCGCATTTGAAATCGTTTCGATCGATATCGCCGATGTGAGCGTGGCCGGGGTGAGCGGCGCAAGGGAGGTGGCCAACGTGGGCGCGCTGCTCGAGACTGAACGCGCCGAGGCGGACAAGAAACTCCGTCAGGCAGAGGCGGAAGGCCGTCGCGCCATGGCCATTGCCTCCGAACAGGAACAGCGCGCGCGTGTTCAGGAAATGCAGGCCAAGGTCATTGAAGCGCAGGCGCAGGTGCCGCTTGCCATTGCCAAAGCTTTTGAAAAGGGCAATCTGGGGGTCATGGACTTCTACCGGATGCAGAATGTGCTTGCGGACACCTCCATGAGGGAAAGCCTCGGACAGGGAGACTCCGGGAACAATCCGCCCAAACAGTCATAACCCGCAGATGACTCCCGGCTGCGGCCCGTGCCGCAGCCGGGGTCGGGGATTCATGCCATGAATCAGTTTCTCAGAGCCGAAAGTGGAGAAGGGATCTTCTGGACGATCATGATCATCATCTGGATCGTCAGCAAAGCCACCGCGGCCAGCCGGAAGGCGAATAAGAAGGCCCCTCCCCCCGCCCCGCGGGTTTCAAAGCCCAAACTTCCACCGCAGGAGCTTCAGGCCTTCCTTGACAGCCTGACCGGAGGGCGTGAAACCAGACCTCGTGCGACGGTGCAGATCCCGACCGAACGGCGCTCGGCCCCGTCATCCCGGCGGATACGCCGGGAGTCTCCGACTGTGCACAAGCCGCCGGCAGCGCCGCCTGCCGCTGTTGCGGAGGTGCAGATCGGCCGGCAGATGTCCCTGCTGAACACATCCGTTCGGGATCTGATCACGGATATTCCGAGTGCAAGAATGCCCAATTTAAGTATTGGCTTTTTCTCGCCGCAAAGCAGAAACGCACCGCGCGAGAAGCCCAATCTTCGAAATCATTCGGAGTTGAGAAAAGCCATGCTGGGGCATGTGATCCTCAGCCGGCCGCCTTCAGCGGGCTGGTAACCGCCGTCAGCCGGCACGGCTGCTGATCCGGGCCAGCAGGGGCTCCAGAAGACTGTCCGGGACATTGAGCGATCCAAAGCCGAAACCGATCCGGAGCATGGGAGTCAGGGACCCGTGGAAATCCGTTCCGCCGGTCACCAGCAGATCGTATTCCGCGGCCATTTTTAAATAAAGGTCCTGCATGTCCGGCTTGTGCTCCGCGTAATACGCCTCGATGCCCTCCAGCCCGGCACGGCTCAATTCCAGAAGAAGGGAGTGCAGGCCGGTATTGCTGAGGTTCAGTGTAAAAGGATGAGCAAGAACCGCCACCCCTCCGGCCTTTCTGATAATGCGAATGCCGGCCTCCGGATCCAGTCGCCGGCGGTCGGCATAACCGGGCTTCCCATGGCCCAGCCACTTGTCAAACGCCTCATATTTGTCTTTCACATAGCCCTTGTCGATGAGCGTCTGGGCAAAATGCGGACGGCCGACGACATCCTCCCCCGCGCGGGAAACGACCTCTTCCCAGGTCATAATGAAACCCAGCCGGTTGAGCTTCTCCAGAATTTCCATGTTGCGCGCTTCCCGACCGGCGCGGATCCAGTCCAGGCTCTGCTGAAGTTCCGGGTTTGCGATATTCATGCCGTAGCCCAGGATATGCATGCCGCGGCCCTTGTAATCGGTGCTGATCTCCACCCCTGCGATCACCTGCAGGTTCTGCCGCGCGCCCGCCTCCAGAAAACGGGGCACTCCCGCCATGGTGTCATGATCCGTCAGCGAGATCGCGGAAACATTCAGTTCAACCGCTTTGTTCACCAGTTCCTCGGGCGTGAAGCTGCCATCGGAGAACGAGGAATGCATATGTAAATCTATCATCTGAATCCTTCCGGGAAAATTTGACTCAGGGCAAGATACCCTCTGAACGGGACGCGCGCCAGTCATTTTCTCGCATATCATCAGTATCTGCTTAATGTCATTGAACCGGCCTCCGGTTTTCGCTACAGTCTGCACACAAAAATAGACATCAGGAGCATATCATGAACACACAACTGACAGCGGACACCATTCGCGGCCTGGCCATGGATATCGTCCAGAAAGCCAATTCCGGTCATCCCGGGGCGCCCATGGGCATGGCGGACATTGCCAGCGTACTTTTTCTCAAACATCTGAAATACAATCCGCAGGACCCTCGCTGGCCGGACCGCGACCGGTTTGTGCTTTCCAACGGGCACGCCTCCTCTCTTCTGTACAGCCTGCTGCATCTAGCCGGCTATTCGGTCAGCATGGATGACCTGAAGGCATTTCGTCAATGGGACAGCATCACCCCCGGGCATCCGGAAAACGATCTCACCCCCGGGGTGGAAACCACCACAGGCCCGCTGGGACAGGGCGGCGGCAACGCCGTCGGCATGGCGCTGGCCGAAGCCATGCTGGCTGCCCGGTTTGGATCGGAGATAGTGGACCACTACACTTATGTTTTCGCGGGCGACGGATGCATGATGGAGGGCATCACACACGAGGTTTTCTCCATGGCCGGGCATCTCCGCCTGAACAAGCTCATTCTTGTTTATGATGACAACCGCATCACAATCGAGGGGGAAACCGACCTGGCGTACAGCGATGATGTCCGCCGGCGTTTCGAGGGATATCACTGGAATGTGCTGAGCATTGACGGCCATAATCATGAGGAAATTGATCAGGCGCTGACTGCCGCAAAGAAAGAGA
>JAKQHR010000159.1 GCA_029557905.1 Verrucomicrobiota bacterium
TCTCTTCGGCATTGAACGGCAGTGCGGATATTTTTGTCACAGGCGACCGGGAAATTGTAAATTTGAAAACTGTGAAGAGCATGCGGATACTGACCCCCCGTCAGTTCTGGGACCGGGAACAGTCAGGAAGCTGAACAAACCAGGGCGCATTCCACCATTCCATTCTTCCTGTCACTTTTTCCGCGTCTCTGCGCCTCTGCGCGAAAAATCCGGAATATTCACCGCAAAAGAACGCAAAGAACGCAAAGGATGATGTGCCTTTCGCGGCCGGCATTCTGAATCCTGCCGATCCTGTAAATCCTGTCTGAATTCCGGAAATATGACAGTATCAACAGGATTTACGGGACAAATGCCGGGAAAACCTTTTCGCGAACAACGGATGCTGAATCTTGGAACCTTCAACCTTTAACCTTTAACCTTTAACCTTGAACCTTGAACCCTGTCCCTTTGTCCCCTTGTGCCCTTCTTCCTTCTTTCTTCTTCCATGCCGCATCCCAATCCTGTAGCCTGCGTGCATGTGTATAATGTTGAATCCTTTTGATTGAGCAGGTGTAAATGGCATACATTGTTTTTTTTCTTTCCGGATGCGCGGCTCTGATCTACGAGATGATCTGGTTCCGACAGCTGGGCCTCATTTTCGGCAACACGGTGCACGCCGCCGCAACCGTCCTGACGGCGTTCATGACCGGGCTGGCCTGGGGCTCCTGGTATTTCGGACGCAGGGCCGATTCCTTCAGGAATCCCCTGAAGGTGTTCGGTGTGCTGGAACTCGCCATCGGTTTTTTCGCGGTGTCCGTTCCTTTCTGGCTGATGCTTTCGCAGGTGATCTATCGCTGGTTCTACCAGAATGTGAGCTCGAGCCTCCTGCTCCTGACCGGTCTGCGCTTCGCCCTCTCTTTCCTGATTCTTCTGCTTCCGACGTTCTGCATGGGCGGTTCGCTCCCGGTGCTGACCCGGCATCTTGTATCGGATTCAAAAGGCTTCAGCCGCAAGATAGGCTGGCTGTACGGCGTGAACACGGTCGGCGCAGTGGTCGGCACATATCTGGGCGGATTTGTCCTGATCCCGCTGATCGGGGTGCAGCATTCGTTTAATCTGGCGGTGGCCATCAGCCTGTCGGCGGGTCTGATTGCGGTGGCCGTTTCGTTCAAATGCCGCCTGCCTCAGCCGCTGGAACCGTCTGTTCCCGCCGCCGAAGTCCGCGCGGTCAGCCGCAGCGCCCGCGAGTGGATTTATCTGATTGGCATGGCGATTGAGGGATTCGTGGCGATGGGGCTGGAAGTGATCTGGTTCCGGGCGCTGATCCTGACCTACGGATCAAACACCTATTCCTTCAGCGTGGTGTTGATTGTGTTCCTCGCGGGAACCGCTATCGGTGCGGCCTGCCTTGGATGGCTGGCCGGCCGGGTGAAGAATCTCCTGTGGCTGCTGGCCGTGACGCAGCTTGTGCTGGGAGTGTACATCATCGCTTCGCTCTACTGGTATGACGCCCAGCCCGAATTTCTGCTCGAATACTGCCGGGTCAGGGGCCTGAGCTGGAACACGATGATGACCGCCCGGTTCCTGATCACCCTCAAGTTCCTGCTGATCCCGACGATCCTGATGGGATTCACGTTCACGCAGGCGTCCACCGCCCTGAAACGGATTTACAGCTCATCGCATGCGGTGTCCAAGATTTACTATTTTAACACCATCGGAGATATCCTCGGATCGTTTACGGCCGGCTTTGTGATTCTGCCCATGCTGGGAATGGAGCGCTCGCTCCTCCTGATGGGCTGGATCACCCTTGCGCTCTGCGCGCTGTATGCCGTGTTTTCCTCCCGCCGCGTTTTCATGGCGCTGGTTCTGGCCGCCGCCTGCGTGACGGCCGGCTGGTCCGCGCTGAAACCGCCCGCATGGGATCACCAGCTGATGGCCAGCGGGCCCTATTTCGCCCCGGCGAAGTTTATCGCCGAGGATGAGCTTCTCCTGCGCAAACAGCTCGCCACCGAGCAGCTCTTGTTCTACCGCGAAGGCAAGACCGCCACGGTGTCCGTCAGCAAGACCGAGGAGGAGGAGCTGGCCTATGTGATTGACGGCAAGGTGGAGGCCGACACGCTTTCGCGCGGCATGCTGGTCCAGCGCATGATCGGGCACCTGCCCATGCTGTTCCATCCCGATCCGAAGAAAGTGATGAA
>JAKQHR010000164.1 GCA_029557905.1 Verrucomicrobiota bacterium
GAAACCGTGTTCACCCGGAACATCCCCACGCGCGTGGGGAAAACTCTGCATGGTCTGATTCTCCTGTGTTATGCGGCGGAACATCCCCACGCGCGTGGGGAAAACGGCCCCTCAAGTGCTCTGAATCCGGATATTCCCGGAACATCCCCACGCGCGTGGGGAAAACAGCGACAATTTGTGCCATAAAGCCTCAGGGCCCACAAGATATTCGGTTGTCAAAGAGTTGGATCACATTCAGTCTCCCATTTTTCAGCGATGAGATAGAGCCCGGCATACTGGACGGCCCGGCGGTCTGTTTCTCCGAATGTCTGAACGGAGAAACCCTGACTGGAACGTTCCGGTGTGATGATGAGCATTCCGAGCCCTTTTGCATTGCGGCGAATGTAGGCGATGGTTTGTTCCCTTGTCTTTGCGTTCACGGTGCCGACAAATACATTTGGCTTTGGCTCTATGAACCAGCGTTTGAGATGTCCGCGGATGCAGTCCGGCGTGTTGTTGCAGATGATAACGGTCATTGGATGTACTCCTCAATGTGCCGGGGTATCTGCTGCAGCAGCTTCTGCGCCTCGATTTCAATCTTGAGCTGCGCCAGCACCTCCTGCGTGTCCGCGTCGGGATTTTGGCTGATTACGGAAAAGGCGGCCGGAAGCGAAGTGACGGGCTTGTAAACATCGGCCACATCAAAGATGAATGGCCATGTTCCGGAGGTGTGGATGAATCCGAGGTTCGGGAGATAGCCCATGGAACACACGATGGAGGCCGTCAGCGCATACAGTCCCGCATTGGCTGCGGACACCGCCCTGTTGATGTTGTCTGCTATTTCCCAGTTGGCGGGGTTGTAGTTGCGCCCCTTCCAGGTGACTCCGTATTTTGAACCCAGTTCAATATACAGCGCGCGCACCCGCTGACCCTCCATGCCCCGCAGTTCGCTCACCGACCGGGCCGCCACATCCACGCCGGGGAATCGCTTTGCAAACATCCGCCGTGCGATTTCGGCGCTTTTGGAGGGGGATGCGTGCAGCTTGCTCTGGAGCCTCGCGCGGCTGTTGTCGTGCGTGGGCGTGATCCCGAAGGCGTAGAAACGTACGGCATCTGCGCCCACCCAGCAGAGCGGGGTGTTGCAGTCCGCGCAGGCCTTGATGGCGGCGTGGGTTACGGTTGTTCCGGGACCCAGCAGGATGACGCTGAGCGTGGCCGCGGGAACGCGCAGGACGGTGCGGTCGGCACCGATCCATTTGACGCTGGAGTCATCCACTTCGAGCCTCCCGTGCTCGAAATAGACGGGGGTCCAGCGGTCCTTTGCCGGAGAGAGTGTGGCGACCGGCGGTTTTTCGAAGATGGGCACGGCCGCTACTCTCCGAAGCTTTCCGCGATCCGGCGGGTCTGGTAACGCCGTGATTTGAAGTTGAGAGGGGTGTCCATGAGAGAGTCGCTCCCCTCGCCGAAGGCGTTTGCCTCGCCAATGATTCTCCAGCCGGTGGTTTGCAGTTGTTTCTCCTCGGCCAAAGCCTTCAGGTGATCCAGCGCCTCCGCGCTTGAGTTGAACACCCCTTCGCAAATGCGCTCTGCCGGCAGACAGCACTTGCGGCCGAACCAGACACCCCATTTGGGATTTTCCAAGGCGGCTGCGCATTTTTCCACCACCGCGGATTCACCGGAAAGCAGCACCCCGAATTTGCAGTCGAGCAGGTATTCACGATCAGTCAAAACAGCGATGGATGCGCCGTTTTTGTTTCCGAAGTACTGGCCTGACTCCTTCGCGATGTCATATCCGCCGCCGACCGTGTGATAGTCCATCAGCCGTTGTCCTGAATTTTTCAAGGTGTAAACTTGAACATTCAGCGCGGCGAGTTGCGAGATGCCCCGCTCGTCATCGCGCTCGACGCCCAGCGCGGCGCAAAGCATGCCGATGACGCCGCTCTTGGTGGGCCAGCTTGCGCTGGTGCGCCGGTTGAAGCGGCTGGAATGCCCCCATGCCTGCATGGGGGCATCCAGATAGAGCAGCAGATGTTTTTCAGACATGGTCCACGAGTCCTTTGCAGAAGTCGTCCAGCCCCGTTTCGGGAATGCGCAGCACGACCGACGGCTTGAATCCATAAGTCTTTTCCATCCATTGGAACTTTTCCTCCAGTCGCCGCACGGACTCTTCCACGTAGCCGCCGCCAGAGGCCTTGACCGGCTTTTCAAAGGCATTGACCAGTGAAACGGGCTGGCCCGTCCGGATGGTGCCCAGCACGTATTCCGGCGGATTGAACCCCATCATTGAATTCTTGCGCGCACCCGGGACCGCAAGAATCGAGGAACGGATGAAGGTCGCAACGACCTGTTTGATCTCGTCGGGGGAAAGGCATTCCAGATGCGATTTTCCGTTGAGAAGGTCGAGGTTCAGGGCAATGTACCGGTAATAGCAGGCGCTGTTGAATTCGCTGGTGTTCATGTGCCCGGCCCCCTCGCTGTCTTCGGGCTTGAGATCATCAACGGCCGTGAAGAAGTCGATTTCGCTGTTTGTCTTATGCGTGGCTATCGCATGGCTGAACATGCCGGCGCCCTCCACGGTCAGGGAGTGGTCATCCGCCACCATGCGCCCGAAAATGGCGATGTCTGCCTTATCCTTGACAGAACCTTGCAGAACTTTTATGGCGGCCTTCACCTTTTTCTTGTCGTCCGTTTCTCCGCAATACGCGGAAGCCACAGCCTCCAGTTCAAGGGGCGATGTGTAGAACAGTGTTTTGACGGCGCCCTCGTGCTTCTCGTCAGCCTTCCCGAACGCCGCATTGGCCAGTTCCCGGGCGGCTTTTGCCGCATCCGCCGTGGCCAAACCCCGGGCCTCCAGCGCTTTTTCCATGGCCGGGATGATGTATCGTGTGCGATCGCCGCCGAACGTGTTCGGCGCGAGTTCCTTCGCCATCAGGCGGATGGCCCGTTTCCAGCTCTGGGAACTTACGCGCGCCCGCTCGACCCCGCCAAAGAGCGCGGATTTCGGCGCACCGACATCGTCACGGTTGAGGCAGGTTACAGGGAACGACTGGATGATATGCACTTCAAGTGTTTTCATTTCAATACTCCTTTTTGTTTGCAGTTCATTAAACAGGCTGAAGAACCAGCAGGCCGAAACCAAACGCCTTGGCGCTGCCGATCCCGTGATTAAAGGTTTCCGTGAATTTGGCGGTGTCAGTCACATTGAGAACTCCACTGAACTCGACCCGCTTGTGGTTTCCTTTTCGGCCATCCTTATAAAAGGGCTGGCTGATCGGGGGGCTGATTTGCAGGGTTTGCTCCTCCACCACGAAACCGCTCTGCTCCCCCTTCCGGATAAGCCACTTTTTCAGTTCATCCGGATCGGCCACGACAAAGCGCTTTCCCTTTTCAAAGCGGCTTCCGCGACCATCCTGCAGATAGCGGCGAGTTGGATTGGCGCACAAGCGGAATCGAAAGCGCGGATGTTTCAGGAATCCATCGCTGACCGGCTTTGTTTCCCACCGTCCCCAATCCGGAGCCTTGGGCTCCTGTTCGGAAAGAAGATAGACCCGAAAAGCGGCCTCGCTTGTTTCAATCCGGTACAGAAAATTACGGCTTTCGGCTTCGGGAAAAGCCCGCCAGAGTGCCTTGTGCCAGGCATAGCTGTCGTTCAGGCGCTTCCGTGCGGCGGTGAGGTGATCCACGGTGATGCGGGAAAGATATTTCACTCGGCACCCCCTGCGCCCCAATAGGCGGATGCCCATTGAATTTTCTTTTCACCCTTCTCCCACCAGCAGATGTCGGCATACAGCCGCCGGTAGTTGACCGGCACCTCTCTGGCCTTGGCCGCCCGGATAACGGCCGGAAGCCTTATGCACAATTCCTGCACGGTTGCACAGCCGAGCAGCCGGCGGAAACGTCCTTCAAAACTGCTCAGGGCCTTCTGTGCATCGCGATTATTTGCATCCCCTTTCGCGATGGCGCGCATGGTTGTGCCCAGGTTGCCCGAGTCCGCTGATTTCGGATGTGTGGCAAAAGCCGCACATACAGTTTGCACGGGGATTCTGCTCCAGTCCTTCTCCATGTCGCAAAATGACGCGATATGCGGCCACGCCCGGTGCTCCCTGCCGGGACTGAATCCGCAGCGCAAATCGGCCATCAGCCCCCGATCATCTCTGCTTTTCCGCAGAAAGGCCATCAGCCTTTCAGCGTGATCATCCGTCCTACCCATCTTTGCTCCTTTCGTTTCAAACCGTCTTGAGTTTATTCAGTTTATCCAAAAGCGCCTCGCGCATTCGCGGCTTGTCGGCCGGCCAGAGTGAAATCACTTTTTTCGCCTGTTGCTGGTAAAGCTGCTGCTTCTTCAACATGCCGATCTTGTAGTCAGCCGTGTCCATGCCCCAGTATTCGATGTAGACATCGAACGACGGCAGGTAGAAATCCGGGCGGATGGCATAACCGTCCAGAATCCGGAAGCGTTCGTCGTAGCGGTAGTGTATTCCCTCGGCCGCCAGCGCTTCGCAGATCAGCCGTTCGCCATCGGACTGCACCCACGTGCCGTCTTTCGCGCGTATGGTTTTTTGGAGATCAACTTTTGTTTCAAAGTTGCGCCGGTCGAGAAACACCTCGTCAAAACAGTGGTCGCAAAACGAACGCTGAAAAGCTTTTTGAGATCTGGCATATTCATCGGGGTCCAGCTGCACGCCGCAGCGCCTGCAGCAGTGCACAACCTGCGCTTCCGCAATGCGAACGGCCTCGGCAATGATCTTTCCCGCGGTCAGAACACTTCGTTTCACGTAGTCTTTTTCCTCCGGACTGGCGCATAAATCGCGCAGATCAGGAAGGGTCTCCTTTGCGTCTGCACCGAATGCGCCGAGCGCCTTGGCGGCGTACTGGCGCACCTGCGGGTGGGGATCAGACAGCAATGGATGCAACGCGCGCACGGAGGGGCCCGCAGGCGTAATCCCGGCGAGTTTGCCGATGGCCGACGCCGCCAGCCGCCGGACCAGCGGCGAGGCCGAACCGGTCAATGCCGCCAGTTCTTTTAAGGCCCGCGCATCGGCACTGCGGCCCAGTTCGGCCGCTCGCGCCGCAAGTTTTCTCTCATTTGCGGTATCCATGTTCCCCTTCCGGCTTGTTGCGCGTCCCGTGGGCGCTGCACTGCGCCTCGTCCGGCTGCAACCGAAGTAAGTTGCAAAACGCAACGAAGGTTGCCCCGGAACTATTCATCCGGCTCCAGCTCCTTTACGGCCAGCAGCCGCCGGGCCTGTGCAAAGGCCTGAATCTGGCGCGCAGTCTCATGCGGACAGGCCTGTTCAAAAGCATCCCGCAGTGTTCGCCGCAGCAAATCTCTCCAGGCATTCAGGTTGAGTTCCCCGCTGGCCGCAATGTCAACCAGAACCTGATAGGCGGAATCCAAAACGCTCCAGAAGAAAACAGTAGCTTTCCTGACAAAAGAACCTCCGTCAGTTTTCAACAGCTTGGCATAACTGTTCTTGTTCTTCTGAATAGCATCCTTCAATGCAACCTCGCAACGGGCCGCCATCGCGACACCATCGGCATATTTCTTCAAGGAAGAAGCCCCAAGCAAAGCAACAGGGAGCAAGAAGTTCCATTCCAGCATGTCGTAAATCAAGTTCTGTCCCGGCTTCCGGCTGACGCCGCCCACCCACAAATCAAAGTCTTTCATTCCCGCCTGCCCGGCTTTCTTCAACGCCAGCGCTCCTTGTGCATCCGACTTGGCGTTAAGAGAGAGAATCGAACCCAATTCCCTCCAAACATGTTGTCCCAGCCGGATTCCCATGTAGAAAACCTCATTCTCCCTGTTCAGCAAGACCGTCCCCATGGGTTCCCGGTAGTTCGGCAATGACTCATATTTCAATCCGGCCACATAGGTGCATTTGCGGCTGCCGGGATCAATCAAGATGCCCCTGCTTAACGGGACAAGCCGGCCCAGATAGGTTCCTGTGAATTCGTTCTGCAGTTCGACCGGTGAACTGGTTGCGGCCTCCCAGATCGGCAGTCCCCAATCATACGGGATCTCTGATTTGGTCAGAAGATTCAGGAAGATAGAATCCAGCATGCAAGATCCTCGCAGTGCGGAATGCAGCATGCTCGACGGGGCACAGGGGGCATCCGAACTCGGACCGGGGCCTTTTGCCGCCACTGCCTTTGTAAAATTATTGGTTGTGTATCCATCCCACAGCGTGACACCGATTGTTCCTCCCAGTGAAAAACACTGTGTTGTGAGCAGGTTTAATGCGATATCCGCATTTGATAAATCCCTTGTGACCGTGTGATTAAAAAGTTCGCTGGACAAGCTCGCATCCAGCTTTTCAACTGGCTCATTGTTTGTCGCTTGAAGGGTTTTTGCCTGCAAAAAGGGCCGGTCCCCGTGGAGTTCAAATCTCTCCTTTCGGCTGTCGAGGTAATCGAGACTGGCGGGGATGATGCGCGGCCGGCAGTTTTTCCAGTCATCTTCATCTCTGGGCCCATCAAGCGCGCGCTGTGTGATGCACAGCAGCAGGCGCATCAGGGCAATGCGCTGCGGCGGGCTGGCGTTCAGATCGCGGATGGTCTCTGATTCGCGAATAAGCTGATCCAGTCCGACGAGAAGCGACTCTCCATTCCCATAAACTACCGGTATCCAAGGGTCAGTAATAAGATTCATCATCATCCTCCGGTTCCCGTGCAGAATCACATCCGCCACACGGCTCTAGTCCATAAACGCCTTTTTCCCGATGATATCCCCACGGCATTTCCGTTCCGGCCAAATCAAACAGCTTGTCGCCGTCCTTTTTTAGCACAGCCACGGGTCCGAATACCAGCGCTGTCAACCAAGTTGGTACAGTTGCATCAAGGGGTCTCCGAACCGGAAGACTAACCATGTTCTTGTGAATCGCCACAGCCTTCTTGAAGTCTTTCTCTCCGGCGGAAAGCGTCAATTGGGTCCCGTCACACAAAACAATATCGGCCTGGTTTACCCGGTTGTCACACTTGTCCAGTATGAGTGTTTGAATGGTTGGGCGCGAGCTGTATCGGGTTCGGGCCGAGTCCTCATCATCCTTGCCGCAGTAGATGCGCGTAAGGCCCAACGCCGCTCCCTGCAGTTTAGCCTTCCTTGTGTCCAGTTCGGTCTTGAGTTCCTGCACCCAATCCGCTGTGCTGTGCTCGTCAGCGTAGGTCGCCTCCAGCAGTTCGCGAATTTGCGAGGGCAGGATGATCTCTGGACAATCTCTCCACACCTGAAGTGTTTTCCACAGCACATAGGGCGCGTAAACGTAACCGCTTGGGCCCAGCGCTTCCTTGAACGTCTCGGCATTGTCAAATTCTGTTCTGGTTGGTCCATAAATCCATGCCCGACCCGAACCTTTCGGCCGCCCGCCTCTGCTGTGCCGGCATAACCGGCCCATGCGCTGCAACAGCATGTCGGTTGGCGCAAGCTCGGTGATCAGCAGATCAGCATCAATATCCACACTTTGTTCAACCACCTGCGTCGCGACTAGTACACAACCCGGCGGACGGGTTCCTCCCTTTCCCAGTAATTCCATCCATTCGTCTTCCAGCTCTGTTCTTCGGAATGCGGGGAAGCGGGAATGCAGAAGACCGGCGCAAAAAGTGCCCTGCCTGCGGGCCCCATTGATTCGCGCAAAGACGTCTTGGCTTTGCGCCACGGTGTTGGCGATCCACAGCACACACAGCCCGCGTTCCGCTTCGGCCACAGCCCTTTCAATCAGTTCATCATTTGGCTTCTCGAAGAATGTAAGAGGCACGTTTCTGTTTTCGGGCGGCTTTGGCTCAACGGTTTTGACCCCGGAAGTGATCAGTGGATAGGCGCGTGTCTCCGGCGCCCCGGCGACGAATGCTGCGCGGCGCTCCTGCGTGAGTGTTGCCGACAAGATGATCACGGTGCAGCCAATGCGGGCCAGTTCCTCTACCAGGCAGTCCAGTAGTGCTCCGGTATAAGCATCATAACTGTGAACCTCATCCAAGATCACCACTTTACCAGCCAGGCCGAATGTTCTCACAAAATGATGTTTCACTTTAAGGACGCTCATCAGTGCCTGATCAATGGTCCCCACGCCAAGGGGGGCCAGCAAAGCCCGTTTTCGGGGATGGAACCAGCTCATCCCTGCCCTGAACTCAGCCGCCCGCGACTCCAGATTCAGCCATGCATGACCGTGCACCAGCTTCACAAAGCCGGGATCTTCAAGAATGCGGTTCATGAATGATTCCACGCGGATATGAATCCGATCACTGGTCAGCCGGGTCGGCAGTCCGAAATAGAGGCCGGTGTTCTTGCCGGACACCAGCAGCTTATAGGCCGCAAAAAGCGCGGCCTCTGTTTTCCCGCTTCCCATGGGGGCTTCCAGAACGTAAATTCCGGGACCGTCAACGCATTCAATAAATCGGCCCTGCGTCTCATTTGGCGGGAATCCAAAAACCTTCTGAAAATCAAGATTTGCTCGATACCTTAAATTCCGCCATCCGCTGTCAGCAAGCGCATCGGCAACTTTCGGGCGCAATTCTTTTTCGCCGGGAAGGTTGTTTCCGGGGAAGAATTCCTCATTCGATGCAATCCAGTCTGCAACACATGTAAGTCCCGCCAGAATCTTGAAGGTTGCCGTGGTCAGCGAGTGCTTCGGCAAGGGGGGATTGAAGTATTTGTGGAGGTGATCAAGAAGCTCGTTGCGTTCGGCGGCCCATTCGCCCCCCCCATATATGGCGCACCCCTCCTGTTTTGGGTCATTCCGCATCCCGTGATGGATGCCAATGGCTTCCGCCCAGGTTTTTCCTCCGGGCACGTTCCGGGCAGCCAGCCACGCCGCGAAAGCAGCCTCCCCAACCTCCGCATGATTTGTCGTCCAGCCCTGTGCCTCTGAAGAAGCAGATGCCAGCCCCGGATTGATTTCAGACAAAGCCGCGTTGAAATACTTTTTCTGAAACCCCGGCGAGACTTTCCCCACATCATGGGCAGCAACGGTAAACGGGAAAAAATCAGTGGCGCAGGCCTCTGAACCCCGCTGCAATGAACACAATTCTTTGGCCACATGTCCCGCGATTATCCCATGGGTAGAAACCCTTATGCCGGGTTTACCCTCTGGCGTGGTCTTCGCCCAGCATTGCCCCCATTTCATCGCGGGGCAGGCGTTCAGCTCAGATTCTTTCTGCTTTTTGAACAGCGGCATTGTTGACCTGGCTTATTCCGGTTCAGAATATGGCAACGGGTTTCTCTGAGCAAGGCAAAGTTCTGCATAAACACGACAGCGGTCTGTTTCGCCTTTTGTCTGGCGTTCTGCGCGTTATGCGGTTATTTTCCGCGGCATGAAACTTCTGATTGCCACGAGAAACAAGCACAAGCTCGATGAGTTCCGGAAACTGTTCGGGGCGCATGTGGAGATTGCCAGCGCGCTGGATTTTCCGCACCTGCCCGATGTGGAGGAGGATGGCGACACGTTTGAAGCCAATGCCGTCAAGAAGGCCGCAACGCTCGC
>JAKQHR010000173.1 GCA_029557905.1 Verrucomicrobiota bacterium
TTCATTTCCCGATTCTGCATTTTTTTATCGACAATTTATACGTGCAGCAAATAGAATGCCGGGCAAAAGAGGAGGTATGGTTATGAGGAAACCTTGTTTTGCCGCTCTGTTGTCCACGATGGTTGTTCTGACCTGCACGCAGGTTTATGCGCAGAAACCGAAAACCGAGACCCGCCCCGAAGCGCCGGATATGTCCTGGACCATGGGCATGCAGGCAGGCGAGGGATCGGCCGAGATATTTGGCGATGCGATTGTCCCCGTCTACTTCACGAAATCCGGCGCATTCCTTGTGAACGTGCGCGGTTCGGGAAGCGACAACGAGGAGGAGGAGGCGAATGCCGGACTGGTGTATCGCCACCTTTTTCCAGAGAAAGACCTGATTGTCGGCGGCAACATCTTTTATGACTCGCGCTGGACGGCGCATGACAACCGGTTCGACCAGATGGGGGTTGGGCTGGAACTGCTCAGCCGCTGGATTGATGCGCGGGCGAACCTTTATCTGCCGGAGAACAAGGAGGTGCTGGTGGACTCTTTCACGGACCAGACCGTGGAACAGCGGACCTCGGGGGGGTGGCGCGATCCCTATGCGGAGTCTTATCACATAGCGCAGGACTATGTCCGGCGGACGGAAACCATCACCACGACCTATCTTTTTGAGCGGTTCGAGCAGGCGCGCGAGGGGTGGGATGCGGAAGTGGGCGTGAAGCTTCCTGTTCCCGACAGTCTGGGCGAGTACCGCCTGTTTGCCGGCTACTACAACTGGGATGCCCAGTACACCCGTGAGGATGAGATCAGCGGCTTCAAGGCGCGCGCGGAAGCACGAATTCTTCCGGCACTGTTTCTTGATGCATCGTGGTATGAGGACAAGGAACTCAATGGATCGGACTGGTTTATTGGAGCCCGCCTGAGTCTCCCGTTTGATCTGGGGCTTCTGGCGGAGGGGAAAAACCCGTTTGCGGGCGCCTTCTCCCGCCCGAAACCGGCCCCGTTTGCCGCGCGGCTTTTTGAGATGGTTATTCGCGACCTGAAGATACAGACCGAGGATTCGGGGTATGTGGAAAACGAGAAGGCCCGGGCCGTGGATGTCAAGCGGTCGTCCTCGCGCAGCACGGTGGTGCTGATGGACAACCTCACCTTTGTGGATGACAGCAATATGACCGGGATTGAAAACGGAACCGCTGAGTACCCCTTCAACACCATTCAGGAAGGCGTGAATGCCGCCAACAGCCCGGTTTATGTCTTCAGCGGAATGTACAACGAGAATGTCGTCATGCGGGCGAATGTGGATCTGTACGGCGAGGGGTACGGCATCCCGGGCATGGGAGGGCGTGTGTTCGGCGGCCAGGTTTATCCCGTGGCCAACGGCCGCTCGCGCGGCCCGACGTTCACCATGGTGAGCAATTCCTCCATCACCGGCATGCGCATTCTCAACACGGATGTCCCGGGCGCCCCGCCCATTCTTGATTTTGTAGACGGCAATCCCTATGACATCAGCCGCGTGGCCGTGTTCGGGCATGATGCGAACAACATCCTGATCCGCCAGAACCAGATTGGCCGGAGCCAGCACGGCATATTCCTCGGCGTCGACAGCACCCCCAACTATGTGGCGCGACTGCAGGGCAACCGCATCAGCGGAGCGGTTGATGACGGAGTCCGGGTCGAAGCGGTAGGCGGACCGGGCAGCAGCTTCACGCTGCTCTCCGGCGGCAACAGCTATTCCGGGAACGGGTCCGACGGCATTGATGTGGATGTGGAGGATTTTGACAACGTCTTTCTCAGCTTTGCCGGTGACCGCGCCAGCGGCAACCAGAACGACGGCATAGACATGGACAGCTGCGAGGACAACTTCGACATGCTGGTGCAGATCAGGAATTCGACGGCAAACAACAACGCCGGTGAAGGATTCGAGTTGGGCGGCGTTGATGTGGACGGCATATTCCAGGGCTATTTTGACGGGCTGAAGGCGGAGGGCAACGCGGGCGAAGGCCTGGATCTGGAAGTCTATGCCCCAGGGCCTATCCTGGCCGTAGTGGCGGATTCTTCCTTCAACAACAACCTCGGCAACGGAATGCAGATGATCCTGAACAGCGACTACCTCTCCGTGGGGCTGGTGGGCCCGGATGCGGCGCTGTTTGAGTCGGTGAACATGCTGCTGGGCGGTTTCCTCCCGCCCCAGATGAGGTCGTTTTCCGGACCCGGAACCGTGACGGCCAACGGGAACGCCGGGGACGGCATGGTGCTCATATCTGATGCGGATTCTGTTGCGCTGACAGGGATCTTCGATGCGCGCGCCAGCGGCAATGCCCAGAACGGAATTTTCTCGGTCGCCAACAGCGACTTCGGGCTGGCGGCCTCCCTGGCTCTGCCGAGTTCGGATCTGCTGGATGTGATGGACTTTGGTCTTGGCGCCCTGTCCTCCCTGCTGGGCGGCCCGGCGATGCCGAATCTTCCGAATGCAGCAGATCAGGGACCGATCCGCGTGAACGGCAACGGCGGGGCGGGATTTGTATCCATTGTTGACGGTCCTGTTGCTCTGTCCGCCCAGTGGGACATTCAGGCAAACGGGAACAACGGCTCCGGCATAGAGTCCATCGTTTTAGGTGATAACGTTGGCATTTCCCTGCAGGGCGGCCTCGAGGCAAGCTATAACAACGGTGTTGGCATAGAGTCGGTTGTTATCGGGGATAATGCGGCCATTGGCGTTGTCCTCGACACCATCGCGAACCATAACGCTGGCCCGGGTATTGCAATGCTTCGGCAAAGCAACAATGGGATTGCTGTTGGCCTGGTGTCGTCTGTGCGCAGCCTGCTGGACGGGGCCGAGACGCTCCTGAATGCCGCGGGCCTGGGCCCGATCAGGCTTCCGAACTATACGCAGGGATCCGGAACAGTGGCTAGCGGAAACGGCGCCGGTGGCATACTTCTGCAAGTCGATGGCGAGGATGCGGCAATTGCCGGCCTCATGGATGTTGTTGCAAACAACAATCTTGGCGGCCCCGGTATTGGCATCAGACTTGACAGCAACAACGGAATGGCGCTTGGCGGACTGGTGGATGTTGCGGCCAGCGGCAACGCCCAGAATGGAATAGATCTGCGTGCGAATGCGGATTCGGTTGCCATTGGAGCTCTTTTTGATGTAACGGCAAACCGTAATGGGGATGACGGAACACGTGTTGTCCTGACCAGCCTGAATGATGATGCCGTTGCAATAGCGGCAGGAATCACGGCCAACAACAATGGCAATAACGGCGCCAACTTCAACCTTGAAGCCGACAATGATGTTTATGGCTTGTACACCGATATGTCTCTTCTTGGGAATCTGAACAACGGTCTGCGGGTGAACGCAACCGCGGGAGATGATGTGTACGGATTCTATGGAGAAGGCATGGTCGCAATCTTTTCGGCGGCAACGCTGGGCTTCCCCCCGTCACTGCTTGCCCTTGTCCCCGATGGGGGAATCACCGCCAGCGGGAACGGCACAGATGGAGTCCGTGTGACAGGAGATGCCATCGGAGGTGATTATGCGACCTTTATGGATTCGGTTGTGGCCGCCAATAATGGTTCTGACGGCATAAGAATTAATCCCACTGCCGGAGATGATGCTGAAGTCGGCATAATGAACGCGACTGCAATCGGCAACGGCATACACGGCATTCGCGTGAATCTCACGGCCGCGAATGATATATCCACCATTATTTCCGGGAGCATCAGTGCGAATAATCTTAATCATGGCGTATCGGTCGTTGCGGCTGCCGGGGGCCTGACGCAGATTGATCTGGGTGGTGGAGCCTTTGGTTCGGCCGGAATGAATTCCATATACGGCAATGCCATAGATCTTCGGTACAATGGTCCCGGGACGGCAGTTGCCCAGTTTAACTGGTGGGGAACCGCCACCCCCGTGGCCGGGCAGTTCAGTGGATCAATTGATTGGTCAAATCCTCTGGCCGCTGATCCCAACTGATGCGTGAGATCAAGGCTCATCTGGCCTCTGGCGGGTTGGATAAGCGGATGGTCAGGGTCAGATTTGGAGTAATCAGTGAAAAGATGTGGACCCTGTTCTTTTTCCAAATCCTTGATCAGCCGGCAGAATGAAGATCGGGGCTGAAATGTCATCGTCGTCTCATGGGGCCGACGAGACTGAAGCCTGATACTTTCCGCCTGGGCAACTTTGTTCGAACCTTTCAAAAAAACGGTTTCGCCGCAGCGAACATCTCCAAAGAAATAAATGGAACTGCGAAAAGCGCGAAAGGCGCGAAAACAGGATGGAGCCTCGAACATGAACATCAATGTTCCGGTTTGCCGCCGTATTTCAGGTGTTCTTCCTTATGGGGCACTTTCACGAGAGCCGGCATAGTACACCTCAGTCCCCATTTCTTTCTCTTGCCATTTCCAGCCGGCCGCATCCCAATGCCTTCCCATACAGCCCGCCGTTTGAACTTGTTCAAGAGGCTGGCGTTTGGCCGGGCGGAATGCTAGTTTCTGCCGGACAGTTATCAGGTTTTTCTATGAGTACAAAATGGATCACGGTCGCGGGCGCGCGCGAACACAATTTGAAGAACATCACGGTGAAAATACCGCGCAATGCACTCACTGTGATCACCGGTCTCAGCGGTTCGGGGAAGTCCTCTCTTGCGTTCGACACGATTTATGCGGAGGGTCAGCGCAAGTATGTGGAGAGCCTGTCGGCCTATGCCCGTCATTTTCTCGAGCAGCTGCAGAAGCCCCAGGTGGATTACATTGAGGGTCTCTCCCCCGCAATTTCGATCGAGCAGCGCACCGCCGGCTCCAACCCCCGGTCCATTGTGGCCACTACGACGGAGATATTCGACTATATGCGCCTGCTGTACGCCAGTATCGGCCATCCGCACTGCCCGCAGTGCGGGAAGCCGATCACGCAGCAGAGCGCAGAGTCCATTGTTGACCAGATTCTCGCATGGCCGGAGAGAACAAGGATTGTGGTCGCCGCGCCTCTGGTGCGCGGCCGCAAGGGCCGGCACGAGGATGTGCTGGCCGGCATCCGCCGCCGGGGTTTTGTCCGGGCCCGGGTGGATGGCCGGGTTTACGAACTGGACGACGTGCCTTCGCTTGCGAAAACCCGGGCCCATACGATCGAGGTGGTTGTTGACCGCCTGGTCGTCGGCACTGATATCAGATCGCGTCTGACGGATTCGATCGAACTCGCACTGAAGGAGGGCGAGGGGACCGTTATTGTGCTGAGGCCGGATGATGAGAAAGTCTCGGAAACGGTTTTTTCGGAGAAGAATGCCTGTGCGGACTGCGGCATCAGTTTTGAGGCGCTGCTCCCGCGCTCGTTCTCGTTCAACAGCCCCTACGGGGCCTGTCCGACCTGCCATGGGCTGGGGAGCATGATGGTGTTTGACGAGGATTTAATCGTTCCCGATCTGGACAAGTCGCTGGGCAGCGGCGCGATACGCCCGTGGCGGGGAAGCGGCCGCCGCGCGACGATGTACTATAATCGGCTGCTGAAAGCGCTTGCGGCCGCGCATGGTGTGGACATGGATGCGCCCTACAGAGATCTGCCGAAGGATTTCAGAAAAATCCTCATGTATGGGACCGGAGAGCGGGAAGTGACGATGAAGTTCTGGTTTCGCGGCGCGACCCGGACTTTCCGCAAGGCGTTTGAAGGAGTGATCCCGAATCTGGAGCGCCGGTATCGCGATACGAAGAGCGAATATATCCGCAAGCATCTGGGAGCGTTCATGGGGAAGCGTCATTGTACAGCCTGCGACGGCGCGCGGCTTCGTCCTGAGGTGCTGGCCTGCACAATTTCGGGACGCTCAATCACCGATGTCTGCCGTTTGTCGGTCAAAGATGCGCTCAAGCTGTTTACGACGCTCGAACTGACAGAACAGGAAGCCAGAATCGCCTCGGAGCTTATCAAGGAGATTCGTGAAAGGCTGGGCTTCATGCAAAATGTGGGACTGGATTACCTTACGCTTGACCGCGAGAGCGGAACGCTTTCCGGCGGCGAGGCCCAGCGCATACGGCTGGCCACGCAGATCGGCGCGGGGCTGATGGGTGTTCTCTATGTGCTGGATGAACCAAGCATCGGACTGCATGCGCGGGATAACGAGCGCCTGATCCAGACGATGATCAAGCTGCGTGATGTGGGCAACACGGTCATTGTGGTCGAGCACGACGAGCAGACGATCCGCTCGGCCGACTATGTGGTAGATCTGGGCCCGCAGGCCGGCAGGCATGGCGGAGAGGTGGTGTTCGCCGGCCCTGTGAACAGGCTTCTGAAGGATACCCGTTCTCTTACCGCGCGCTACCTTCGGCGCGAGATGGATTCGAAAATACCCGCGAAGCGCACTCCGCCGCACAAGGGCTGTCTGGAGATCGTCGGCGCGCGGGAGAACAATCTGAAGAATATCCATGTGAAGATTCCCCTCGGACTGCTGGTGTGCATCACCGGTGTGTCCGGGAGCGGGAAGAGCACGCTGATTGATGACATCCTTCATCGGGCCCTGTTCCGTCATTTCTTTGGGTCGGGCGACAGGCCCGGCGCACACGACCGGCTGAAAGGAGTGGAGGCCCTGGACAAGGTGATCGTGATTGACCAGTCTCCCATTGGCCGCACCCCCCGGAGCAATCCGGCAACCTATACCGGCGCGTTTGGCCAGATTCGCGATCTGTTTGCACAGCTCCCTGCGTCGAAAGTCCGCGGTTACAAGCCGGGACGTTACAGCTTCAATGTCAAGGGCGGCCGATGCGAAAAATGCAAGGGCGACGGTATCATTCGCATCGAGATGCATTTTCTCCCTGATGTGTATGTGACGTGCGAACAGTGCCGGGGGCGCCGTTATAATCAGGAAACCCTGGAGGTCCGGTACAACGGGAAGAGCATTGCAGATGTTCTGGACATGACCATAAGCGAAGCGCGCGAATTTTTTCAGAACCTGCCGGCCATTGAACGCAAGCTCAGGACTCTGGACGAGGTGGGCCTGGGCTATCTGCAGCTGGGCCAGCCGGCCACGACGCTTTCCGGGGGAGAGGCGCAGCGCGTGAAGCTTTCGGCCGAACTCAGCCGCAAGCAGACCGGCCGGACTTTGTACATCCTGGACGAGCCCACCACGGGTCTCCATTTCGCGGATGTGGACCGGCTGATGGATGTGCTGGTGCGCCTGCGCGAGGGAGGAAATACGCTGGTTGTGATTGAACACAATCTCGATGTCATTAAAATGGCAGATTACATTATTGATCTGGGCCCGGAAGGCGGCGATGCCGGCGGACGGATCGTGGCGGAGGGCACGCCGGAAGTTCTGGCGGCCTGCGATGAATCGTACACCGGGCGGTCCCTGAAGAGTGTGCTGAACAGAGTATAAGATGATTTGGAAGACTGAAAAAACCGCGCTGGCGACGCTTTTGCTTCTGGGGCTTTTGGCGCGTTCGGCACAGCCGGCCGACGATGCCGTCAGGCACATGCGTCCGGAGGAACTGCTGTCGGCCGCACGCGCCGCGATTGTGGACCGGCTGTATGAGCGCGCGGAACTGTATTTCAACGAGTACATCGACAAAGCCGAATCCCGTGCAGAAAAGGCCGAAGGCGTGATGGGACTGGCTGAAGCGCTTTATGAGCAGAAGGATTTCAAGGGCACACTGAAGCTGCTGGACAGCCGTGAAAAACTGGCCCGGACGCCAGATATCCGCGCCGGCTTCATTTTCTGGCGGGCCATGGCCGTGGCCGGGCAGGATGATTATTCGGCGGCCCTTGCGCTGCTCGACAAAATGCCCGCCCGGCTTTCCGATCCGTATTTCACCCGTCGTGCCAGCCGCCTTCGCGCGCGGTGCTACGCCAAAATCGGCGACACCCCGCGCGCAGTCAAGGCCTTCAGGTCGCTGCAAAGCGCGATCACCAACGAGATCGAGGCCGCCCTGAATCTGCTGGACTGGTCCGGAGTGCTGATTGATCTGGGGCAGCGCGGCGATGCATCGGTCATCCTGTCCCAGCTTTTGACCGACTATCCGGCTTCGCCTCAGGCGGTTCCGGGCAGCTTGTGGTTGAGCAGAATTCACCTGGAGGAAGGCCGGCTTCCAGAGGCGGAGAAGCTTCTGCTGGATCTGATGGCGCGCGAGAACCTGGCCGATGACAGCCGTGCAGAGGCCTGTCGTGTACTGGCTGCAGTTGCAGAAGCGCAGACGAACTATACCCGGGCCGTGGAGTTCCTTGACCGGGCTGTGAAGCTTTCCGCCGATCCCGTGGTTCTGAACCAGAGTCGTTTGCGCAAGGCGCGTCTGCTGATCCGCGCGGGCCGGCGGGACGAGGGCGAAGCTCTGCTTCATGAGTGGATTGGCGCCAATACGGCTAATCCGCACGCGCCGGAATCCCTCTTGACTTGGGCGGACGAGCTTTTTGCCTCCGGAGAGTATGAGAAAGCGTACCGTGAATATCAGTATTATCAGGAGGTCTTTTCGGACACGCCGGGCCGTTTCCGGGCTCAGATGGGCAAGGGCTGGTGCCTTTTCGGTCTTAAGCGGCATGCCGAGGCCGTCAGGGAGTTTGAACGGGCCCTCTCGCTCGCCGAAGGCGATGCGGATCGGAAACAGGCCCTTTTCAAGATTGCGGATGCTCTTTATGCAGACGGCGAATACACGGCAGCGCGGGCGAAATATCTTGAAGTAACGAAGCTTTTTCCTGCCGCGCAGGAGGCTCCGCAGGCCCTTTATCAGGCGGCGGAGTGTTATGCCGAAGCGGGTCAGTATGACGCGGCCGAAAAGGAGTTTCACGCCATTGAGGATGCTTATCCGGAAAGCGGCTTTGCGCGTCAGGCATCGCTGCGAATTGCGGCGATGAAGGAACTGATCGGGGAATGGGAGCAGGCGGTATCGCAGTACAACCGGATTCTCCGCGAGTTCCCGGGAAGCCTGCACGCGGGACGGGCCAGACATCGCCGGGGCATGGTGCGCTATCGCCTTGGGAGTTTCCCGGGCGCCCTTGCGGATTTCGAAAAAGTGGTGCAGGAGTTTCCCGGCCACGATTTCTCCGAGCAGGCGTTTTATATGCGCGGATGGACACATTATCTGATGGGCCAGTCCGACAAGGCCCAGGATATCTGTCGTGAGTTTGTGCAGAAATTCCCCGATTCCGCATGGGCGCCGGACGTGCTTTTCTGGCTGGCCGAATATCAGTTCAACAACGGGTTCCATCAGAAAGCCGAAGCCGGATTTACCGGAGTGGCGCTTCGCTATCCTTCATCCGAACTGGCAGACGACGCGATTTTCTGGGCCGGTCAGTCTGCAGTGCTGCAGCGTGAATATCTGCGGGCCATCGAGCATTTCAGCAAACTGGTTCAAAATTATCCGGAGAGCCCTCGTCTGGTGCAGGCCCGTTTTGCGCAGGGCGACGCGCTCAGCGAACTCGGGCAGTTCGCAGCCGCGATCCTGGCTTATGAAGAAGTTATTCTCAAGGCGCAGGGCTCATACACCGCGGCGCTGGCCCGGGGAAGGATCGGCGACTGCCAGTTCACTCTGGGCGCAGGCGATCCCGCGCGTTATGCGGAAGCGATCAAATCCTATGCCGCCCTGACGGGCCGAGCCGATGTCCCGGTTGAAATCAGCCTTCAGGCCGAATATAAGCTTGGCCGTTGTTTGGACAAGACCGGGGATGCTGCGGGAGCGCTGGAGCGATACCTGAATGTGATCTATCGCTATGTGGCCCAGAAAAACCGCGCCGTGGGAAGCGAGGCCTGGTTTACACGCGCAGCGTTCGGTGCGGCGGCCATTCGGGAGCAGGAGCAGCAGTGGTCGGAAGCCCTCCGTATTTATGAACGCATAATCGAGGAACAGGTGCCGGCGGCGGAGGAGGCGCGCATGCGCATCCGCAAGCTGCGCACAGAACGATGGGTGACGCCCGGAACGGATTGAAGGAGAAACAGCACATGCAGGAAATGATCAATGCAGGCGGACCGATGGTCTGGGTGATTCTCGCGGCCGGCGTTCTCGCCGCCACGGTCTTTGTGGAGCGCCTCTTTCATTTGCATCGCGCCCAGATCAAGTCGGACGATTTTCTGAAAGGCATCTACAACATCCTGAACCGCGGCAACATCGTGGAGGCTGTCAGCATCTGCGAGGATACTCCGGGCCCGGTTGCGGATGTCGTGCGGGCCGCCATCCTCAATCATGATGCAGCCGTGCCTGAGATGGAAAAGGCGGTGCAGGAGGCCGGACTGCTGGAGATTCCCCGGCTGGAACGGAATATCAGCACGCTGGCCACCGTGGCACAGCTTGCGCCGCTGCTGGGTTTGCTGGGGACGGTGCTGGGCCTGATGCAGAATCTGCTGGTTATACAGCAGAAGGCTCCCCTTGTGCAGCCCGGCGATCTTGCGGGCGGACTCTGGCAGGCCCTCATTTCCACGGCAGCGGGATTGACGCTCGCCATCCCGGCCCATGCCGCCTACAACCTGCTGGTCAGCCGGGTGGAATCCATTCTGCTCGACATGGAGAGGGCTTCTGTCGAAATCATCGCCTATTTGAGCAAGAAAGGCGCAGGGCCGCGGTGATGCGGAGCGGTGTATATCTCAGGCTTTCCAAGCTTCACCGCCTGTATGCGGCAAGGAACCGGATACGGCGCGGTCCGCCGGGACTCATTCCGCTGCTGGACCTGGTTTTGATCCTTTTCGTTTTCTACATGGCACACGCCCCGTTTGTGCTTCAGCCCGGCATTACGATGACCCTTCCGTCGTCTCCTTTCCGCGACGGGGTGCAGTTCGGCCGCCTTCTGGTCACCGTGACCCGGGACGGGGTCATATTCTTCAACGATGACCGCGTTTCACTGCAGGAACTGCCCGCCAGATTCCGGAATGCGGCCGATGACGAAAGTCTGATTATCCAGGCAGACGGTTTTGTGTCCCATCACATGCTGGTTCAAATCTATAACATGGCGTCTGACGCAGGTATCCGCGAGGTCGTTTTGGCCGCTCGCGAGCCGGGCGTGAAGGGAGGTGTGCCGCGATGAAAATGTCCGCGGAACGTTGCGCCGCAGACCGGCGCATTCGGGCCATTGCGGCTGCAGGCTCATGCCTGTGGGTTGGATTGTTTGCGGTCCTCTTTCGTCCGGCGGCTCCCCTGGCGTACGCCGCGGTTTCTCCTTCCGCCCGGCTTCTCTATTATCCGATGCTGGATGAAGGCGGGTCCGGCTTTGTGTCACCGGGCCTCTGGTCCCCCCGGCTGTTTTCGTTTCCCTCATCTCTGGGTTTCAGCGCTTTTCTGGAGACGCGCCCGAATGATCTTCGGCCGCGCCTGGAACCGCTTGAAACAGAAAGCGAGTTTCTGGCCTATTCTGCGCCGGAAACAGCCCGGATCCCCGAGGCCGGCGGTTTGTCCGCGCAGGTGCGCGCGTTTTTTGCCTCACAGCCTTCTCCCTACCGGTCTTTGCCGCAAGCGCCGTCTGGATCCGTGTTTGATGTCCGCTTCCTTGAAGGGCTGTCAGAAGAGGATTTCATGGACATATCGCTCCCCGCTGCGCTGTCCTCAGGGGAAGCGGGCTGGCAGGCGCAGCTGGAAATCGAAGTACAACCCGACGGTACAGTCTCGCACGTGTTTCTGATGAACGAATCGCAGCTTCGCGGAAACCGCAACCTGCTGGTGCAGGCGGCGCGGAAGTGGAGAACCGTTCCTTCCGATAAAGTGCGCCGGGGCTGTGTGACTGTGCGGAGCGTGCCGCCGTCTCCGGGGGTGCGGCCATGATTCAGGTCAGCTGGCCGGTAATCTTCTATGTGCCCCTGGCTTTGAATTTACTGGTTGTTTCGCTGATCGGCTTGTTCTACTTTATTCGCCGGTACGAACCGCATGTTCGATATGCCAATGAGCGCATCTACCGGTGCGCTGCATGTGGACATGTCTATGTGGATTCGAGGAAAATGCCGCTGCTGCGCTGTCCGAGGTGTGACAGCCTGAATGAGGCCGTGCGCACACACTAGGTGGCGCCAGCTTCCGGGAGAGAGATTTTTCGATGGTTAAGAACGCAAAACTGGATATCAAATCGGTCCGCTGGACCGTGACTTCGCAGCCGGCAGAGGTGGAGGAGTTCCTTCAGCGCCCGGCCTTTGATCCGGCCGCCGAGAAAGCGGCCGCCAGGATGCTGGCCGCCATCCGCAGCCGCGGCGACGAGGCCGTGCTGGAATTTATTGAAAAGCACGATGGGGTAAAGCTGTCGGCCGGAGCTCTCTGTGTCACTCCGGAAGAGCGAGAAGGGGCGCGCGCAGCCGTGGACGACGATTTCAAGCGTGCGGCCCGAGAAGCGCGCAGGCGCATCAGTCGATTCGCGGAGGCCGGCATTCGCAAGGACTGGAGCATCACCAGCCCCAAGGGCGGCATGATTGGCGAGCGTTTTGTCCCGCTCGACAGAGTGGGCGTCTATATTCCCGGAGGAGCTGCTCCGCTGGCTTCCACGGCCATGATGACCATCGTGCTGGCCCGCGCGGCAGGGGTCCCGGAGGTTGTGGCCTGCACACCTGCGGGCCGGGACGGGACCATCAATCCGGCGCTGCTCTATGCCATTGATTTTGCCGGGGCAACAGAAATTTACCGCATCGGAGGCATTCAGGCCATCGGCGCCATGGCCTATGGGACCTCCACAGTCCGTAAGGTGCAGAAGATCGTCGGTCCGGGAGGGCCGTACGTAACCGCCGCCAAGCGGCAGGTTTATGGCGAGGTTTCACTGGACATGGTCGCCGGCCCCAGTGAAATCGCCGTGCTGGCCGATGATTCCATCAGTCCCTCGTTTGTGGCCGCCGACCTGCTTTCGCAGGCTGAACACGGGAGCGGCGCTGAAAAGGTTCTGCTGGTAACGCCTTCAGAGCGTTTGGCTGACGGTGTGGCTCGCGAACTTCTTGTGCAGAGTGAAACCCTGCCGCGCCGGGATTTTGTCCGCAAGGTGCTGCAGCACGGCATGCTGATTGTTGTTACGGACAATCTGGATGCGGGGATGGAAGTATGCAACCGGTTTGCGCCGGAGCATTTTGAACTTCTGGTGCAGGAGCCGCGGCGCTGGATACAGAAGGTGCGCGCCGCCGGCGCTGTTTTTGCCGGTCCGTGGACTCCGGAAAGCGCGGGCGACTTTGCGATCGGACCAAGCCATGTGCTGCCAACCGGCGGAACGGCAGCCTTTTTTTCGGGTCTGACGGTGGATGATTTTCAGCGTCGCATGAGTGTGATGTCTCTTACCCGGGCGGATTTGATTGAACTCCTGCCCGTGATCGAGGCTTTCGGGCGCGTAGAGGGGCTTGAAGCGCATGCCCGTTCCGCCCGCATCCGTTTTGAATCGTGAACCAAGTGCAGGGGCAGCATCATGAACAAGTATGTTCGCAAGAATGTTAATCGTATGAAGGGTTACACGCCCGGCGAGCAGCCCTCGGATCCGCTCATCATCAAGCTGAATACCAATGAGAATCCGTATGCCCCTTCGCCGGCCGTGGGCCGGGCGCTTGAGGATTTTGATTTTACAAATCTCGGTCTGTATCCGGACCCGCTGGCCACAAAGCTGCGCGGAATGATTGCGGCATATCACGGATGCGAAACCTGCCGGGTGCTGGCGGGAAACGGATCGGACGAGCTGCTTGCGCTGTGTGTGCGGGCTTTCGTCGAGGGAAGGGGCAAAATCGGATTTTTTGAACCCTCCTATTCACTTTATCCCGTCCTGGCAGAAATGCACGGCCTGCGCGCCATCGCCGTTCCGCTGGGTTCCGATTTTGAATGGGCCATGCCGGATGAGGTGGATGCCTCGCTGTTCTTCCTTGCGAATCCCAATGCGCCCACCGGCATTATGTATCCGATGGAACAGGTCCGCCATTTCTGCGAACGTTTCCCGGGAGTGGTGGTGATCGACGAGGCTTACGCGGATTTTGCCGAAGCCAACTGCATGAGTCTTGCGCTGGAACTGGAGAATGTCATAGTCCTTCGGACTTTTTCCAAGTCGTTTTCCCTTGCGGGGCTCCGTCTGGGCTATGCCGTCGGGGCTCCGGAGCTCGTCGGGGCGATGTCTAAGCTCAAAGACTCCTACAACGTGGATCGGATTGCTCAGACCCTGGGTTGCGCCGCTTTTGCAGATATGGACTACATGCGGTCAAATTGTGAGAACATAAAAAACATCCGCAGGCATACAGCTGCTGAACTGGAGAAGCGCTCTTTCCGGGTCTTCCCGTCGCAAGCCAATTTCCTGTGGGTGGAACCTTCAGGCATTGAAGCCGCGGTTTTGTTTGAGAAACTGCGCGAGCGGAACATTCTGGTGCGCTATTTCCCGGGTCCGCGCACCGGGCGATGCCTGCGCATTTCCATGGGCACTCGCGCGCAGATGGATGTGCTTCTTGGTGCTGTTGATCGCATTCTGCAGCTGAAATGACTGGAGATCACGCCATGTTGAAAATCGGCAGAATGATCCTTGGTCTTGCGGTTGCAACGCCGTTCGTCCGCGCCGCAGAGATCGGGGATCAGGGGCGGGTGTGCTTCCAGTTGAACCGTGGACAAATCGTTCAGTTTGCCGATGCCCTTTCGATTGAAGACATCCGGGAAGATCAGTGGAAGCCTGTCGGAACAACCGGATGTGATGAAGGCGCGGCGGCAGCCATGGCGGGAACCGATATGCTGCGCTTCTACCGGGTCCGTCCGGGCGGGGAGAGCACATACGCCTTTGGGGTTGTGAATCTGCATCCGGGACGAAACTGGATTGGCCTGTGGGGTGATCCGGAAATCAATTCTGTGCGCGCTGTTTTCGGCGACCGCATGCCGACCGGAACACTCATGCGGATCATGCCGCCGGATTCGGCCGCTGAAATTGCTCTTCTTCTTGCGAAAGATCAGGCAGGAGCGGTGCGCTGGATGTCGGGTGAAAACCCCGCCGATGAGACTGAAATTCCCGCGGAGGTCTCCGCTGTCGAAGTAGAACTTCCTCCGGGATGCGGGCCTGTCGCTGTGCCGGTGATCCTGAAAGTGCCGGCCGCTCCTGTGGAGCAGATTCTGTCCTACGGGAAAAGAACGCTGGGCGGATTCCGCTGTCCGGGCCGCCCCCGTCTTGACAGGACGGGCCTGCTGGCGGGCGGCTTTACGGGCGGCGCAAATCCGGTGGAATCAGATCAGCTCTGGAAGTACGACCGTTTGAATCAGCGCGCGCCCTATGCAGTCTGGTTTTGCACCCGGGACAACACATGGCGGCTGACTGTTGGCGGTCCGGATTTTCCTGTCGTGCCCGCCGATGCCTTCCGTTATGACGACGCGGTCATGGTGATGCCCCGTAAAGCGCTCATGGGCATTCGCTGGCGAAAAGGCGGATCCGTAAAATAACGGCCGGTTCCGTGACTGCGGAGCTTATTCATTCATTTCGTCGAAGAATCTGACATAGTTGTCCGGTTCAGGTCCTTCGCGCATTTTAATGGCATCGCGCGGGTGCTCGTTGAGCTGTCCGGTGATTGCGTAGGGGATGCTGTAGCCCCAGTCCATGGTCTTGCGCATTGGCAGCAGCACTTCCTGCGATGCCTGCAGGATGGGGCGCAGGTCAAATTTCGGATTCTTCAGGAAACCCAGCAGCAGTTCCATCGGACAGTTGCCGGCTCCGCGTCCCAGTCCGCACAGTGTGGCGTCCAGCATGGTCGCTCCGTTGATGATGGCGGTGATCGTGTTGGAGTAGGCCATCTGCTGGTTGTTGTGGGTATGGATTCCGATGCGCTTGGAGGTGCCTTTGCAGACTTTCTTAAACTTCTCCATCAGAGCCTCAATCTGCTCGGTATAGAAGGCCCCGTAACTGTCCACGATGTAAAGAACGTCCACTTCGCTGGCGGCCATCACTTCGAGCGCGTTGTCCACCTCGAGCTCCAGGGCTGCCGAGACCGCCATCAGGTTCAAAGATGTCATATAGCCCTTGTCATGGGCATCCTTGACCATGTCCAGCGCGGTGGGCAGCTGGTGCACATAGGTGGCCACCCGGATGCAGTCGAGCACACTGTCCTTTTTCGGGAGGATATCCGTATGGTAGTCCGTGCGCTCCGCATCCGCCATGGCGCAGAATTTGAGGCTGCCCCGGTCGCGTGTGTCGGTGATTCGCCGGATGTCTTCTTCATCGCAGAACTTCCATGCGCCGTACTCCGCCTTGCTGAATATCTTCTTGGAGGCTTTGTATCCGAATTCCATGTAGTCCAGCCCGGCATCAATGCAGGTGTGGTAGACCGCGCGCACGAAATCATCACCAAAGTGGTGTGCGTTGATCAGACCCCCGTCACGCACGGTGCAGTCCACCACTTCGAGTTCCGGTATATATGTCAGCCATCCGGCGGCTTTCTGTTTTGGAGCTTTCATAGTGGCGCTAATATATATGGATCGGCCTGATTAACAAGCTCAGCCTGACAAAATATTCTTTTCGGAATTGGGATTGACGCCGCCTTGGCTTGATTTCCCCGTCTCTCTCTGCGAGGATGGTCCGCATGAGTGGAACAAACCGGACCAAACTGATGGCGCTGCTGGTCAATGCGGCGGCGTTTGTGGTTATTGTAGCGGGCATGCGCGCGGCCTCCTCGATAATCGTGGTGCTGCTGCTGGCGGTTTTCATCAGCGTAGTGATCACCCCTCTCTATTTCGGCATGCAGCGCCGAAGAATTCCCTCATGGCTCGCTCTTCTCCTGCTCATTACGGCCATGATTGTCCTGACCGTTGTCGCAGTTGTGGTGCTGGGCAAGTCGGTTCAGGATTTCTCAAGCAATCTTCCAAGATATCAGCAGAGCCTGCAGGCCCAGCTGGCCGGAAGCGTTGAATGGCTGCGGGCAAAGGGCTATGAAATTCCTGACGATGCGGTCGCCCGCGTAATGAATACGAAAACAGCCCTGACCTTTGTCGGGAACACGCTTCAGGCCGTCAGTACGCTTCTCAGCCAGGCTTTTCTCGTGCTGCTGATTGTCATTTTCATGATGCTGGAAGCGGCCATGCTGCCGGCCAAGATTCAGTCGATTTCCGCCATGACCCCGGAACATCGGGAGCGCCTGCGCATGGCGGTAAACACCTTCCGCCAGTATATGAGCATCAAGACCTTTGTCAGCCTGATCACGGGCGGGCTTGTTACGCTGATGCTGGCGGTCTTCAAGATTGACTATGCCGTTTTGCTGGGTGTCCTGGCCTTTATTCTGAATTATGTGCCGAACGTGGGTTCCATTATAGCGGCTGTGCCCGCCATCGCGCTGGCGCTCATCCAGTTCGGCCCGGGCATGAGCCTGCTCGTGGCCATCGGCTATCTGATCATCAACACCCTGATCGGCAATATCTGGGAGCCCCGCCTGATGGGCAGACGAATGGGACTCTCGCCGATGATTCTCGTCATCTCGCTGGTGTTTTGGGGCTGGGTTCTGGGGCCGGTCGGCATGCTGTTGTCTGTTCCGCTGACAATGATTTTCCGTCTGATCCTCGAAAGCATAGAGGAGACGCGTGGTCTGGCCTCTCTCATGGCGGCCGCTGCACCCAGGCAGGGGCCGCCGGCGGAGTCTGCATCCGGTGATTAAGCTTCTGGCCATATTCGGCATGGCCTTTCTGGTCGGATTCTCGGGAGCAGTCGCTCCGGGTCCGGTGTTCACCATGACCATCAGTGAATCTCTCAAACGCGGGTTCAGGGCGGGTCCGCTGATTGTGCTGGGGCATGCGGTTCTGGAAATGCTGCTGCTGGCGGCCATTATGCTGGGGCTCGGCGTCTGGCTGACCAGGCCTGAAGTCACCCGTTTCTTTGCGCTGGTTGGCGGAATCATCCTCCTGGCGATGGGGGGGCACATGGTGGCCACGGCAGGGAAGGCGACCGACGAGGCTCTTCACGCGGAAGCGAGTGCGGGAGATGCCGTCCGCGGCCCTGTGATGGCGGGTGTGCTTCTCAGCCTGTCCAATCCGTACTGGATCATCTGGTGGGCGACCATCGGGCTGGGTCTGATCACCAAGTCTCTTGAGGCCGGCCTGCTTGGACTGGTCTTCTTCTATTGCGGGCACATCACGGCCGATCTGACCTGGTACAGCTTTGTTTCCTATACGGTATCTGCCGGCCGGCGGCTCTGCCCTCCCCGGGTATACCATGTGATATTCATCGTCTGCGGAGCCGGCCTGGTCGGCCTCGGCCTCTGGTTTCTGAAGAGCTTGTTCTGAGCAGCAGACGGCTATTCGTCCTTGTCGTGCTGCTCCAGCACCCACGTCATGTCTTCGGATGCCTCCCAAACATCCTGTTTGACAAAAAGCGGGGCATCCAGTTCCAAAGCCAGCGCGATGCAGTCACTGGGCCGCGCATCAATTTCGACAATGTGCTTTCCCTCGCCCGCAGGCTGAGAAAGATAAAGATGCGCAAAATAGATATCCTCTTTCAGCGTGTGGACAACGGCCTTTTCCACTTTGGCTCCGAGGCCGGCAATGATGCTCTCGATAAGCATATGCGTGTGAGGGCGCATGGTCCGGACTCCTTCGCGCGCCATGCAGATGGCCTCACCGGTGAAACCGTCTATGAAGAAAGCGATGTTCTTGATCCCGTCCGTGACAAATACGGCATATCCCTCCTTTGTGCGGATGATGTCGTTGAAGCGGACAGGGATATCTCTTTTCATGATGGTCCGTTCACATGTCGCGGGAGATGTACCACACGGCCCAGAATATGAATATGACGAGTGCAGCAGACAGAAAAGTGTTCATTGGCGCCTATCTGATTTTAAATTCAATCTTCCCGTTTTTATATTCTGCTTCGACGCGGGCCCCTTCCGGAATGCGTCCTTCGATGATCTCACTGGCGAGGGCATCGAGAATTTCCCTCTGAAGGACTCTCTTGAGCGGCCGCGCGCCAAAAGAGGAGTCATAGCCGGTTTCGGCCAGATGGTTCTTTGCTTCATCCGTCAGGCTCAACTCGATGCTGCGCCCGGCCAGATGTTTTCTGATCCGGTTGAGCTGAATTTCAACGACTTCCCTGATGTGCTTCCGGTTCAGGCTGTGGAAGATGATGATTTCATCCAGACGGTTGAGGAACTCGGGACGGAACTGCGCCCGCAGAGCTTCCATCACGCGCTGCTCCATGACCTGATAAGCCCTGTCTCCGCGCTTCAGATCCGGTTCCAGAACCAGAGCTTCGTGAATGATGGCACTGCCGATGTTGGACGTCATGATAATGATGGTGTTTGTGAAGTTTACTGTGCGGCCCTGTCCGTCGGTCAGCCGGCCGTCATCCAGGATCTGGAGCAGGACGTTGAACACTTCAGGATGGGCTTTTTCTATTTCATCAAACAGCACCACCGACCATGGTTTGCGGCGGACATGCTCGGTGAGGTAACCGCCCTCCTCATAGCCGACATAGCCCGGCGGCGCGCCGATCAGGCGCGCCACACTGTGTTTCTCCATGAATTCAGACATGTCCACCCGCAGAATGGCCTGTTCGTCGTCGAACAGGAATTCGGCCAGCGCGCGCGCGAGCTCAGTTTTTCCGACGCCGGTCGGCCCCATGAAAATGAATGATCCGATGGGCCGGTTGGGATCCTGCAGGCCGGAACGAGCCCGGCGCACCGCATTTGAAACCGCTTCCACGGCCTCCTGCTGGCCGACCACCCGCTGCTGCAGCCGCTGCTCCATTTCCATCAGCTTGTGTTTCTCGCTCTCCAGCAGCCGTGAGACCGGAATATGAGTCCAGCTTGAGATCACGGAAGCGATATCTTCCGCGTCCACTTCTTCCTTCAAAATCCGATCCTTCTTCTGCAGTTCGGCCAGTTTCTGCTGCGCGGACTGGATTTGCTTTTCGGTCTTCGGAATCTTGTCGTACATGATTTCCGCGGCGGACTCGAGGTCGTTGCTGCGCTTGGCGGCCTCCTCCCTGTTCCGCAGGAGATCCAGCGCCTGGGTCAGGTGCCGGATTTCGGATATCATCTCTTTTTCGCTGTTCCAGTGCAGCTTAAGCTTTGAGCTCTTCTCTGAAAGCTCCGCAAGCTCCTGCTCGATCTTCTGCAGACGCTCCTTTGAACCCTCATCCTTCTCTTTGCGGAGGGCGGAGCGCTCGATTTCCAGCTGCATTATCCGGCGTTCGATTTCGTCAATTTCAACAGGCATGCTGTCTATTTCCATCCGCAGCCGGCTGGCGGCCTCGTCCACAAGGTCAATGGCCTTGTCCGGCAGGAACCGGTCGCTGATGTAGCGGTCGGAAAGTGTCGCGGCGGCCACCAGTGCGGCGTCCTGGATGCGGACCCCGTGATGGACCTCGTAGCGTTCACGCAGTCCGCGCAGGATCGCGATGGTGGCCTCGACCGTCGGCTCCTCCACCATCACCGGCTGGAAACGCCGTTCAAGCGCGGCATCCTTCTCAACATGCTTGCGATACTCGTCCAGCGTGGTGGCGCCCACGCAGCGCAGTTCTCCGCGCGCAAGCGCAGGCTTGATCATATTCGACGCATCCATCGCGCCCTCGGCCCCTCCCGCGCCCACCAGTGTGTGAAGCTCGTCAATGAAGAGAATGATCTGGCCGCTGGCCTCGGTCACCTCTTTCAGAAAGGCCTTGAAGCGGTCTTCGAATTCTCCCCGGTATTTGGCCCCCGCCACCATCTGTCCAAGATCGAGCGAGACCACGCGCTTGCTCTTGAGCCCTTCCGGGACATCCCCGGCCACAATACGCTGTGCGAGCCCCTCCGCAATCGCGGTCTTCCCAACCCCGGGCTCTCCGATCAGCACGGGATTGTTCTTGGTCCGGCGAGAAAGCACCTGAATGACGCGCCGGATTTCGCTGTCCCGCCCGATGACGGGATCCAGTTTGCCTTTGCGCGCGGCCTCGGTCAGGTCATGGCCGTATTTTTTCATGGCCTCGTATTTGTCCTCGGGGGCCGGATCCGTAACACGCTGGCGCCCCCGGACCGCCTGCAGGGCCTTCAGCACGGCATCGGGCGTCAGTCCTGCCTGGCGGGCGATGGCCTGGAATTCATCGCTGCCCTTCTCGATGGCCGCCAGAAAAAGATGCTCCGTGCTGACATACTCGTCCTTCATCTTCTCCGCGAGGGCAAAAGCGTTGTCGAGCACCTGCTTCAGATCGCGGGAGATATACAGATCAACGGCGGCGCCCTCGACCCGGGGACGCTTTGACAGCAGGCGCTCGACCTGATCGCGCAGCCCGTCGGGCGGCGTGCCCAGACGCTGGAGCAGGGGGCGTACGATCCCTTCCTCCTGGTCAATCAGGGCGGCAACCAGGTGCGGAGTGCCGATTTCGCCGTGTCCAGCCTGTTCGGCCAGGCGGCGCGCATGATGCACAGCTTCCTGCGATTTGATTGTCAGTTTGTCCAGCTGCATGGCAGAAAAACCTCCCAGCATGGCTGAATCCATGCAAATACAACGGAAAGAATACACTCGTGGGCGAGTTTTTTCAATACAAGCGGAGGAGAACTTGAAACGGCGGCTTGAATTGTGCCGCCCGGCTGTTAGTATGATCGCACTTGAACCAGTTGGCGTTAAGGAGCAGCGATGAGTGACAGCAGAGTGAAGTGTTTGTTTTGCGGGCAGGTTTTCATGGTGGACAAGGAGAAGGCCGGGGCGTCCGCGCCCTGTCCGGCCTGCGGGAAAGAAACCTTCCTGGACATGCCGGATGATCCGGGACGGCTGGAATCCTATCAGATCAAGGACAGCTCCGGGGTCACAGAGGACAGTCGCGACTGTCCTGCCTGCGGCGCGCCTGTTCCGGGAAACGCCCTGGTCTGCACTCAGTGCGGCTACAATTTGGAGACGGGCCAGAAAAAAAATACACGGATTGTCCGCCAAGGGACGGCGCTGTCGCGATTTGCGGTGCCTGTGCTGCTCATGATTATTTCCGGCATGGCGGTCTATATTGTTCAGGAAAGCCGCTTCGAGAAGCGGCTCGAGAAGGCGCGTGAGCAGTGGGAAGCCTCAACCGCGCGAATCAGCGCGGCGCCGCTCCCGGCCGTGTCCGCGCCGCCCGCGGCGGCTGCCGCTGAAGAGCCTGCTGCGGCGGCTGTGGAGGCCCCTGCGCCGGCCGCGCCGCCTGCAGAGGCCGTTGTTCAATCGCCGGAGGAAGAAGCCGGGGTTCTGGCCCAGAGAGAGCAGCGGTTTCGGGACGAACTGGATAAACAATCCCCGTTGTATCCGAAAAATGAGTCGGTCACTCTGGTCGGAAAAACAGGCCGGGTGCATCGCGGGCGCCTGATCGGCCTGAAAAGCGATGTGGTGGTGCTGGCTGTGGCGGGCGGCACGGAGGAGATCGCCTTGAACCAGCTGAGCCACGAAAGCCGCTTGCGCTGCGATAAAACCTACCGTGATGAATATATCAAGCGCCGGGTTCAGCCGCGAAGGTAGGGAAATATGAAGAAAAACATTTCTCTTTCCGAACTGAAGCTGCTTCGGGATTCCCTGCTGGCGGAACTCTGTCCTGTTCTGGAAGAAAGTGATGCCCGGCATGAAAACGTTCAGCAGATTCTGACCGGGTGTCCCGTGATCAGCGCCCCGGTTGAAACAGCCGTGGAAGCCTTGATCAGTTCGTCGGAGAAGCTGTACGCCAATCTCCTCAGGGAGGAGGCGACTTTGTACAAAAAGGTTCTTGAGACCCGGCAGGAACAGAACGCGTCCAGCCGCTTTGGCCTTTATCAGGCGGCGCTGCCTGTGCTGGCCGGTGACAGGATTTGCTGTTGTCTGCGGACCGGCTGGATGATCACCGAGCCGGTCAGCGGCAAGCTCCTCTCTGAACTTGAAGCGCACGGAACCCTGTCTGACAAGGAGCTGAAGCGGGCCGTGGAAAGCCTTCGCGTGTACACCCGTGAAGAGGAACAGCAGGTCACCGCGTTTCTGCGCCAGCTTCGCGATCTGCTGTCTGTGCTGCTGGATGAATCCCGCCGGGCCGACAGCCTGGCGGAGCAGTTGATCAGTTCGGAGCGGGCCCGGTCGCTGGGAGCTTTAACGGGCGGCGTGGCCCATCATTTCAACAGTCTGCTTTCTGTGATTCTGGGCTATTCCTCTTTCATGCTCAACCGCTTGTCCCTCCCCCCGGAAGCTTCCGATGCGCTGGAGCATATTTCCGAGGCCGCCCAGAAGGGCCGCCGCCTGACCGAGGAAATGCTGGCCTTCCTCGGGAGCGAGGCCGAGGTGCAGGCCACATGCGGGGTCCACGAGATTCTGGAAGGGGTTGTTTCGCTCCTGAATTCGCAGGTGCATTCACGGGTGCGCTTTACCATGAATCTGGGCGCTAAGAATGACGAAATATCCGCCCGGCCCAGCGCTCTTCATCAGGTGATTTTCAATCTGGTAACCAATTCGCTCGATGCCATGGACGGTCCCGGATGCATCATGGTCGTCACGCAGAACACGGAGATGCGCACTGGAAATGTTCTGCGCCGCTTCATCGAAATTGGGGTCGCGGAGCAGGAAGGGGAGAAATCCGCGGAGGAAATGCCCCTGACCGGCGATTCGTCAGCGCCCGAAAATGCCAGCCTGAAGATATCCAGTCTGTTTGGCCTTGTCGCCGACCTGGAGGGATCTGTCTTGATTGATCCGGCCGCAGTCAGCGGGAAGCCGCGCGTCAAGGTGATCCTTCCGACCATCGCTCAGGCCGACGCCCGTGCAGCGAGCCCGGACGGCGGCGATCAGCTGAAGCCTTCCACCATCTGGGTTGTGGATGACGATGAAACATTTCGAAAAATGTGCGAGTTTGTTCTTTCGGGGCAGGGGCATACGGTCTTGAGTCTGTCCGGTGCAAATGAATTGCAGGACAAATGGACCGGGGGAGCGACTCCGCCGGACATGATTATCATGGACTTCAGCATGCCGGACTTCAACGGCCTCGAAATGTGCCAGTGGCTGCGCCGCGCCGGCGCTGATGTGCCGGTGGTTCTGGTCAGCGGGCTTTCCGCCAATCAGCCGGATATTCATCGGGCCACGGCCATGAAGCGGACCACGTTCCTCCAGAAGCCCTTTACCTTCCGGGAGCTGACGGATGCGGTGGAGAAAGCCCTCGCCGAAAGCCTTATCGGCGGCCGCTGATTACTGCGCCGGCGGCATGCCCGCGGCTTCCAGTGCGAGCGCCTGTATCTTCGGCATCAGCGTCATCATCTGTTTTTGAGTGACGCGCATGGATTTTTCCATGATTTCCGGCTGCTTCTCGATGAATTTTCTGCCTACCGGGGTCTTGTAGAAATCTATGATGCCCTTGAGTTCATCCGCAGTGAAGGTTTCAGCATAAATGCCGATATAATCGGTCTTGATCTTGTCCCAGCTCATCTCGCCGGCTATGAGATCCATCATCTTCTGCTGCATGGCCAGGGCCTGCTCCTTGCGGTCTCCCGCCATGGATGCAAACTGGGTCGCCTGCATCTGTTTCACGGCATCAAAGGATTTCTGAATGCTGGACTGCACATCCATCAGAACCAGCAGCTCCTCTGCCAGCGTCTGTGCGGTCTCTTCTTCCGCCCGCACCGTCGCGGCGCTGAGCATCAGGGAAATGGCAAGCATGGCGAATGTCGTTTTCAATTTTTGTTCTCCTGTTGACGGTCCATAATCACCGGCCCATTATAGCGAGTCAACGAGCCGGCGCAACCGCGCATAATGCGAGCCTTCCCAGTATATCTTCCCGCATCCGCTGCACTGGAAGAACACACTGCAGTTTTTGCGGGTGTTATCCGGCAGGCGGTCCATGATCCGCGTCTTCTCAACCGGCGCCATCAGCCCGTTGCAGACCATGCATCGCGTGAGCGCCCGGGCGGTGTTCAGTTCGTATCTCCGCATCACTTCGCGAAGCTGGGCGACCGGATCCGTCGCGTGCACAAAACAGCCCTGCTGCACGCACCGGCGCATCAGCAGCCCCCGGTCCCGGGTGAGCAGCACGCGTTTCTGCTCCGCGGAGATGGAGGCGAGTTCGGCATCATCGCAGTGATTTCGATAGAGCGCGTCGTACCCCGCCAGGCGGAGCAGCCGCGCCAGCTTCCCGAGATGGCCGTCCAGAACAAAGCAGATCGGACAGGCCGGGGGTCGGTGAAGCCGGCCCTCCGGCGCCATGCAGGGTGTGAAGAAATGCGGATACACCGCGACCCTGCAGCCGTCCCGCAGATGAAAAGAGAAATCCACGGCCTGATCGTCAGCCAGAATCAGGTCCACCTCCGTGTGCGGCACACCCATGGCCTCAATGGCATCCTTGACCGAAGGCGCCCCGTCAAATGCGCAGGGGCGGGTTTGTCCGCGCCGCGCGGGTTCGATGAAATTGTTCAGCTCGCCGTAAAAACGGAACTCTGCCGTATGCGAAGTCATGGATTTAGTGTATACCGGCGGGAATCATGAAGAAACCGAAATATGAAGTGCACGTGCTGGGATGCAAGGTAAACCAGTACGATGCCCAGCAGATTCGCGAACTGCTGAATCTTTCCGGCGCGGTCCCGGCCGGGGACAGCGCGCCGGATATATCCGTCATTCACACCTGCGGCGTTACGGCCGCGGCTCTTCAAAAGTCCCGGCAGGCAGTCCGCGCCGCGCAAAGAAGCAATCCCGGGGGTTTTGTGATCATGACGGGGTGCTGCTGCGCGCTTCCCGATTTTACATCCCCGCCCGAGGCGGCGGCCTGCATCGCCCCGCATGAGCACTGGCTGGCGGAACTCAGGGATGTCCTGAACCGTCTGCCGCTTGCCCTGTCGCCCGTGGATATTCCGGAACACTCGGAGCGTTTCGGCATTCATTCCTTTTCCAGTCACACCCGCGCATTTCTGAAAATCCAGAACGGATGCACGGTCGGCTGCTCCTACTGCATTGTGCCCCGGCTTCGCGGTTATCTTTACAACAAGCCGCTCCCGGATATTCTGGCTGAAGCCCGGGCCCTGGCCGCTGCCGGTCACCGGGAAATCATTGTTTCCGGGGTTTCCGTCGGCCTGTACAACGGCCTTGCCCGCGTGATGCGCGCGCTGTGTGATGAGGGGACGGTGCCGCGTCTGCGGCTTTCCAGCCTGCATCCGAATGAACTCACCGATGAACTGCTGGAGGTGTGGGCGTCGTACAAATGCATGCTGCCCCACATCCATCTGCCGCTCCAGTCAGGCGCCGACCGGATTCTGAAGCTCATGCGGCGCAGCTACACGTGCTCGGATTTTTTGCGCGCGGCTGCAGCGGTCCGCGCGGTCCTGGACAATCCCGCCATCACCACGGATGTGATTGCCGGATTCCCGGGAGAAACGGATCGGGATTTCAGGGACACGGTGGAGTTCTGCCGTGCGGCCGGTTTTTCGCGGATGCATGTTTTTCCGTTTTCTCCGCGGCCGGGCACGGCGGCGGAGAAGATGCCGGATCGCGTTGCGCCCGGAGAAATCAGGACGCGCGCGGCGAAACTGCGCGCCCTTGGCCGGGACCTGACCCGAAAATACTGCGGGGCCTTTGTCGGAAAAGATGTGGAAGTGCTGGTCGAGCAGCGCTCGGAAAAAGGCATTTGTTCCGGCTATTCGGAGCATTATGTGCCGGTTGAATTCGAGGGATCTGCCGCGGACAAAGGGACCATCTGCCGTGTTCGCGCGGACAGGGTTGTCCGGGGGCAGACCCTGCATGCCGTGCGGAGAGCCCCGTGACTGCGGCCGCCGGGTACGATGTGATTGTCCTGGGCGCGGGCGCTTCCGGTCTGATGTGCGCCGCCGCAGCCGGCGCCCGCGGCCGTCGTGTGCTGGTGCTGGAGGGCTCGCCGAAACCGGGAAATAAAATTCTCGTGTCAGGCGGCGGCCGCTGCAATTTTTCCAACGTGAATGCCGGACCGGAGCATTTCATCTCCGCCAATCCCCATTTCTGCAAATCAGCGCTGAGCCGCTTTTCTTCGCATGAAATCTGCGCGCTGCTGGACCGTCATCACGTGCGCTGGCATGAGGAGGATGGCGGCCGGCTGTTCTGCCGCGACGGCTCGAAGAAAATGCTGGACGCTCTTCTGGCCGAGTGCCGCGAGGCTGGCGTGGTGATCCGGACTGATGCCGGAATCCGCGAAATTGGCGCGGGTTTTCGCGTTGCGGCGGAATGCGGGGAATTCCATGCGCCATCGCTGGTGATTGCGACAGGCGGCAGATCATGGCCCCAAATCGGCGCGTCGGGATTTGGATATGATGTCGCCCGGCAGTTTGGCCTGAAAGTCATTTCCCCGCGTCCGGCGCTGGTGCCGCTGGTGTTTGATGCGGCCGGCCGCAGGGCCTTCGGCGGGCTGGCCGGATTGTCCGTGCGGGTCCGCGTGTCGTGCGGCGATGCCGTTTTTGAGGATGATATGCTGTTCACTCACCGGGGGCTGAGCGGCCCTGCGGTTCTTCAGATATCATCATACTGGCGGGAGGGGGAGCCCGTCGCCGTTGACCTTCTTCCGCAGATGCGCCTGGACGAGGCGTTTCCCGTCTGGAAGAAGGATCATCCCCGGACTGAGTTGAAAAATCTTGTTGGGAGGCATGTCCCCAGACGACTGGCGCATTGTTTTCTGGAAGGCCTCCCCCCGGTGAATCAGATGGGTGAAGGCGAGCTGAAGAAAATATCGGAGAGGTTCCACAACTGGAAAATCGTGCCGGCGGGCACGGAAGGATTTGAGAAGGCCGAAGTCACGCGCGGGGGCGTGGACACGACGGAGCTTTCATCCAGGACCTTCGAGGCGCGCAAAGTGCCGGGCCTCTTTTTCATCGGCGAAGTGCTGGATGTGACGGGCTGGCTGGGCGGTTTCAACCTGCACTGGGCCTGGGCCTCCGGACGGTGCTGCGGCCAATGCTGCTGAATATGCCGGCCGCAGGCGGCACAGATGTCCGCCCTCTGGTTGTTTTCTTCTTCAGAATCAGCAGCGGAGAAAATCCTTCAGCATGCGGAGCTGGATGCTGAGCGACAGGCTGTCCAGTTTATCAACTTTGGCCCGTCGCAGTATTTTGAGAATTTCTTCGCTCTGCTGCCCGTGCACGACCCTGATGAGTTCATTCCTTGCCTTCAGCGGGTCCATCCCGGCTTCTGTGAAAAACGTCATCAGGTCACGAAACAACAGCCTTCTTTGGGCGCCCTTCTCGGTGCGGTCGCGTCGCGTGCAGAAATCAATCATCATGCGGGCTCCGCAGCGGCATTGTCTCACCATGTTGACCATGATCCCGCCCTCGCCGCAGGTATTGCAGATCCCCATTTCCGTGTCCAGGACCTCAGTGGTCCTTTCGATGAAGTCATCCATTGAATAAAAGCTTTCCCCGCAATTGCAGCTTTTAGGGAAATCCTCATCCAGGAAATACTTCAGTTCTTCGAACACAGTATTCATGTCTTCCCCTCTGCTTCTCCACCTCTGTTTATATCACGATGGAGCCATTTATGCCTTATAAAAAGAAGTGAAAAAACGGCCTTTGCCGCAGCATGGCCGGGGATGACCCCCGTTCAGCAGAAGCGTGCAGAACGCGGGCCCCGCCGCCGGACGCACAGCGCGGCGGCGGAATCAGGCGGCCCGTTTTTCCAGCAGCCGGAACAGCAGGGGGTAGATGATCAGCGCGAGCAGGATGCCGTTGATCGGGGGAATGCCGATTTGCGCCCGGCCGGTGAACCAGGCCCCGGCGGATGCGGTCACGTAGGCCAGAAGCCCGGCCATGTTGTATGATCTGGCGGCGGCCTGGTCGAGCGACGGATAGCGGCCGCGGCGCACAAGCCAGCAGTCGGCCATGATGATGCCTCCGATCGGCGGGAAAAACGTGCCCAGCAGGATCAGCCACGGCACCAGCCAGTTGTACATTCCTGCCATCGCCAGCACGGTGCCGAGCGCGGCCCCGCCCACGGTGAAAACTCTCCGCCTGCGGGAGCGGAACAGGTTGCAGCCCGCGACGGAGAAGTTGTAGACCGTGTTGTCCTGCGTGGTCCAGATGTTCAGGAGAAGCATCAGAATGCCCCATCCCAGCAGCCCCTGCATCGAAAGCACTTCGACGATGTCGGCCTGCTTGTATACCAGCGCCCCGTATGCCCCGCAGAATATCATCAGTCCGTTCCCGATGAAAAACGCCAGCAGACTGGCCCCCACGGCGGTCGCGGCCGAATTTGAGAAGCGCGACCAGTTCGGGCTCTGCGTGCCGCCGCTCACGAAGGTGCCGAACACGATGGTGATGGCGGCCGCCGCCGAAAGAGGTTTTTCGGGGATGATTTCCAGCAGCGCCTGCAGGCCGCCGGCGTCACGCGTGGCGCGCGTCATGCTCCAGAGGATCAGAAGCGTCATCATTGGAACGGCCACGCGCGACAGCATTTCGAGGCCGCGATAGCCGTAATAGGCGGTCCAGCAGAACGCCATTCCAAAGATCACCATCAGCGGATACGTCCAGATGCCGGGCAGGTGCAGCAGCTTGACAAACATGATGGCAATGGTGGCGGTGCCCCATGCATACCATCCGACCTGCGTGAAACCCAGAAGCAGGTCCGTCAGCCGGCTGCCTTTGTCTCCGAAGCAGAACCGGCACATCAGCACGGTGTTGAGCCCGCTTTTGTACGCGATGAACCCGAGCGCGGCCACATAGGCTCCAAGAAGCAGGTTCCCGGCGACAATCAGCATCAGCAGATCCGGCCAGAATTTAAGACCCGTGCCGAGGCTTCCGCCTCCCCACATGGTGGCCGTGAAAAAGGTGAATCCCAGCAGCACCACGGCGTTGGACCAGAAACCCCTTCGCGCGCCTGCGGGGATCTCGCTCAGCGGATAATCTTCCCTCTGGTCGTCGTTTCTGCGCTCGTCCATGCTTCCTCCTGTGTCAGAAAGCCTGCAAAATAGCGGAGATGAAAACCGGCCGCAAGCACAAGAAACATCCCGGGGCTCCGCAATAACTGACGAAGAACTGAAAACAGGCCCAAAATAGGGGAAAAATCATTGAAAAATCGAAAAAATCACAAAAAAATGCCAAAAAACGCCAAAAATCGGCCAAAATCAGCGAAAAATGGCCGATTTTGCTTGATTTTCTGGAAAATATCTGCTTATCTGCTTGCCGTGCAAGCATCTCCGGAATCCGGCTCAAACATCAAAAAACCTCTCAAAATACCCGAAAATCACCGAAAAAACCAAAAAAATGCCCCAAAAACGTAAAAAATGCCCCCAAAATGCCCAAAATGGACCCAAAGGCCGAAACTTGACGCTGGACGCTTGAAACTTGGAACCCTGTGCCTCTGTGCCCTTTCCCCTTTGTGCCCTTCTGGACGCAACCTGCAACTTGTAACCTTCAACCGCCCGTTCCGGATCCCAGGTCAAAAATTTTTACTTTTTCCCAAATTTCTATTGAACTCTTCTGAAAACCTGTGGTATGTTTCATTGATTAGATTCCAATAATGGAGAACTCTATGAATATGCTGAAAAAGTCTAATCGTACGACCTGTGCTTTTACCCTCATCGAACTGCTCGTCGTTATCGCCATCATCGCAGTCCTTGTGGCTCTTCTGCTTCCCGCCATTGGCAACGCCAAGGAGCGCGCCAATCGGATTAAATGCAATGGCAACCTGCGCTCGTGGGGTCAAGCCTATGTAATATATTTGGTCGATTCTCAGGGAGTATTTCCAACTCAAGGGAGTGGCCCGGGTGCGGGGTGGGCGGCGGACCCAATGGATCCAGAGAAATCTTCCGATGCGTGGTTTAATGTGTTGCCGCAACTCATTGGGGGTAGAACATATTCGCAGTTACAGCAGGAAGAGGCTTCTCCGCGGCCAGGAGATAAATCTTTATTCATTTGTCCGTCTGTCATGAAAGAAGATTTTCCGCCTCCCACTGATCCAATGACCTATTATGCGAATTATGCTCAGAATTTGTGGCTAGAACAGAGTGATAATGCCAAACTTTATGGTTTGTCTGTAAAATTGCGCTTAGATCAAGTCCGAAATCCTTCACTTCTTGTCCTGATGGCTGAGCAGGCGACAGGGCAAGCAGTTCATGGTAGCGGGCCGCTCCCGAGCTATCGTTATGGTCACACACACGTCCTGTATACCGCTGAAGTAAAAAACGACAGAGGGGATGGATTCCGCCATGGTGATCGGGATGGATGCAACATCCTTTTCAGCGATGGTCATACGGATTATTTCAAGAAAGATCAAATATATGACTCTGGTGAAGTTAATGATAAGTATGATAATTATGGTGGTCTCATTTGGAATCCCGGTAGAGACGAATTTAACGAAGAATATAACTAATTTATTATGAGAAAATCATTCCAAGAGGGAGCGGCAAAATGAAGAAAATCAGTATAATAATGGCTGTTATTGCGATGTTTGCAGGGATGTCAGAGGGGCAGACCTTTAGTACGATCGCTGCAGCAAAAACGAACCTGTATATTAATGGGACGAACACATATTTTGCCCAGTACACAAATGAATTCATTGACCCGACGTTTTCAATCAAGGGCAGGATCATCTCGCCATTTCTGAGTACGCCTGGTGACACAAATAACATAGAGATTTTTATTCAGGACACCACCACTGGCATCCGTGTCCATAGCGGCGGGATCTATTTCTCCGCAACCAATCCCCCAAGTTGGTTTAAGCCCGGCGCGGAATTAACTGTGAAATACGGAGTGATTGATCAAGCTGCCGGCATGCGTTCTATCAGAGTTGATTATCCCAATTATTTCTTCATTTCCGACACTAATTTGTTGCCCGTCACTCCTCGTCTGGTAACGATTGATGAGTATCTTGCAGACGGCGAAGCACGCGAAGGGGAACTCATTAAGATCACGAATCTCACGATGGGTGCAAGCGCATGGTCGTATGGAACCTATTCGCAGTTCATTGCTACATCAGGAACTTCAAAAATCACCGTTTACATTGATGAAGACACTGAAATCCCGGGCCAGCTTCCTCCCACCAATACATTTGATCTCATTGGGTTAGCGGTTCAATACGATAACAGCCTGATTCCATCCAATGGCTACGAGATTATACCACGATACTACAGCGATTTTATCCAAACCGTTGGTGCTGAACCTCCGAGCATTGTTGTGACGCCTGCGGGCGCGACCGCCAAGGTGGGCCGTCCGATTACTGTTGATGTGATCGGGCAGGATCGGAATGCGGCAGATGTGCTGACTATTGCGAACCCCGAAGCCATCAGCGGATCGTCATTTGTTTCGACGGGTGCCCGCACAAAACAACTTTCCTGGACCCCGCAGCTTTCTGATGCGGGTACTATTCATACCGCAGTGTTTACTGTGGCCGACGCTACGGTGACTGTGACGGGGCAGACGGTGATTACTGTATCGCCTGCTTATCAAGCTGGCGCTCCGTGGATTAACGAGTTTCATTATGACAATGAGAGCTCAGATGTAGATGAAGGCGTGGAGCTCGCAGGAGCGTCCGCAATCGACCTATCCGCCTACGATATACTTCTGTATAATGGAAACGGCGGGTTAGTATACCATACCATTAATTGTTCCGGAACCCTTGGGGATGAAGGCAACGGATACGCAGCAGCATGGTTCCCCGTCGCTTCTACTCCCGGCATACAGGGCGGCCCGGATGGCATTGCATTGGTTCATCGGGACACAACCAATGTACTCGATTTCATAAGTTATGAAGGAACATTTACGGCAGTCGATGGGCCGGCCGCTGGCATGGATTCGTATGATGTCGGAGTTGTGGAAGAAGATCCCAATTTCCCCGTCAATTATTCCTTGCAGCTGGCGGGTGACGGAACGAATTACGAGTCGTTTGTCTGGACCGGGCCTGTTCCCGCATCTAGAGGGTTCCTTAACTTTGCCCAGAATGTTGGAGGTACCGCAGACGCGGCAGTTATCATGTTTGATCTGGCTCTGTTGCCAGCCGAGCCTTCAACTAACGCATTTGACATTGTGTGCTCTATCTTCCCGAATGGTTCGGCGGACAGCCTGTCCGCAACGGCATACTACACACTCAACGGCGGAACAACAAACAGCGTGCCGATGAGCCTTGGCGAGGATTACAGCTACACTACAAGCTCGCAAATTCCGGGGCAGCCGGATGGGACTGTTCTCAGCTACTGGGTGGGTGTAACATTCGGCGGCCCGGGAACCAACAGCCCGTCGTTTACAGAGACAAATACATATAATATCGTTGCTCTTGCAGGATATGAAACTTTTGCCAACTTTGACCCTGTGAACGTTGGAGCCTATACGGACGGAGACTTCCTCGGACAGGATGGATCCACTTGGACCTACACGCAGTGCCGGGGGGATATGCTGATCACAGATGAGACCCCCTGCCTTGGAAATAATCGGACACCCGTTGCTGCGGTGCAGTCTGGAACCATTTCCGGAGGTTGCGGAACGCTTAGTTTCGATCTCATGAAGGCCTTTTCCGCAGATTACAACCTTGAGGTGTATGTTAACGATAATCTGGTCGCCACCCTTACGGGCGGTACGCAGAGTGTTGTTGATTCCTCGGGTGATATTGTGGTCAATGCCCAGGGTGATTTTGTCCTGAAGTTCATTCAGGCGAACAGTGCGGCTGGACAAGTGAGCATTGACAACATCACTTGGACTCCGCCGGATCAGAATGCGCCGTCGCTGGCGATCACCAACCCGATCACATCATCCGTGTCGGTTTCAAATGAAGTCACGTCTTATATGGTCGAGGGTTCGGCCAGCACCAGCGTGGTCGGCCAGATCAGCTGGACCAACGCTCTGACCGGCGCGTCCGGCACCACTGCGGCCGGGACCTCATGGAGCCAGAGCGTTGCTCTGAATGTGGGCGTCAACGTGATCACATTCTCCGGCACAAATAATGTTGGAGCCTCCGCCAGCGACAGCGTGACGATTACGCGTCAATCCCTGCCGCTTGGAACTGTGCTGATGATCTCTCAGTACTATGAGGGCGCAAGCAACGATAAATGGATCGAACTCTATAATGCAGGAGAATCAACTATTGACCTTGGTGCGGGAGGTTATCGCCTGGGCATCTGGGCCAACGCCGCGCGTGAGGGCTGGAAGACGAGTGTTGCTCCATCTGCATCCATCGTTTTGAGCAACTCCATCGCGGCAGGGGACACTTACCTTGTTAAACACACGGACAGTGCGAATCCGACTTATGCCGTGGGAGATATCGCAAGCGGATCGCTCACGCCAAACGGGGATGACAGCGTGGTGCTCTACACGGGTGAAACCTATGACTTTGCCAATGTGGTCGATGCGTTTGGTCTGACCGGAAGCGGATATGCTGACAAGAGCTATGTCCGCGCAAACGGTTTGACTTCGGGCGTGAATACGGACTTTGCGCCTGGGGACTGGGTTGAGTTCTCGCTGGCTGAGGTTGAGGCGGCCGGGTCTCTGGCCAATGAATACCTGGGGTATCACAGCCCGGACGGCGGCATCGCGCTCTCGGTAACGATCACGAACCCGGCTGCGGCCTCGCTGACCGTGTCGAACGATGTCACCACCTATACGGTGCAGGGCACGGCGAGCAGCAATGTGGTAGGGCAGCTCTCATGGACCAATGCCCTCACCGGCGCGTCCGGCTCAATCGCCGCCGCAGCCGAGTGGTCCATCTCCGCTGTTGCGCTGAATGTCGGCGACAACCTGATCACCGTCAGCGGAACCAACGCTGATGCGGTGGTCGTGAGCGACAGCGTCACCATTACGCGTGAACTGGCCCCGCCTGTAATTCAGGCCGCCAGCGGAGTCGCTTCGACGCAGTTCAACGCCAACTGGCTGGCGTCCATTGGCGCCACCGGTTACCGGCTGGACGTGGCCACAAACGAGTCGTTCAGCACCGGCGGCGTCGGCGGGGAAGCTCTTCTTGATGAAGATTTTTCAACACTGACGGATACGGCCGTTCCTGATGGTTGGTCCACGAGTGGCTCTTCCGACCTGGACTATACGGGAGCCGGCTATTATGGCGATGCGCCTCCTGCGTACAAATTCAAGGCGACAGGTCAGTGGCTTGAGAGTCCATCTTTCTCGGCAGGTGCGACGGGCTTGCAGTTCTGGGCTCTTGGGAATTCCGGTGACGGAAGCACATTCACTGTCTCGGGTTTGGTGAACAGCGCGTGGACACTTATTGATACAGTGGTGATCGCCTCGGGCGGAGCTACCTATAATGTAGCTCTGGATTCGCAAACAACGAAGTTCAAGATATCGTTTACAAAGGTTGTGAACTGCGGTCTTGATGATGTGCTTGTGCAGGGCAGTGCAGGCGGCGGCGAATCGAGCTTCGTGCCGGGCTATCAGAACCTTGATGTCGGCAATGTGACGACGTATGCGGTGACGGGCCTGACCGAAGGCGTGACCTATCATTACCGCGTCCGTGCGTACAACGACACCGTGACGACGATCAATTCCGGCGTGACCAACGTGACGACGGGGGCTTCGACCACGCCTGAAATCACGGGCTTCTCGGTCCCGGCGGGCGCCACGGCCACGGTGACGCTGACGACCACGATCAACGGCGAGACCTATGCGCTGGAATACACGACCGATCCGACCGCCAGCCCGGTGGTCTGGACCGAGGCGGATTCCGATGTCGGCGACGGCGGCGAACTGATACTGACCGACGCCTCGCCGTCGGAT
>JAKQHR010000018.1 GCA_029557905.1 Verrucomicrobiota bacterium
CACCGGCGCACCATCATATGTCGTGACCGGGGAGATGGTCCGCCGCTGTCTGCGCAAACGAAAGAACCGCCTGCTGTTTCTGGTGGACATTGCCGTACCGCGGGACATTGATCCGGCGGTGGACAACGTGGAAAATGTTTATCTGTACAACATCGACCACCTGCAGGACATTGTCGATGAAAACATCAAAAACCGTCGCCGCGAAGCACTGAAAGCCGAGGCGATCATCGAAGAAGAAGTGGAAAATTACACCAACTGGCTCAAGGAGCTGGAGGCCGTGCCCACCATCGTGTCGCTCCGAAGCAAGGCCGAGAACATCGTGCGGGCGGAAATGGAGAAAGCGTCGGGCTGGATGCAGAGCCTGGAAAATTCAGACCGGGAAAAAGTCGAAGCTCTGGTGCACGGCATCGTCAATAAGGTGCTGCATGCGCCGGTTGCGGTGATGAAAGAGGAAAGCGCCGAATTTGCCTCTCAGGATATCGTAGCGGCGGCCCGCCAGCTTTTCCGGCTGGATGATTGAGGAAGATGCGGCATCCCGGGGATATTCGCTCAGCGGATGCCCCGATTCAACTGCCGTGGATAAGAATGAAAGGTAAAAAATGAAGATTAAAGTCGGCACGAGAGGAAGCAAACTGGCGCTGGCGCAGACGAATTCCGCGGTGGCCGCCCTGAAGAAAGCGGTGCAGGAGATCGAGGCTGAAATCTGCGTCATCCGGACCAGCGGCGATATTATGCAGGATGTCTCTCTGACGCAGATCGGCGGGCAGGGGGTTTTTGTCAAAGAAATTGAAGAGGCGCTTCTGGCCGGTCGGATTGACCTGGCCGTCCATTCCATGAAAGACGTACCCGGAGAGATTCCGGAGGGCCTCGTGTTTGCGGCGATTCTGCTTCGCGAGGACGTCCGCGATGTTCTGGTGACCCGCGGCAGGGTCAAATTTGAATATTTGCCGAAGGGGGCCAAAATCGGGACCGGTTCACAGCGGCGCGGCGCGCAGTTGAAATCGTTTATGCCGGATCTGGAGATTGTTCCGCTGCGCGGCAACATTGACACGCGCCTGAAAAAGATCGAAACGGAAAATCTCACCGGCGTGGTTCTTGCCGCGGCGGGCGTGAAGCGTCTGGGCTACGGGGAAGTGGTCACACAGTTTCTGCCGACGGAAATCATGCTGCCGGCGGTGGGCCAGGGCGCGCTGGGGCTCCAGGTGAGAAAAGGCGATGCGGAGCTTGCAGAACTGTGCTCGCGGCTCAACCATGCCGTCACCGCGACGGAAGTGACGGCGGAGCGCGCCTATCTGCGGGCGCTGGGCGGCGGCTGCCGCCTGCCGATTGCCGCCTACGGTCTCATGGAAGGCAAACGCCTGACGTTGGAAGGCCTGCTGGCCGCGCCCAACGGCGGGGAAGTGCTGCGCGACAAGGTTTGGGGCGATCCGGGCGAAGCCGAAGCGATGGGACGAAGGCTTGCGGAGATGCTTCTGGAAAAAGGCGGCCGCCGTCTGCTGGATTTGATGGAGTAAAATGAAAAAGAGTAAAGTATATATCATCGGTGCGGGGCCGGGAGACCCGGGCCTCATCACGCTCAGGGCGGTGGAGGCCCTGAAGCTTGCCGATGCGGTGGTTTACGACAATCTGGTCAATGAAGAGCTTCTGGCCTACGCGCCGGTCGGCGCACGCAGAATATACGCGGGCAAGCAGGGCGGGGACCACACACTGACGCAGGACAAAATCAACGACCTTCCGGTCCGGGAAGCTCTGGACGGCCGCACAGTGGCGCGCCTCAAGGGCGGCGATCCTTTTATCTTTGGGCGCGGCGGCGAGGAAGCGGAAGAGCTGGCCGCTTCCGGCATTCCCTTTGAAGTGATTCCCGGCGTGACCTCCGCCATCGCGGTGCCGGCCTATGCGGGCATTCCGCTCACGCACCGGGGGCTTACCTCCACGGTGGCGTTTATTACCGGCCACGAAGATCCGACCAAGGAAAAAAGCGACATCGACTGGCAGGCGCTTGCGGGCATCGGGACGCT
>JAKQHR010000019.1 GCA_029557905.1 Verrucomicrobiota bacterium
ATGTCGGCCGGGTTGACGCCGGAGATGCGGGAGGCCTGCCCCAGGTTTTCGGGGCGGATCTTTTTCAGCTTCTCGCGCGACTCGAAACGCAGGGCCCTGATGGCGTCGTAATCGAAATCATGCGGGATGGGCTGATGTTCGAGCTTGAGCAGCTTTTCGATCTTCTGCTGTTCTCTCCGTATATAGCCGGCGTATTTGATGTCGGTTTCTATTTCATTAATAATGAGGGGATCCAGACCGCTGAGCGCGCCGAGAAGGTCGGCATAGGTTGTGTCCTGACGGGCGAGGATGCTGGCGAGGCTCTGGTTATCGAGGAATGACTCATTCAGCCGCCGGACCTCCCCTTCAATCAGATCACGTTGTGCCCTGACCGATGCGACTTCGGTTTTAGAAAGGATGCCGATGCGCGCGGCGTGGTCCGCGAGTCGGAAGGGCGCATTGCTTTGGCGCAGGAGCAGACGGTGCTCGGCGCGCGAGGTGAACATGCGATACGGTTCGTCAACCCCCTTTGTGACCAAATCGTCAAGCATGACCCCAATGTATGCTTCATTGCGCAGGGGGACGAAGGGCGCATCCCCCCTCAGCCGCAGCACGGCATTCACTCCGGCCGCAAAGCCCTGAGCCGCCGCCTCTTCGTAGCCAGTGGTGCCGTTGATCTGTCCCGCGAAATATAAATGCTCAACCAGTTTGGTTTCAAGTGAATGATAAAGCTGGGTCGGATCAGAATAGTCGTATTCAATGCCGTATCCGGGCCGAATGAACTCGGCCTTTTCCAGCCCCGGAATGGATCGAATCATCTGGATCTGAACATCCTCAGGCAGGCTGTTGGAAGTTCCGTTGGGATAGACGCGGGTATTGTCGCGTCCCTCCGGCTCAAGAAATACATGGTGCGATTCCCGCTGGGGAAACTTTACGATCTTGTCCTCGATGGACGGACAGTACCTCACCCCGGTGCCAGTGATCGCGCCGCCATACAGGGCGCTCTTCTCCAGATTGGCGCGAATGATATCATGGGTTTGGGATGTGGTGTGGGTCAGATAACAGGGAAGCTGATCCCTGCCCGGAGGCCATGGAAGAAGCGCGGATGATGAGCGCGCGGTGGAGCATTGAAAAGATGGATTGATGGCATCACGGTTGTCGAATTGTTCCACGTGGAACAATTCATCCAAAAAGCTGCCGGAAACCTCCGATTGTTCCACGTGGAACATTTTCCAAATGCGGGCTGCCGCCCGCGACAGGAACGGAGGCGGGACCTCTCCGGGTTGAATCTGGCATTTGCTGTAATCAATGGAATCCTTGTGAAGCCTGGGAGGGGTTCCTGTTTTAAGCCTTCCCAGCAGGAAACCAAGGCTCTTCAGGCTCTCGCTGAGCCGGTTTGCGGGGGCTTCATCGGTTCGCCCCCCGGGGATTCTGTTCATTCCTATATGCATCACGCCATTCAGGAATGTGCCCGGAGTCAGAATCACCGCGCGGGCCCCGATTTTCGATCCGTCATCGGTTGTCACTCCGCGCAGCCGGCCGGTTTCAATCCAAACTTCCGCTGCCATCCCCTCAAGAATGTCCAGGTTTGCTGTTCTCCGCATAACCGCAAGCATTCGAAGCGGATAAAGCCTTTTATCGCACTGGACCCGGTGCGCCTGCACGGCGGGTCCCTTTCTGGTGTTCAGCTTCCTGAACTGGATTCCCGTGAAATCCGTGTTCCTTGCAATTTCTCCTCCCAGCGCATCCAGTTCAAACACGAGATGTGATTTGGCAATGCCGCCAATGGAGGGGTTGCAGGACATCCGGGCGATGGTGGTCCGGTTAATCGTGAGCAGGGCGGTTCTGGCGCCCATGCGCGCTGCAGCGAGGGCGGCCTCGCACCCGGCATGACCCCCTCCGGCCACAAGGATGTCATATGAGACATTCATATCTATTTAATTATTAATTACTTGCCAATGCAGAATTTTGAGAAGACCGCTTTCAGCAGATCTTCCTGATATACTCTTCCCGTGATGAGCCCCACGTGTTCGATGCTTTCACGCAGACGGGACGAAGCCATTGCGATATCATCCTGCCCGAACAGGCTGTCTGCGCCAAGGGCATCCTCGCGCGCCTTCAGCAGGAGCTGCCGGTGGCGTTCGGAGATCACCGCGTGGGGCGGGGCATCCATTTTGATGTCCTGCATCAGGGCCCGCCGGATTTCCTTCTTCAGCGCCTCGAGACCGGTTCTGTTCAGCAGTGAGGTTTCAACGCAGGTGAAGCCGTTCAGATTGTCGCGGCAGATCCGAACCCCGAGGTCAGTTTTGTTGAGGACAAGGATGGTACGGATCGGGTCAAGGCCTGAAATTTGCGCATCAAATTCATTTCCAGATTCTTGCGATGAATCCAGAACATGCAGCTGCAGGTCGGCCCGCGCTATGTGCCTCATGGTCCGGCGGATGCCCTCGCTTTCGATTTCGCACGAGGTTTCGCGCAGGCCGGCGGTGTCCACCAGGCGGACGGGGATACCGTCCAGCACAAGACCTTCCTCGATGATATCGCGTGTGGTGCCGGGAATGTGTGATACTATTGCCCGATCAGTGTCAAGCAATGCATTTAACAGTGTAGACTTCCCCACATTGGTTCGGCCCGATATGACGATCAGGGCCCCTTCGCGGAGCAGGCGCCCCTCCTGCCAGGAGGATATCAGAAGGTCCATTTCCGAAACGGCCCGGCTGATCCTGTCCGGAACATCCTGAATAAGGGCTTCGGGAATATCCTCCTCCGGAAAATCCAGGGTCGCCTCCATGTCGGCGGCGATCCCCATCAGCCGGTCATAAAGGGCATTGACCGCATCGCTCAGCGATCCTTCGAGCTGCTCCAGGGCAGCGCGCCCGGCGCGCCGGGAGCGTGCGCCAACGATGTCGGCGACCGCCTCGGCCTGCGTCAGGTCAATGCGGCCGTTCAGGAAAGCGCGTTTTGTGAATTCTCCGGGTTCCGCCAGACGCGCCCCGGCATCCAGAACGGTCTGCAGAACAGCGGAGGCCATGACGCGCCCTCCGTGACCCTGTATTTCAATCATGTCCTCGCGTGTGTAGCTTCCGGGCCCCTTCATAACAAGGACCAGCACTTCGTCCACATCGCCGGCCGCGGCGGCGATGTGCCCGTATATAACCGACATGGTGCGCCGCATAGAGGGTCTCGGCGCGGCGCATCGCACGATGCGGTCGGCGATTTCCATCGTGCGCGGGCCGGAAACGCGGACAACGGCAATTCCCCCGGTTCCGGGAGCCGTACCGATGGCGGCAATGGTGTCGTCTGGAGCCTGCATGTCTGTTGTTTCCAATATGGTTGGGCGATAGATACTCTATCTTTAGCCGGATGGCAAACATTGACAACACGCGGCATAAACGGCACATTGGCAAATCAGCATGCAGAGCGAATTTTCTGGTTCAGTTAGGAGTTTGCAGATGAAACGCATAATTCTTGTTCTTGCCGCGATCCTCACGGCGGTATCGGCGCCGGCCGATCCGGTCGCGGAAATTGACTATCAGGGCAAAGTGCTGGTGGGCGACGACGCATTCACCGGCACGGGTTATTTCAAGCTCGCGCTGGCCGATGCGGATTCCGCGACCACCTTCTGGTCGAACGACGGCACACTTGCGGGCGAGCCGACGGGCGTGCTGACCAGCGAGGTCTTCAGCGGTGTATTCAGCCTGACCATTGGTGACACGGACGTTATGGATGCGCTGGATCCCGATCTTTTCAGCGCCGGAGAGGATCTGTATCTGCGCGTGTGGTTCAGCACCAATGCCGCAGCCGGCTTCGAGGAGATGCTTCCGTCGCAGAAGGTTCTGAGTTCTCCGTACGCAATCAATGCCGCCCGCGTGAGCGGTCTCGACGCCGCGGGAATCCGCGCCGGCCTGGCCACGGGCACGCCGGTTTACGCGGAAAGTGATCCGGTCTGGAATTTGCAGAAGGCCGGCTATGCCACCGGCACGCCGCTTTATGTCGAGAGCCCAGAGACCGATCCGGTCTGGAGCGCCGCCAGCAACCTGTATTATCTTCAATCCGAAGCTGACGCGCTGTTTTCGACCGGCACTCCGGTATATGTGGAGGAAGACCCAAACTATGCCGACGACCTGGCCGGCGGCGTGATCGCGACAGGCACGCCGGTGTATGCGGAAACAGATCCCGTCTGGGCCGGGGCCAGCAATCTGTATTACCTTCAGACTGCGGCCAATGCGCGTTTCGCCACCGGCATGCCGGTATATGTGGAAACCGATCCCGTTTTTCTTGCGCGCAGCAACAGCATAGTATTCGACGGCGATGCGGCGCGCGGAGATCTGGGCGGAACCTATCCCAGTCCGACCGTGACCGGTTTGCAGGGCCGGGCAGTGGCGTCGTCCGCGCCATCGGACGGCGATGTGCTTCAGTGGAACGGAACCGCATGGGCACCGGCCGAGGTGTCCTCGGGAACGGGCGGCACGAGCGGTGCGGCCGGCGGGGATTTGACGGGCACGTATCCTAATCCCACCATCGCCAAACTTCAGGGCGCGACGCTTTTCGGCATGTCAGGCCTGGGGCCCTTTGACACCAACCGGTACGTCGGGTGGAACGGCGTGAGATGGGAGCCGCGCCTTGTGACACCGGCTGAATCGGATCCCTATTTCTCCGCGGTCAGCAACAAGCTGATCCTGACGAACACAACGGCCGGCGGCGATCTGGCGGGAACCTATCCCAATCCGACGGTGGACGGGCTTGCCGGCAAGTCCATTGTGGTCAGTTCGCTGGCCAGCGGCGATCTGCTGAGCTACGACGGGGTCAAATGGACCAACACCAGCGTGAGCGCCGTGACGGGCTCCTCCAATTCCTACGGAAAAGTGAACGGCATGATGGCGACGGGGCAGGGCTCGCCGTTCGACATTGCCGGCGCGGGCAATGTGACCGTGACCACCAACGCGGCCTCGGGAACGAACACCGTGCAGATCAGCGTGCCGGTTCCGGAACTGCAGAATGTGATCTGGGTGGCCACCAACGGAACGCCGGACGGCCCCGGAAACATTGATTCGCCCTACGACACCGTGGGCAGGGGTTATGCCATAGCGGCCTCGAGATACGCCGGCCAGCCGGCCACCCTGATTATCTCCGGCGGCACCTATTCCGGCACAACCAACAATCTCAACATGTTCACGAACAACGTCCATGTGATCGGTTTGAACCGGCCGGTGATTGGAGCCCTTCAGGTTCGCGCCGCTGCCGATCCTTCGCTGAAGGGCAAGCAACGGGTCGAAAATCTTGTTTTTGGAACTCCCTCGGTCGTGTTCAGCATCGCATCGGATGTTAAAATACAGAACTGCCGGGTCAACGGAATACTTTCTGTTCAGGGGCAAAATGTGGATATCCAGAATTGCTTCATGACCAACATGCAGATTACGGGCAATGCAAAAAATCTTGCAGTGTACAACAGCTCCGTGCGGGGAAGCACCGCAACGCCTACGGTTGATATAACGGCCAACGGGGCCAGCAACATTCAGTTTATTGCATGTGAGATCGTTAATACGATCGGAGCACTTGCTCTGCGCGGGGCCTCCTCGGCGACGGCGAATCCTCCGTGGCATTTCTCGCACAACGTGATCAGGGGCAATGTGGAAGGACGAAGCGCCTCGACCTTCATGCTGAACCACAACATCATTCAGGGCGAGATGCTTCCAAACAGCGGGCCTGCGATGACGCAGTATTTTGCGAACAATGTGATTATCGGCACGAACAACTGGATACAGGCCGAGCCCGCGACCATGGATGCTTACGGCAACACGGTGTATTCAAATGCCGTGCTCACGATTCCGTCTCCGTGGAACGACTGACCGTGATGAGAATGAAGAAACACACAGGGGCCGCGATGCTGGCGGGGGCGCTTTTGCT
>JAKQHR010000021.1 GCA_029557905.1 Verrucomicrobiota bacterium
CGCAAAACAAGCGGTTCTTTCCGCCCGGGCTCATTTCACATGAAATGGGCACCACACGCATGGCCCCGCAGCAAGGCGGGCCCGGAAACACATGAGCCGTCAGACCGCCTTGAAGGCAACGGTGGCGTTGTGTCCCCCAAATCCAAGGGAATTGCTCAAGGCCGTTTTAATGGGCACTTCGCGCGCGGTGTTCGGGACATAGTCCAAATCACATGCGGGATCCGGATTTTCCAGATTGATGGTTGCGGGAATTTGTCCCTTTTTCAGAGCCATGGAGCAGAAAATCGCTTCCACCGCGCCGGCGGCACCCAGCAGATGGCCGGTCATGGACTTGGTTGACCCCACCATGGTTTTGCGGGCCGCGGTTTCGCCGAGAGCCTTTTTGATGGCCAGCGTCTCGCCCTTGTCATTCAGCGGAGTGCTCGTTCCGTGGGCATTGATGTATTCCACCTGATCGGGATTCATCCCGGCATCCGCCACAGCAAGGCTGATGCCCTTTGCGGCCGCTTCAGCGCCCTCGTCAGGCGCGGTGATGTGATAAGCGTCGCAGGTGCGGCCGTAACCGGCCAGCTCACAGTAGATTTTCGCCCCGCGTGCCCGGGCGTGCTCCATTTCCTCCAGGACAAGCACCCCCGCCCCCTCTGCACAAACAAACCCGTCACGGTCCCGGTCAAACGGGCGGCTGGCCCGGGTCGGATCGTCATTGCGGGTGCTGAGCGCCCGCATGGCACAGAATCCGCCCACCGAGAGGACGCAGACCGGGGCTTCCGCGCCGCCGGTGAGCATCACATCGGCGTCGCCGCTCTGAATGATGCGCAGGCTTTCGCCGATGGAATGGGTGGCGGATGCGCAGGCCGACACGACGCAGAAATTGGGGCCTTTCATGCCGTGTTCAATGGCAATTCGCCCGGAGAGGATATTCGTGATCATCTGAGGGATCATGAAGGGGGAGAACCGCGACGGCCCTCTCTGCAGGAAGTTGTTGCACTGAACCTCGACAACCTGAAGCCCCCCGATGCCGGAGCTGACCATGACGCCCACGCGCCACGGATCCTCTTTTCCCATTTCAAGGCCGGCATCGGAAACCGCCATTTTGGCCGCGGCGATCCCGTAGTGGCAGAACGGATCCATGCGGCGCTGCTCCTTTTTGGGGATGAAGGCATCCACATCAAACTCCTTCACCTGTCCGCCGATTTTGGCGTCGAAGAGGGTTGTGTCAAAATAGGTGATGGGGCCGATGCCGGACTCGCCGTTCATCAGGCGATTCCAGACCGTGTCTACACTGCATCCGAGCGGAGACACAATACCCAAACCGGTGACAGCCACTTTTCTTGTCATGGTTCCTTCCCTGCCTTCCCCTAAACGGAATAAACGTGAAAATGAACCGGGCGGGAGTGTTCAGTCCGGCCCGGTTCAAAATCAGAGGCCTGCGGCTGTTAGGCGCCAAGCCCTTTTTCTTTAAGGTAATTGATGACCGCGCCGACGCTCGTGAGCTTCTCGGCATCTTCATCCGGAATTTCCGCGCCGAATTCTTCTTCGAAAGCCATCACAAGCTCGACCGTGTCCAGCGAATCGGCGCCCAGGTCTTCAATAAAAGAAGCCTCGGGGGTCACCTGATCGGCGTTAACACCCAGCTGCTCAACAATGATTTCTTTCACTTTATCTTCAAGTGCCATTTCTAGCCTCCTGTTTTTGGTTAAACCATCGCACTATTTTCAACTATACAGGCAAAACAAACTCACTGATCCGGAATTCCTTTTACCGTGCAAAATCACATCACCATGCCGCCCGAAACGGTCAACGTCTGTCCGGTCATGTAGGCGGACGCATCGCTGGCGAGGAACAGAACCACATTGGCCACATCTTCGGGCTTCCCGAATCGCTTCATCGGGATGGCCTCCAGCATCTTCTGCTGGACATCCGGGGACAGCTTTTCGGTCATTTTGGTCTCTATGAAGCCGGGGGCAACGGCATTGGCGCGAACATTCCGGCCCGCCAGCTCCTTGGCCACCGATTTCGTCAGGGAGATCAGGCCGCCTTTGGACGCGGCATAATTGCACTGGCCCGCATTGCCGATCAGCCCGATAATGGAAGCCATGTTCACAATGCTTCCGGTCCGCTGCTTCATCATGATGCGCGAAGCCGCCTTGCAGAAAAGGAATGCCCCCTTCAGGTTCACATTCAAAACGGCATCCCAGTCCTGCTCGCTCATGCGCGCCAGCAAACCGTCCTTTGTGATGCCGGCGTTGTTTACCAGAACATCAATGTGGCCGAAATCCTGATGAATTTGGGAAATGGCGGCCTCAACGTCCGCGCTGCTGGACACGTCAACGGCATACTTTTCAGCGCGGCGGCCAAGTTCCGCGATCCGGCCGGCCGTTTCATCCAGCCATCCAGCCTGAACATCGCACAGCGCGATATCCGCGCCTGCCGACGCCAGTCTGACGGCCACGGCCTGTCCGATTCCCCGGGCGGCACCCGTTACTATTGCCACTTTTCCGTTCAAATCCATCATCCAATTCCCTGTAATGCGGCCTGCGAGCTTCTTAAAGACTCAAGATCCAGTATGTTAAGGCAGATGGCTTCTTTGTCAATGCGCTTTACCAGACCGGACAGGACTTTTCCGGGCCCGCATTCAATGTAACGGGAAACACCGTGAGCCTTCATCCATTCGACCGACTCCACCCAGCGGACGGACGAATTGACCTGGCGCACCATCAGGGCCGGAATCGTCTCCAGGGTCCCGTGAGGCTCCGCAGTCACATTGGAAACCACGGGAACAGAAGGGGTTCTGAATGAAATCCCCGCCAGGACTTCGGCCAGACGATCAGCTGCCGAATTCATCAGCGACGAATGAAAAGCCCCGGAGACATTGAGCCTGATTGCGCGCTTGGCCCCCGCCTCTTTGGCCAGTATTTCCGCCCGCTCAATGCCTTCAACCCGGCCCGAAAGCACGGTCTGGCCCGGGGAATTCAGATTGGCGATTTCAATGCCGGCTTCTGCACTGATTTTCCGAAGAATTTCCAGATCCAGGTTCATGACACTCAGCATGGCCCCGGGCTGCTGGTGACAGGCCTCGATCATGAAACGGCCGCGGGCGACGAGAATTCGGATGGCATCCTCAAAGCTGAGCACTCCGGCGGCATGCAGAGCAGCCCATTCGCCCGAGCTCAAACCCGCGGTCACGTCGAAAGAAAAGCCGGGATATTCCAGCTTAAGCGCTTCCAGACAGGCAATGCTGGCCGTAAAAATTGCCGGCTGGGCATTGTCAGACCGCGTGAGCAGCTCCTCAGGGCCTTCAAAGCAAAGCTGCGCCAGATTGCAGCCCAGCACGGCGCCGGCGCGATCAAAGAGTTCTTTGCAGGCGGGAAAAGCTTCGGCGAGGTCCCTTCCCATGCCCACTGCCTGGGCTCCCTGCCCGGGAAATATCAATGCTGTCTTCATCATTTTGACCACTCCAGAAGTGAAGCCCCCCAGGTGAATCCGCCGCCAAACACCAGCAGCATGACCAGATCCCCTCTTTTAATGACGCCGGACCGGACAGCTTCGTCCAGCGCGACGATCACGGAGGCGCCCGATGTGTTTCCATATCTGTCGAGATTGATGAAAAACTTCTCCTTCGGCTCCCCCAGCCGCTGGCCGATGGCCTCAATGATGCGGATGTTGGCCTGATGCGGCACGATGCAGGCCACATCCTTTGTGGTCAGCCCCTTCTCGGCGCAAACCTGCTGTGCAATGGCCGTCATGCTTTTGACCGCATGCTTGAAAACCTCACGGCCTTCCATTTTCAGGTAATGGTTGCGTTCACGCAGGACTTCTTCGGAAAAGGGAAGGCGCGAACCGCCGCCCGGAACCATGAGCAGTTCAGCCAGCGCGCCGTTTGAGCCCAGCACGGCGTGTACCAGACCCTTATCCCCCTCGGCCGCCTTCAGGACACAGGCTCCCGCCCCGTCACCAAACAGCACACAGGTCTCTCGATCGGTCCAGTCAATGATGCTGCTCATCTTCTCGGCCGCGACCACCAGCGCCGTCTTTGCCGCGCCGGTCGCCACAAACTGCCTGGCGGTTTCCATTGCGAAAACAAATCCGGAACAGGCCGCCTCAAGGCTGAAACAGGCGGCATTTTTCGCGCCGATTTTATCCTGAACGAGACAAGCAGTGTTGGGAAACGGCAGGTCGGGGGTGATGGTGGCCAGCACAATCAGATCCACTTCTTCCGGGCTGACCCCGGCATCCGCCAGCGCGCGGCGGGCGGCTTCGGCCCCCATATCGGAAGTGGTTTCACTTTCGCCGGCGAGTCGGCGTTCCGCAATGCCTGTTCGCGTCACGATCCATTCGGAGGAAGTTTCCACCATGGTTTCGAGCTCGGCATTCGTCATAATCCGCTCCGGCATATAGGAACCGGTGCCGGCAATGGAGACGGTGCGCAGGCGTCCTGCATCAGAGAATTTTTCCTTTTTACTCACTCTTTTCTCCCGACGCCGAGTCAGCCAGCGCGCTGACGATGTGATGATTAATCTTGTGGTTGACCGATTCACAGGCCACGCGAATACCGTTGCGTACCGCATGGGGCGAAGACGATCCGTGCCCGATGATGCAGACTCCGTTGGTGCCCAGCAGGGGCGCGCCGCCGTAGGCCGCCGGATCCAGTTTCTTTTTCAGTGTCTTGAAGGCCCCCTGGCTCAAAAACGCGCCCAGCATCCGGAGGTAATTCCTTGTGAGCTCAATCTTAAGCCACCGGCTGATGGAATGGGCCGCACTTTCGCTGGTTTTCAGGACCACATTGCCGACAAACCCGTCACAGGCCACCACGTCAACCTCTCCGCTGTAAAGATCATGGCCCTCCACGTTCCCGATGAAATTCAGGCTGGATTTTTCAAGCATGGCAAAAGCCGCCTTGGTTTCCTCATTGCCCTTGGCATCCTCGTCGCCGATGCTGAGAAGGCCGACTCGCGGATTGGAAATTCCTATGATCTCGCGCGCATAGATGCTTCCCATGACAGCAAACTGATAGAGGAGTTCCGGTTCGCAGTCCGTATTGGCCCCGGCATCAATCAGAACAAACGGCTTGTCGCCGGTGGTGGGCATAACCGTCGCAATGGCCGGACGGTCAACGCCCTCAAGCGTCCTGAGCTTCAGGGTGCAGGCGGCCACCGCCGCTCCTGTGTTGCCGGCGGAAAATACGGCATCCGCCTTCCCCTGCTTCACCAGATCAATGGCGCGGCCGATGGAGGAATCCTTCTTGCGCCGAACAGCCACCGCGGGAGATTCGTGCATTTCCACCACCTGAGACGCCGGGACAATCTCCACTTTTGAAGGGAAAGAACGCCCGGGCGGAAGCGCCTTGATGATCGCTTCTTCAATCCCAACCAGGAAGAGATGCTCGATCTGGGGCAGAGTTTCCAGCGCCTCCAGCACACCCTCCACATTCTGGGCAGGGGCAAAATCCCCGCCCATGGCATCAACAGCAATGCGCATGGGCTCTACTCGTCGGCGGTCACCGAAACAACCTGCCGGCCCTTGTAGGTGCCGCACGACGGACAGGCTCGATGAGACTGCACAGGGGCGCCGCACTGCGGGCAGGGACGGGCAGCCAGAATCTCGCCGGAAAGCGAGCGTTTCCGCATTCTCTTCTTGCTCTTTGATTTCTTTCTTTTCGGTACGGCCATAAAATGCCTCCTGATCGTTGCTGAATTCCACCATCCAGCCTGTTTTTTACAGATCCAGCCGGTTCAGTTTCTCCCACGGATCATTCAATACTTTCTTCTTACAACTGCAGGGGCCCTCATTCAAATTCCGGCCGCACTGCATACATACTCCCCTGCAGTCTTCTCTGCATACGGGGAAGGCCGGTATAAGCAACAGGATCGCCTCGCGGATATCTTCGGTGATATCCAGTGAGTCCTGCCCCGGCTCAATTTCGTAAGTGCACAGGAAAGAGGAATCTTCCACCAATGTCGAGAAAAATTCGCCGCATCTTGAGCATTGGACCTCTATTTTGGTGGAAATCCGGCCCTGCACCAGCACTTCGTGGGAAACCAGACGAACCGTCAGCTCGTAAACAACCGGCTCTTCCGCGTGGAGCAGCGCTTCGTGCTCCAGTTCAAGAACAGAGGCTGGATGCTCACCCTTGAACAGGCTTCCGGCCGGAGTCAGTCTGGCTGTTTCTATGCGCATGCAGTGTTAAACCCGGTTTTTCAGCTTTAAATCAAGCGCCCGTTTGACAGCGGGCGGAACAAAAGCGGTTACATCTCCGCCCAATTCCGCCACTTCGCGCACGGAACTGGAACTGACATAACTGTAGTCCTGCTTGGGCATCAGAAACATGGTTTCCACGTCAGAAGCCATGCTCCGGTTCATCAACGCCATTTGAAACTCAAATTCAAAATCGGAGAAAGCCCGCAGCCCCCTCACCACAACATGGATCTTTCTCGACCGGGCGTAATCCACCAGCAGGCCGTTAAAGCCCTCCACCGTGACATTTTTAAACGGGGTCACGACTTCCGTCGCCATGGCCACGCGCTCCTCAAGTGAAAAAAGCGTCTGCTTCCGGGTGCTCCCGGCCACCGCGAGAATCAGTTCATCAAAAATACCCGAGGCTCGACGGATCAAATCCATATGCCCCAGCGTCAAAGGGTCGAATGTTCCCGCATAAATCGCTTTAGTGCTCACCGCAATCTCTCCGTTCGCTCAACTTCTGGTAAATAACGACACCTGTTTTCCCGTAGCGGCGGCTCCGTTTCAGCTCCCACAAGGGAGAATCCGCAGGAGCCTCCGCTGCCCCATGTTCATAAACCAACAGGGCCCCCGGAGGCAAGGACGGACTGCCCCCCAGAACGTTCAGCATTTGTTCAAGACGGCCCCTCTCCGTCTTCCCATACGGAGGATCGCAAAAAACAATATCATATTTCACTCCGCCCCCATTCCGAAGGAAGCTGAAGGCATCGGCGCACACACAGTGCGCCTGCGGACTGTCCCCGCACAACTCCCTGACATTCTGCTGCAGGGTACGAAAAACAGACCGATTCTGCTCCACCCAGCACACCGCCGCCGCCCCCCGACTCCATGCCTCCAGTCCCATGGCTCCGCTGCCCGCAAACAGGTCCAGAACGCGCGCCCCGGGAATCAGCGGAGCAAGGGAGGAAAAGATTGCTTCCCGGACCTTGTCCTGCGTGGGCCGGACATCCCCCCGGGGCATCCTGATGGTCCTCCCGCCGAGCTGACCGCTGATAATTCGCAATCGAACCTCCCTTCAAAGCAAAGGGCGAGGTTGCCCTCGCCCTCCGCGATTAACATATCTCCCGGCTACGGGCTCTGAATCCACTTGACCCGGTACAGCCGGTTGGACTGGTTTGGACTTTCAATGTCCTCGTAGCGGAAATTCCCGCCTGATGTGGTGAACCGGTAGGCCGCCTGATTCGATCCCACTCCGTCCACACAATTTGACCAGATGATATCTCCAAACTGGGTGAATCCGTATGAATATTCAACCTGATAGGCCTCATTCCATGCCCCGCGCCAGATGATGTAATGCATGTTGGTGCCTTCCATGTTGTTTGCCTCGGATATCTCAAAGGTTCCAAAGAACAGGCCCGCCTCGGTGTCGTTGGTGTCCACATATACCGGAGCATTGGTTGAGTCAACCACCCGCCACAAAGCGCTGTAAGAGTTATCCTCAAAGGTCGGCTGCCAGATGATATATTCCTCATAAACATTCAATCCTGTGGCAATGTCTTCCCAGGTCACCCCACCATCACCCGAGTACTGCACCGTGACCAGCGTGCCGGTGGGCACATTCAGGGCGGTCCAAATCAACGGCCAGATACTGTTGGTATCGGTGATAAACACCGGATCATTCAGCGAGCGCGCGTAGACCACCACATTCGTGCTTCCCTTGCTTGCTTCTTCTGTTCCGCCATAGCGGCCGATGTTGATTCGAGCCCCGTTTTCGTCGGGCTCAAGGCTGTAATCAGCCCACGGATCGCCCTTGTCAATCGCCCAGGACGTCTCACTGTCCGTCGTCACGAATCCGGTACCCGGCAGATAGCGGCCAGCCGCTGACTGCAGATGGAAATCCCGGTTATCCACCGCGGCAAACAACGGGTTGGTGATCGCGCTGCGGTAATCATGCCCGTAGTTCAGCTGCCACGGAAGCAGCGTGTTGAACGTGCTGTAAATGTAGCCCGGCTCGGAAAAATAATAGACATTGTAATCCATTGTCACATTGTTCGCCACATCGTTGGATGTTCCTCCATAGGCATATGCCTCCGCGGCGGTAAGGCCGAATATGTTGTTCCGCAGCACACTGTTCACAGACGACATAAGGGAAATCGCGGCGGGAGCATTGCCATAGAAGGTGTTGTTTTCTACAGAGGCATCGGTCACGCGATCCATCTGGACGGCGCTGTTGGTGTTATACAGGAAGAGCGAATTGCGAATGTCGTAATTTGCGCCGGACTGCAGATTGATGCCCAGCGCATTGCTGATCATCAAAAGGTTCTCGGCCGTCACATAATGGTTGGAATCCATAAGAATTCCTACCCCGGCATCGCTGATCGTGAAGTCCCGCAAATCAATGTAATTTCCGTAAATGCGCAAGGCCGTGGCCGCCGGGGCCCTGCTCCAGCCCGCAATGACGGTTCCCGTTCCAGCCCCCTGGATCAGGAGATTCCCGATATCCGCCTTGCCCGCATCAGACCATATCATTCGGGTCTCTGTACCCAGTTTGTAGTAGCCCGCGTCAACAAATACCGTGTCATAACCCTCCAGGTCATAGGCATCCAGAATCCCCTGAATGGTCAGCTTGGGCGTGTTCGTTGTAAGACCGTCATTCAGAGCGGAACCGGGTGCGCCGCAGAATACATCCCCTGCGGTATTGGTGTCATTGACATAGAAATATATCGGGGCATTGCGCACGGAGAACGGCTCATCGGTTTCATCAAACACATTGGTGTTCGCCTCCACCACCACACGCCAGAGCGTTTCAATGCTGTTTGTGATGTTTGCCGTGGTGTCCCAGGCATACTCGTTCAAGGTGGAATCCAGTCCAGGCGCAAAGGTGATCCACGTGACGCCCCCGTCCAGCGAATAATCAAGCCGCAGCGTATTTGTTGGGATGATATTGCCCGACAGCCAGTAGAGGGTGTTGGTCCCGCTCAACACGCCGCCATCGCTCACGGTCAGGGCCAGCAGCCAGGGATCCAGCAGGCTCTTTGAAGCCTCCTCGGTTCCGCCATAGGCGCCCATGTTTACCGCTGGGCCGCGCGGGTACGGTTCATTGGTGTATACCGTGGACGGGTTGCCGGCGTCAATTGCGGGCGAATGATTTGCATTGGTGGACCAGCCTGTCCCGTTCCAGCTTCCGACATAGGACTGCAAATGATAATCTCCGCCTCCTTCATTAACAAAGAGCGGCTCATGCGGCAGGCTGTGGACATCCAGTCCCGACTCATCCTGCCAGTAGATCAGCTTCTCCCACTGTCCCTCGGCATTGCCGAACCATGCTCCGTTCCGGGTCACCAGCGTATTGTAATCCGAATCAAGAGCCCCGCCCAGCTGCAGAATGCAGAACCGGCTTGCTCCATTTGCAACCATGATGTTGTTCTCTATCTCCGACAGCGAGGAGCCGGACTGCAGGAACTGGTTGCCGTTCACAGACAATGTGCAATTGCGCATCGTAAACCGCTGAGACTCATCCACGAGCACAGCGTTGGTGGAGGTCCCATAGATCAACGCGTTTTCAACCAGAATATCCGAGCTGCCCTTTGTTTCCAAGCGGGCATTCCGCATGTTCAGCCGCTGCAGCACCATGTCCGCGCTACCCTGCAGGCGGAAGTATGAGCCGACTTGAGTCACGCGGGTTACCGTCGAAGACCGAGATGTGATCTCGACCGTGCCGGTGCTCAAATTCAAGTCGGACAGATTCAGGTTGTTGCCGTTAGCCCTCAGGAACCCGCCCCGCACAGAGAGGCCCGCCACATCCATGTGATCCGCGTTGATCCTCAGCAGGCTGGTGTTATTGGTCGAACGGGACAGAAGCGCGCCGCCGGCGTTCGTGCTTCCCATCAGCAGCACGGGGGACCCGGCCTTCCCCGCATCGGCGGACGTAATGACAACCTCATTGGAGATGATATACAGGCCCGTGTCCAGAACAATGGTATCACCGCCCTCAATATCCCACTGCTGTATCAGGGAAGTCAGCGTCAGTTTGGGCGCATTCGACAGAATCCCCAGATTCGCATCGTTTCCTGCTGCGCCAGTATAAACGTCATTGGATATGTTCAGGTCATTGATGTAGAAGGTGAACGGACCCTTCAGCGAGAAGAACACATCGGTATCGTCAACAACTGAGGGATCGGCTTCAACGAAGACGCGCCAGCGGGCCGTGGGACTGGCGGGATATTTCGGCGAGCCCGATTCTTCTTCATCCACGTCCCACAGATACTGCCCGTCGCCGGCCGGAATCCCCGACACAATATTGGTCCACGTTGTTCCGTTATCCCACGAATATTCCAGCGTCACCCGGTTGGTGGCATCCAGATTCCCCTGCAGCCATGTCAGCAGTACAGGAGCCCCGCCGGCAACGCGACCGCCCGCCGAGGCGTAAACGGCCAGAACCCATGCATTCGTCCGGCTTCGGCTGGCCTGTGCCGTATTCCCAAACGCGCCGATGTTTATACGGCCGCCGTTGGGGTCTGTTTCATTCGTGACAACAATGCCCGGATTGCCCGCGTCAATGAGCGGGGAGAATGCGGCATCCACCTGCACAAATGTTCCCGTTACATAACGCCCCTCCGGACTCATCGGATGAAAATCATCATTGTCCGGATCGGCAAACATGGGGTCAAAACTCAGCGAATGCACATCCTGAGTGGTATAGAGAATCCATTGAGGCATGCCCTCTCCAATCAGGCCAACGGGAGACGGACTCTTCCCGTAGAACGCACCGTTCTCAACAAAGAGGTTGTTGTAATCCGACAGGAACACTGCATTGGTCGAATTCTGATAGCAAAGCCGGTCGGACCCCGAAGCATGCAGAACCGAATTGCTCACACAGAGCAGACTGTTAACACCCTGAATAGCATTCGCCCCGCTGGCCCAGACCACGCACCCGTCAAGATAGTTGTATGTACTGAGCTGATCCTGTACGCCGGAGTCCCCGCTGCGAGTGATCACCGTGCGCTGGAGCAGGTTGGACTTTGTCTGGAAGAATCGAACGCCGGACTGTCCGCAGTCGCGAATCAGCGAATCGCTGAGGGCGCAGGAGAGGCTGCGATAGAAATCCACACCGACATCTGCATTCTGAACAACGATATTGGATATGGTGACACAGGTTGCGCTGTTGAACACAATGCCGTATGTGGTTTCATTGGTCGTATCGCCACGGTCAAATACCGTGAGCCGGTGAGGTGCGCCGGTGATCTGCACTCGGGACGTGGCCACCCCCGAATCCAGAGCGTTGATGATCAGATCGTCCTCCAGGGAGTAATAACCCGCATCAACAAAGATAAAATCGCCGGGTGCAATATCATATGTGTCGAGCAGCGCCTGAATCGTCAACATGGGCACAGTCGGGTCAAGCCCGGTATTGACATCATCACCGGGAGCCAGGCACCAGACATCCTGCTCATCGTTCGTCGCATCATTGACATAGAAACTGACCGAGCCAATGCGCATGAGGAAGTTGGTGTCGACAATATCCAGCCGGTTGGTGTCCGTCTCGCTGCTTACACGCCAAAGCCCGCTGGGTGACGACTCATAACCCGAAGGATCCCAGTAGTAACCGTCCTGATAAGGATCCAGGCCGGTGGCGATATTGGTCCAGTTGAAACCTCCATCCCATGAATAGTCCAGCCGCACCGTTTCATCGGTCGCCATTCCCATAACCAGCCAGTAGAGAGCCAACGGCCCGTTGATGCTGCCGCCGTCATTCAGGGTCACAGCCCTGAACTGCACATTGGTCGAGGTCTTGCTGGCCTGCCAGGTATTGCCGTACAAGCCCGCATTGAGACGCGAGCCGTTAGGATCCGGTTCATTGGCGAATGATGCAGAAAAAGCTCCCGCATCTATCGCCCAGGACACTTCGGCATCAGAAGTCCACACTCCCGCTGTAGTACTGTATCGGCCCTCCGGGTGATCTGTTTTCAGATGGAAATCGCCGTTTTCATCATCCGCAAACTGCGGGAACGTCCACTGGCTGTGGAGATCCTGGTCCCTGTCGTTCTGCCAGTCCTGAAGCCGCCTGAAGGATATCTTCCGCTTCACATCTCTGCCAACAAGCGCCTTCCCCACCGGCCAAATAACATTGAAGTCATTATAGAAACGGCCCAGTTCATCCAGACCATACACCGCATTTGTGGACCCCGCCGCGTGCAGAATGGAGTTGCTGATGGCCAGGCTGCCGGCCTGGGCCTCGGCGCTTCCCAGCCTGTTGGACCACAATATTCCCTGATTGAAGAAAGCCTCGCCCTGAATACTCTGCACGCTGATGCCCCAGCCACCGTTGTTGCGGGACAGGCAGTGATCAAACCTGTACGGATATCCCGCCAGCACGTCAAATCCATTGCCTATATTTCCGTATGCCTCAACCCATGACAAAGAACAATCAAGGCTGTTGTCAAACAAAACGCCGCGGCCGCCACCCGTCAGCCGGAGATGTTCCAGTTCAATATAGCTGGTCTCTTCAAGCTTAATCACCGCCGAGTTTTCGTTGGTCGAACTGCGATCCAGAATCGTTCCGCCCGCCTGCATATTCGTGCTCCCGATAATCCGCACCGCCATGCCGCTTTGACCGCGGTTCAGGATGTCCAGCTTGAGGTCATTGGTAAGCACATAAACGCCAGTATCAATATAAATCCAGTCGCCGGCCAGCACAGAATAATTCTGCAGAACCGTGAGAGGGCTGTCCATGGGTGAATCCGCCGTCAGGCCGGTATTGGTCGGACTTCCGATCGCGCCGGCATCAACATAGACATCCCCCGCAGTATTGGTATCGTTGACATAGTAAATCCGGGTCTGATTCCGGATGCTGAACTCGTTGTCCACCGCATCATAGACTGCCGGATCGCTTTCGAGCACCACCTTCCACAAGCCGCGGGCTGTGTTGTTGTATTCTGACACATCCCATGAAACAGACTCCTGCGATACAGGGATGTTGGTGGCAAGAGTGAAGTATTCGATTCCTCCGTTCAGCGAATATTCCAGCCTGACCGTCTCGCTGGTATCAATATTGCCATAGGCCCAGTAAATATCCTGTGTGCCGGAAATCGCGCCGGCCCCGTTAAGGGTAATTGCCAGCAGCCACGCATTAGTCCGGCTCAGGCTGGACTGCCCGGTGTTCCCGTACAGCCCCATGTTGATCCGCGGGCCCCTTGGTGCCGTTTCGTTGGTGAAGACAGATGAGGGATCCCCGGTATCGAGCATGGGCGAATAAACTCCCGGGGCATCATTGGTCGCATAGCCCGTTCCCGGCTCATAACGGCCCTGGGCGCTCTTCAGATGGAAATCCCAGCTGTCTGCATCCGCAAAGAGCGGAACATGGCTCAGGCTGTGGCGGTCCTGTCCAGAGGCAAAAGCCCAGGATGAAACAAAATTATGGATCTCGCTGCCGCCGGCAGATCGTCTTTTCTCCACAAGAATCGCGTTGTTTGTGATCGCGAAATTGTTGTAGTCAGAAACCAGGGAAGCACCCAACCCGATGTCATATACTCGCGCGCCCGCACCACTGCCCTGCAGAAGGCTGTTTCTGAACTGGTTTGCGGTGCTGCTCGTCATATAAACCGCAGTTCCGCTTTGCCAGATCACGCCGTTTTCCCACAAATATGAGGTTGGCATTACACCGCCAGAAGCGCGGACGCCGTAGGTCGAATTGTTAATGGCAAGGCAGCCCTGCATCAGAATATCCTTCGAGAGTGAAACCGAAAATCCGGCGGATCCGTTGTCAAACGAAGTCACTCCCTCAGCCCGGCAGGCACGGGTGGCGTTTTCAAAAACCACTCCGTTTTCAGCGCGCTTCACGCCGAGGTCTTTGATCACAACCCCAAGTGCCCCGTTGAAACGGATTCCCGCCGTTCCTCCGCCGGGAACCTGCCGGTCCAGAACACTGCCGCCGTAAACTGCATTTGTGCTGCCCCTGATCATCACCGGGATATTGGTCGTCCCGCTGTCCAGAGTTCCTATAGTAATGTCTTCGGACAGCGGATATGTCCCCGTATCCACCCAAATCGTATCCCCAGCCTCAAGGTCGTATGTATCGATCACCGTTTTCAGGCTGGCCATGGGCTCGGACGGCGTCAGCCCCGAATACGCATCCGAACCTTTTACAAGGGTATACACATCGCCCGTTGTTGAGTTATCGTTCACGTAGAAATGGAACGGCGCATTCCGAACAGCAAAGAATACGGCGTTTTGATCGGAAACCAGCGGTTCCTCGATACTGGTAACACGCCACACACCAAGCGGAGTGGACATTTGCGCGGTGGTATCCCACGTCCATGTGCCCAGCGTGGCGTCAATTCCGGTGACCAGCGTAGTCCATGCTACCCCGCCATTGGCCGAAAAATCGATTTGAACGGTATGATTCGTTGCCGCCCCGCGAGCCAGCCAGACCAGAGAAACGGTTCCCGTGACATATCCTCCGTCATCAAACGACGAAACGCTCAGCACCGCGCTTGTGTAGGTCATGGAGGCCTGTCCAGTGCCGCCATAAAGCCCGA
>JAKQHR010000023.1 GCA_029557905.1 Verrucomicrobiota bacterium
TGGTTGGAGGCCGCCTCGAAAATCGGATTCAAATACAATACGTTCACGCCCAGACTTTTCAGATAATCCAGAGAAGCCTCAATGCCTTTGAGGGTGCCCCCGAAATAGTCACAGGGATTGTAGGCCGTTTCCCCCGGCAGCGGGGTGAAGAGCGGCTCTTCGTCCCATGAGTCGTGCAGATAGGCGCGGCGGCCTTTGGCAAGGTGATACGCGATCCCCTGCCGGGCCGTCGAATCGCGGCCGGGCCGGAAACGGTCGGGGAAAATCTGATACATTACGCTTTTCTGAAACCACCGGGGAACCTCAAACCCCTTATCGTAAACGGTTAGCTGGTATGCGGGCGGCGGCGCGCTGTAAACGGCGCCGATTCCGCAGGTTCTTCCTGCCGCCGCGCCGTAATAACTGAGTCTTCCTCCCACGCGGACCATGAAATAATACCAGTACACATCGGGAATCGAAGGCGCGGTGATTTCCGTCTGCCAGGCATCGCCCTCGCGCCGCATCAGATGATCCTCGTGAAAACCGTCTCCGATCAGACACAGATAAACGCTTTCCACATTTTCCAGTTTTGTCCGGAAGCGCAGAACAACCGTTGTGCCGGCAACGACGGCCCCTGCCGGATCGCGATATTCCGGCATCGTCGAGTCGTGCATCATTTCCCTTTTGTAGTTGATCAGCATCGCTGGCGTCCTGTCTTACAAATCAGACGGGCCGGAGACCCCAGATCTGACGGTTGTACTCTTCGATGGTCCGGTCCGCACTGAAGAATCCCGCGCCGGCCGTGTTGAGCACGCCCTTCTTTGTCCAGGCCGGTTCATCGGTATAGGCGGCAAGCACATTTTCAAACGCGGCGCGGTAGGCGTCAAAATCATAGAGCAGAAAGTAACGGTCTGCCCGATCGTAATCGCCAAACAGCAGGGAATGATAAAGGTCCTGAAACTGGTCGGCTGCGACGCCGGGCAGTGTTCCATCCACCAGGCGGGAAACAGCGTCGCGAATATCCTCGTTTTGGTCAAAGAGATCCTTCGGACGATAGCTGTTTGCGGTTTCCATCCGGTTGATCTCCCCGGCGCCTGCGCCAAAGATAAAGATGTTGTCCTGCCCCACCCTTTCAAAGATCTCCACGTTCGCGCCGTCCATGGTGCCGAGCGTCACCGCGCCGTTGAGCATGAACTTCATGTTGCCCGTTCCGGAAGCTTCATACCCGGCCGTGGATATCTGTTCGCTGATGTCCGCCGCGGGAATCAGGCGTTCAGCCAGGGAGACGTTGTAATTTTCCAGGAAAGCGACGCGGATAGCATCCCGGGTGCGGGGATGCGACGCCACCAGGGCGGCCACGGCATTGATGAGCCGGATGATGCTCTTGGCCCGCCAGTAGGCCGGCGAGGCCTTGGCGGCAAACAGAAACGTCACCGGCCGGGGCAGAGCAAAGCCAGCATCGCCGGTAAAACCATTGTACAAAAACAGGATGTGCAGCACTTTCAAAAGCTGGCGTTTGTATTCGTGAAGCCTTTTAGCCTGCACGTCAAAAACCGAGTCGGGATCCAGGACAATGCCCTGCTGTTTGGCCACCTGTTCGGCCAGACGCAGTTTGTTGCGGCGCTTGACCTCCGCGAAATCGGCCAGAAACCGCGGCTTGTCCGCCAGCGGCTTGAGCCGCTCCAGTTCGCTGTAGTCCCGGAGAAATTTATCGCCGATATGGTCGTTGATCAGCTTACACAGGTCGGGGTTCGCCGCGGCCAGCCAGCGCCGCTGGGTAATGCCGTTGGTGATGGCCGTGAATTTCCCCGGAAACATTACGTAGAAATCCCGGAAGGTCCGCGTCTTCAGAATCCGGCCGTGAAGCTGCGAAACGCCGTTGACCCTGTGGCATACCGCCACGCAGAGATTGGCCATGCGGACTTCATCGTGGGCAATAATGGTCAACTGATCGATTTTTTCACGATCCTGAGAAAACGCCTGCCAGAGGCGCCCGTTGAATCGTTCGGAAATTTCGGCGACGATTGCGTAAACGCGCGGCAGCATCGACCGGAAGATATGCTCGGGCCAGGCTGCCAGAGCCTCCTGCATGACGGTGTGATTGGTGTAGTTGAACACGCGGCCGGCCATGGCGTAGGCATCGTCCCATCCCAGGCCTTCTTCGTCGATGAGGATGCGGATCAGTTCCGGAATCGCCAGCGCCGGGTGCAGGTCGTTGATCTGCAGGACGACTTTTTCGGGCAGCGTGCGCACGTCGCCGAATCGCTTCTTGTGTTCGCGGACGATGCACTGCATCGTGGCGGAAGCCAGAAAATAAAATTGCCGCAGGCGCAGCATGCGCCCGGTCATGTGGTTGTCCTGAGGATACAGCACCTTGGAGATCGACTCGGCCAGCTCTTTCTGACGCAGCATGCAGACAAAATCGCCCTTGTTGAAGGAGTGAAGATCAAATCCGGACGGACATTCCGCCCGCCAGAGCCGGAGCGTCGCAGGTGTGTGGCTGTCGAAGCCGATGACCGGCATGTCGTGGGGCACCGCGAGTACGGTCTGGTAATCCCTGTGCTCGCAGGTCATCCCGCCCTCCGTCCACACC
>JAKQHR010000044.1 GCA_029557905.1 Verrucomicrobiota bacterium
GGATTTCTCGCCCAAAGAGCCGTCGTCCGTGCAGACCCGAATGCTGTTGCAATATTTGTGAAGCTGATCAAGGCCCACGAGCTCATCCGCCGTCTTCGCGCCCAGATACACGACAGCGGGATTTGCGCCGCGGCCCGACAGTCGGCAGAGATGCTGCGCCAAAAGCGACAGAGGCGCCACGCCGATGCCCCCGGCAATCAGCACACGGTTTTCCCGTGATGGATCCACGGTGTAGCCTTTGCCCAGCGGCCCTACTATTTCCACCTGCGATCCACGAATCAGCCCGGCGAGAATCTGCGTTCCCTTGCCGGCCACGCGGTACAGCAGCTTTACAAGGCCATGCGATCGGCCGCGCGAAAACGAGAAGATGCTGAGAGGACGGGACAGAAAGGGCTCCTGCAAACCGGCGATGCGGATCATAACGAACTGTCCGGGCCGGGGTTCGGGAAACGACCGGTGCACATGAATCGTCATCAAAACATAGCCGGGCCGGATTTCGTCATTTCCGGAAACGCTGCCGATGGTGATCTGTTTATTCATGATGGCCATTCTGCCGGACCTCCGCCCACATCACCAGCGCGTCTTCCCGCGTGTCATCATAGTAACGGGGGCGCTTCCCTTTTACTACAAAACCGCACCGGCGGTAAAGGTTTATTGCCCCGGTGTTGGATTCCCGGACCTCCAGCGTCTGACGGTCCGCCCCCGCCTGCCCCGCGATGTCGCGCATGAGGTTCATCAGGCCGGACGCCAGCCCCTTCCTGCGAAACTCGCCGCGGACGGCGATATTATGCAAATGAACCTCGTCGGCCACCAGCCAGAAAATGATGTAGGCGGCAACCTGCGTTTTCTCCGCCTGCCGCGCCCGGATCACCAGGCACTGGGCATGGGGCAGGCGTAGCTCGTCTTGAAACATGCCCCTGGTCCAGGGCGTCACAAACGACGCGGCCTCGATCGCGAGGATCTCCGGCAGATCTTCCTCTTTCATCAGATCAACGCTGAAGAGCTGTCCGGTCTTGTCAGAAGACATGAAAATAGTCCATGGCCAGGACGGCCGCCAGGAAGATCGCGCAAAAAACGGGAACCGCTCCGCGCAGCTTGATGGTGCTGAGCGCAACGGCGGTCCCGAGAACCGGCAGAAAATAGTAGGTAAGGGTCAGCGCGCCGCCTGCCTGCACCGGAAGCTTCGGGTACAAATTAATCACGAGGGGAATGAAAATCACCTGGAGAATAAACAGCAGGCCGGCATAAAGAACAAACGCGCGGCCCAGCGCGAGGCAGGTCATGTTTTCTATCGCGCGAAGATCCCGTGAACGGGCCGCTTCCAGCGCCCGGTCGGAAAGAAGGTCGTTTGCGGCCATCATTCGGACATCCATTTTTTTTGCCAGAATACCGAAAGGAACAGCCAGCAGAACCGAGAGAGCCGTCAGTTCTTTCGTGACGGCGCCCAGGGACTGGCCGGCCAGAATCGCCAGGGCGGCGGCGAACGCGGAGGCAATGGAGTCGTTGGGGGGAATGTAAATGCCGATGGGGGCGCGGTCCATCCAGAACAGCTCGAAAATCGCTCCGATGATGAGGCCGGTGTAGGCATCGCCGAGAAGAAGCCCCATGACCGGAGCGATGATGATCGGCCGCGACAGCATGGCCTGAAGGAAGATCCGGTCCAGGCACAGCAGCCCTCCGACCAGGGACAGGATGACGATTTGTGTCAGCACGCGATCCCCCCGCTACGGTTTCGAATCGCAGGACGCTTTGAGGGCGTCCTGTATATCCACGGCCTTCTCCCGGGGAACCCTTTTCACCTCGACGGCCACGCCCTTTTCCCGCTGCAACCTGATAATGTCCGCAATTTCCGGCTCGCACAGAAACACGGACGGCGCGCAGCAGACTTTGTAATCTTCGTGATAGATATTGCCGATGTTGAGCGCTTCAAAATGAAATCCCTGCTCGTAGGCCTTCAAGGCATCGGCAATCCTGCCAAACAGGACGATGGTCTTTTTGCCGCTTCCCCGGACATACGCGTAATTGGCGGCAAAATCATCCACGGAGCAGATATTGACCTCAATGTCGCTGGGGACGGCCATGCGGATCACCGTCTCGCAGAAGAAATCGCTGGCGGAATTGTCGTCCACCACCATGATGCACCTGGCTTCGACAAACGGCACCCAGGCTTCCAGAATCTGACCGTGAACCAGCCTGTTGTCCACCCGCACCAGCGCGATGTCGTACGATTCCGCCAAGGGATCACCCGATTGCTTTTTTGCTCAAAATTTCACTGGCCAGAGAGATGTTTTTCT
>JAKQHR010000058.1 GCA_029557905.1 Verrucomicrobiota bacterium
TCCCCCGATTGGAAGAAGGCCTTTTGTGACTGCAATAACGCGTTCATTGCCGATGGTTCCATCTGTGCTCCTCCCGGAGGTTTGTGGAAGATCTGAACATGCTTCACAGCCCGGGCGAATGAACTATAAGCGCATGGCGTCTGCGTGTCAAGCGAAAGCCCTGGATGGATGAACTGACCGTTGAACGCAAGGGGAATGTAGAGGTCATCACGCTGAACCGCCCGGAGGTGATGAACGCGCTGACGTACGACATGGTGCAGGGCCTGGGAGATCTCTTTGAGGCGGCGCAGGCCGATGACGGCATCCGCGCGGTTCTCCTGACGGGCGCCGGAAAGGCTTTCTCCACGGGCGCCGATCTCACCGGCCGGGGCAGCGCCAGGAAAGACGCTCACACGCCCCTGGGCATGCGGATTTCCACGTTCGGCTACTCGCGGATGGTGAGCGCCATCTGGGCGCTGGAAAAGCCGGTGGTGTGCGCCGTCAACGGCACCGCGGCGGGCGCCAGCTGCAATCTTGCACTGTCCTGCGATTTGGTGATGGCTGCCGACACGGCAAAGTTTATTCAGGTGTTTGTGCGGCGCGGGCTGATTCCCGACGGAGGCGGCACCTACTTCCTGCCCCGGCTGGTGGGGCTTCCCAGGGCAAAGCAGCTCATGCTGCTGGGCGAGGACTTGCCCGCCTCCAGGGCGCTGGAGTGGGGGCTCATCTATGACGTTGTGCCTGCGGACAAATTGATGGATGAGGCGATGAAGACGGCGCAGCGCCTGGCCTGCGGGCCCACCCGGGCCATCGGCATGACCAAGAGCATGCTGAACCGGTCGCTGGAGTCCGACCTCGCGGCGGCGCTGGAGCGCGAGGCCTCGCTGCAGGGGATCGCCGCCGGAACCGGCGACTTCATCGAGGGAGTCATGTCTTTTCTGGAGAAGCGTCCGCCCGAATTCAAAGGCCAATGAGAGAGCTTTGAATAACGGCCATTTTTGTCATTTCGACCGAAGGGAGAAATCCATGTCCCGAATGCAATGAGGGATCTTAAGATTTCTCAGTCGCTTCGCTCTTTCGAAATGACATCAGGCGTCGCTCGCGCTCCTCGAAATGACATTTTTCAGGCCTCAATGATGCGGGGCGCCGGAACGCCGGCGCAATCAAACTATGAATAAAGCGGACATAAATTCGATCCTGAAGGAAAACCAATCCCTCAAAAAAAGAAATCAGGAGCTGGAAAATCTCCTGCAGGGTGCACCGGGACCGGTTCCCGTGTCTCAGGAGCAAATCTACCGCTCACTGCTTCACCTGTGCCCGGCTTCCCCGGCGGTGACCAGCCTGGATGACGGCGTCATCTACGAGATCAGCGACCGGTTTTGCCGGCAGTCCGGATTTGGAAGGGAAGAACTGATCGGCGGGTCAACCGTCGAGATAGGATTTTGAATTGCGCCTGATGAGGGGCGAAAAAAATTCCGGGAGATGCTCCTGCGCGACGGCCAGTGCCTGAATCAGGAATTCCGTTATCGAAAAAGAAAAGGAGAAGTGATTACGGGCCTGACGTCCGCGGTGCTGATCGAGGTGGAAAACCGCCGCTACACCATCGTTCTGATCATGGACATCACGGACCGGAAGCGGGCCCAAGAAGCCTTGATCCAGGACCAAGTTTATATGCGGTCCATCATCGACAGTCTTCCCGGCATCTTTTGCATTGTGGATCAGCAGGGCGGATATCTGATCTGGAACAGAAATTATGGGAAAGTCACAGGTTATTCGAATACGGAAATCAGTTCGATGACGGTTATGGACCGCACGCCTGCGCCGGATCGAAAGGCTGTGTCAGAAAAAATGCGTTATGCTTTCGAGCAGGAAACGCTTTTCGAACAATACGGTCTGGTTTGCAGAGACGGCACGGTTAGGGACTATTTGTTCAAC